>NZ_PNCU01000038.1:0-154863 GCF_005886915.1 Pseudoalteromonas sp. S3776 | reverse complement strand
GCTTACAGCTTACAGCTTACAAAAATTATAACGGCTTCTTGTTTTTCATATCAAGCTAAAATTAACTTAATTGCTTGATAAATATATATCTTCTTTGTTTAACACGTACAGTGGTATGAGTTTGCGGCTGCTTGCTACAATATGTTTGCTGTGAACATTTATAACGCGAGTGTTTACTGCTACACCATTTGGGCGGTAAATTAACGTACCTGCTAATACATAGTTAGCCATGCTGCTTTCGCTTAGCTTTTCTATATCGCGAGATAACACAAAGTCGCCTCTGTTTGATACATCAATGTTGTCCATGGTTTTAAAATCGACCACGCCGTAGCCAAATTTTTGCAGCTGATGAATAAACGTCTCTGCTAATTGATTACCCAACTGATTACTTTTATTAAGCGATGCGTCTAAATCGACAATGGTGGTAACCGCTATGTTGATGCTGTTGTTATCGGGCGCTTCGGCTTCAAGCGTATCGACTAAATCAAGTGCCATTTGCTCTACATAGTTTGCCAGCGTTTTGTGGTGTTTAAGCGGTGTAAACTGCTTCGCTGTGTCGTACTCACTTTGCTGCTGCACAGATTGGTTGGCATACATAGGCTTTGGTTGGCTACTTTGCGTTACCACGGTGTAATCTGAGCGTGTGTTAATGTTTTCGTTGTGCTCATTATTTTGCGTTATTGAACAGCCAGTTAATGCTAACGCTGTAGTTAGCCCCGCTATAGCAAATAGTTTGTAAAACATGGTCAACCTCACTCGCTGGCTTGTTTAAGCATAATTCCGTCGGTGCGATAGCTACTGTTTAGCGCATCAACCACTGATTGAGGGATAAAGCCTTGCGCACTGCCCACTACCGCTTTACTTTTAATGCCCACTATTCGTGCATTTACCAGTACGCCGCCTTGGTGGCTCACAAGTGTTCCTGCTAATACGTAATTAAAGTTTTGATCTTGGTTTAGCTCTAGGTAGTCGCGGCTAAATACAAAGTCGCCTGCGGGGGTTACTCGCATATAATCGGTGGTTTTAAAATCGATAACCGGTACTCCAAAACTATGCAGTTCGTGCATAAAGCTTTCGGCTATTTGGTTACCTAACAGGCTTCCATCACTGTAATCATCATCTAAAAACACAAAGCTAGAAACGGCAAGTGGCGTTTTGTCGTTTACGTATTGCAGGTTTTCGACCATGTCTTGCATTATCCCGCGCACATAATGGTTTATATTTTTGCGTTTTGCAGGGGCACTTTTGGTGTAGTTACTTTGCTTGTTTAAGTTAGACTGAAATAACGCGTCATTTGCTACAGGTGCTTTTACCGCACGTTGCTCTGAAACAAGCTGGGCTGCATTATCTTGCTCAACTTGCTCCGGCTCTGAATGTAGCGAATTTAGCATTTGCGAACAGCCAAAGCCTAATGGCAAACATAGGGTAATTAATAGGTTTCTCATGGTGTGCTCCTGATTAATATTCGTTGCGGTACAAAGAGCCGTCGCGCTGCTGAATTTTTTCACTTCCCCACATTACATTTATAGGGATCTCTGTGCTGCCTGCCGACAGGACTTGCTTATTTTCAATATTAACGAGTCGTGCATTAACTATATAAGCATGCTGCTGGCGCGTTACAGTGCCGGTGATGACTAAGTCAATATTTTGGCGATTGCGTAATTTACTTAAATCGCGGCTTAATATGCTGTCTGCGTTTTGCGCTAATATAAGGTTATTGCCAAGGCGGTACTCAACAGTATGATAGCCAAGCTGGGTAAATTGCGTTAGTAAGCTTTCTTGAATTTGTAAACTCAAACCCGAGGCCTGCCCTGCTACTAGCTTAGTATCTAAAGCATCGGCATAAAAAAAGCTACTCACACCAATACGCGCATTGGCATTTAAAGCGCCATTTATATGATTAAGCTGCGAGGTTAGATTGGCTACATACTCGTTTACAGTATAGGGTGCCATTGCTGCTTTTGGCGCGTCAGTGGGCACACTCGGCTCTGGGGGCGGAACCAAATTGCAAGCAGTTAAATTTAACAATACTAAAGGCAGTAAAAGGCGCATAGTTGCCGTCCTCTTTAAAACATATCGAGGATAAAGCAATTATTATGCCTAATTAACTTTAAGGCGTTTTTATTAACTTTGAGGCGTTTTGACATAATAGGTTACAAAGCAAGTATTGTTGTTTGTTAATGACTTACAGGCATCTTCAGCTGCGTTTTTTGTTTTAAACGCACCAAGCTTTAACCTATAAAATGTGTGCTGCTCAATGAGTACTTGTTCGGTATTAACTTCAAGCATATTGGGCACCGATTGATATTGTTTTACAGCCGCTTCAAGTACCGCTTTATTTTTATAAGCCCCTACTTGAACTGCAAACAGCGCATTTGGATTTACAACAGCTAAGTGATTAGTTTGCTGGGTTTGCTCTAGCTCTGGCTGCGTATTTAGTTGTTTTAATTTATCGACTGTGCGCTGTAATTCACTTTCTAGCTTTAACAGTCTTTCTAATTGAGGCTGGGTTTGTTGCCACTGCTGCGCAGACTCTTTTAGTACAGCTAAATCATCCTTTTTAATAAACACCGCCTGCTTTTGATCTGTCGCTAGTGCGTGAGCACTGTTTGCTAATGCAGAGCCTAAAACTAATGTAGCTAAAAAGTCCTTGTAGTGCAGCATAAGTATGTTGTTAATTTGGGTAAGAGTGGGCGCTATTTTAACAGCCAATCAACGCTTAGCAAGTCAGGGCTTATCGAGCTATCAGCTTTAAAGTTTAATTGGCTTGTCGGTATAGTTACTTACAATGCAGTCAAGCTTATACATTTTAAATACTTCACAGTCGGCTTTGGCATTTTTAAGGTTTTTATAAGAGCCAAGCTTTAAGCGATAAAAGGTTTTATCATTTATTTTTGCGGTTTCTACGTTGGTTAATATTTTATCCCTAAATAGTGGTGCTGCTTTAGTGTTCAGCTCTTGCCAAGCCTTCGCTACATCTTGCTTAGAGTCGACCGAGGCAACTTGTAATGCAAATACATGTTTAGGTGTATTAAGCTTTATAGTTTGCTTTTGATTATTGTTAGCGGCTTTATACCTTTGCTGGCGACGTGGCTTGTTACTGACTATACGCGAAGGCGTACGAGTATAGCGGCTGCTGTAGGCAGGGCTTGCATTAGATTGTGCAATCGCCTTAGAGTTTATTATATCTATATGATTAACGAGGTAAGTAATTTCTTTTTCAAGCTTTAAAATGCGCTCTATACCGGCGCGTGCTTGTTGCCATTGCATGGCGGCATCTTTTAATTGGGCCAGCTCCAGTGCCGTTATCGATACGTAATCGGGCGCGGTGTTAGGTATTTCATTATCAATAGCAGGTTTAGCTGTAGGCGTAATAGAGCACGCAGAGCCAAACGTAAGCGTAAAAAGGCATACAAAAAAGTGTTTATAATATTTTTTTAATTTAAGCATGTACCCGTTATCCTGAAAGCAGTGCCTGTGCACTTACATTTCAGTTAAACATTCTCACAAGAAAGCGTTTAACTTAGCAATTTAAACAATGAGCGATTTTTGCTCCTGCACGCTAATTGACCTACATAGGTAATAACTAACGTGTCCCTTCCGTGAGTTTGGCTTTTAATACAACTTTAATGCCAATTAACATAAACTTTACAATATAAATTACGTTATGTAGCTATATAACGCAAGTCAAATTCAGAACATAAATAAGCGTAGACCATTTTTACAACTAGCATGTTTAATTAACCTGAGCTCGACTTAAGAGATTAATTAGGCTGATATTTAAATTTACTCTATCTAGCCAGAAATTTTTTGTGAAAACAAGGCGAAATTACGCCTCAATAAGGGGCCTATTGCAAGTAAATACAACGTAGTTAACGCTATAAATAGCGGCTCAAAATAGATTAATTATCTAGCGTACAGATTAGCTAGTATGCAAAATTGTAAAAGCACTATTTAAAAGCTTAGCATTAGTGTTTTTTTTATAAAAAAAGGCGCCTAAAGGCGCCTTGGTCGGTGATTTAATAAAACCTAAATTAACGATTTAATAAATGTTTTTAAATCATCTGCAAACTCGTCGCGGCGCAGGGCAAACTCTATCGTTGCTTTTAAGTAGCCTATTTTGCTGCCACAATCGTGGCTACGGCCTTTCATTGCGTAAGCGTCTACTTTTTCTTGCTCCATTAGCATGGCAATTGCGTCTGTAAGTTGAATTTCGTTACCAGCCCCTTGCGGCGTTTTAGCAAGCAGTGGCCAAATTTTTTCGCTTAATACATAACGCCCTACTACCGATAGGTTTGAAGGCGCTTCATCTACTGGTGGTTTTTCTACCATGTTAATAATTGGCGAGCTTTCGCCTTGGTGAAGCTCTATGTCACCTAAATCAACAACACCGAATTTGTCTACTTCGTCCATGGGTACTGGCTCAACCATAATTTGGCTGTGCTTAGTTTGTTCAAAACGGGCGATCATCTCTGCTAGGTTGTCTTTTTTAAGGTCGCTCTCTACATCATCAACAATTACATCAGGCAAAATAACCACAAAGGGTTCGTTGCCAATAATTGGCGCTGCACAGTTAATTGCATGGCCTAAGCCTTTGGCTTCACCTTGACGTACGTGAATAATGGTCACATCTTTAGGGCAAATTGCCTGTACTTCGGCAAGTAATTGCCGCTTTACGCGTTTTTCAAGCGTGGCTTCTAGCTCAAAGCTGGTATCAAAATGATTTTCGATAGAGTTTTTACTTGAGTGCGTTACAAGTACAATTTCTTTAACGCCTGCGGCTACCGCTTCATTTACTACATATTGAATAAGCGGACGGTCTACCACTGGAAGCATCTCTTTAGGGATGGCTTTTGTGGCAGGTAACATACGCGTTCCAAGACCTGCTACTGGGATCACTGCTTTCATCTTGTTCTCCTTAATCTTATTATACTGAAAACGGATATTGGATTGGTTCGTGGCATTGATAGCCTACTACTTCAAAATCGTCTCGTGTTACCCATGTTTCTATATCTTCTAGTGATTTTATGTTTGGGTTAATATTTAATTGCGGTGAATCAAACGGCTCACGTTTTAACTGTACATCGCGCATTAACGGTAACTGGTTTTCGTAAATATGCGCATTAGCAATTTTATGATACGCCTTGCCTGCTTTATGGCCGGTAATTTGTGCAACCAAGGCCAGTAATACAAAACACTGAATTTGATTAAAATTAAGGCCTAGCGGCACATCGCAACTGCGCTGATATGATGTTAAAAACAGCGTGTCACCAAGCAGCGAAAACGTATGTGTGTGCATACATGGGCGCAAACAACCAAGCTCAAACTCACCAGGATTATAAAAGGTAATTATTTCACCTCTGTCATCAATCCCGTTCTTTAAGTTATTTACTACTTTAGCAAGCTGATCGAGCGTTGAGCCATCCGGTCGTTGCCATCCGCGGCCTTGCACGCCGTAGACGCGGCCCATATCGTCTTCACCTTTACGGTTAGGGTTATTAAGCCATGCGTTATTATCGTTTGCGTTTGCATCCCAGGTTTTACAACCTATATCGCGAAATTGCGCTGCGCTATCGTACCCGCGTAAGTAACCTAAAAGCTCTGCTATAGCGGCTTTGTAATAACTTTTACGCGTGGTGATCATAGGAAATTTATTATTACCTACATCGTATTCTAAGTCGGCATTAATAACAGTTAGGCAGCGCGTGCCTGTGCGTTTGTTTTCTACCCATACACCTTCGTCAACAATGCGCTGACATAAATTCAAATATTGTTTCATGTTATGTTTTACTATGCCTTTGCTGCTGTTACAGGTTGCGGTTTTTTATATGCCCAAATTAATAGCCCAAGGCCACCAATAATCATAGGCAACGAGAGTATTTGCCCCATTGAGATAAAGTCGGCAAATAGGCCAAGCTGCGCATCAGGTTGGCGGAAATATTCAATACAAAATCTAAATACGCCATACCCTAATAAAAATACACCGGCTACACTGCCTGCAGGGCGAGGCTTTTTAATAAACCATAATAAAATTAAAAACAGGACTAACCCTTCAAAAAAGGCTTCGTATAACTGCGATGGGTGACGCGCAAGCGGCCCACCCGTTGGAAATACCATGGCCCATGGCACATCGCTTACGCGGCCCCATAATTCGCCATTTATAAAGTTACCAATACGCCCTGCTAATAAACCCACTGGTACAAGCGGCACTACAAAGTCACCCACTGCAAACAATGATTTTTTACGGGTTTTTGCAAATAGAATAATAGCGGTAATAACCCCTAAAGTTCCGCCGTGGAAGGACATTCCGCCTTGGTCAATTCTAAATAAATAGAATGGATTTTCTAAAAAGTAGCTAAACTGATAAAACAATACATAGCCAATTCTGCCACCTAAAATAACCCCAAGCATGCCGTAAAAAAGCAAGTCACTTACTTGCTCTTTAGTCCAACCAGAATTTGGTTTTTCGGCTTGACGATTAGCAAACCACATTGCAAACGCAAAACCAATTAAATACATTAAACCGTACCAACGTACGCTTAGCGGTCCAACAGAAAAAATTATTGGATCGATTTGAGGAAACTCAAGTGCCATAAATAAACCTTTAGCTAAAAACCATTTTAAGTGCGATGAGCACAAGCAACACCGCGAAAATTTTCTTTATTATAGTAACAGGTAAATAATGAGTTGCTTTAGCCCCTAAGGGCGCCACAAACCACGATGTTATTACAATACCAAATAATGCAGGTAAGTATACAAACCCTGCGAACCCATGGGCTAAATCAGTTACGTTCCAACCTGCGCTTATATAACCAATAGAGCCAAATAACGCGATAACAATGCCGCATGCTGATGCGCACCCTATCGCTTTTTTTATATCAACCGAAAAGTAGTTAAGCATAGGGGCAATAAGCGCGCCGCCGCCAATACCTATTAAACCAGAAAGCGCCCCCATAAGGGCAGAAATGCTCCCTAAAATAGGCCCTTTTGGTAATGGTTTTTCATTAAGCGATTTACTGCGTGATGCCAATACCATTCTGCCTGCAATAAACACAACACTCACAGCAAACACGCTGCGTAACGCTTGTTCTGGTATTAAACTGGCGGCAAAGCCACTTATTAAAGCGCCTAAGCCTACACCCGACATTACCCAAGGCGCAATTTGCCACGGTACATTATCATTTTTATGATGAGCCAATACTGAAGAAGTAGACGTGAATAAAATAGAGGCAAGCGATGTTGCAATAGAAATAACCAAAACGTGATCAGGTGAAGTAACATTAAACATCAGCAATAAACTACTTAAAACAGGCACAATAATTAAACCGCCGCCTATCCCTAATAGCCCTGCTAAAAAGCCAACTACACAGCCAAGTAGCGCACAACTGACCACGAGTAAAGCTAAGTCATACATAGTGTTCTCAAATACCTTTTCGTGCGCATATATTAAAGGATTATTACGTTAATAGCATCTTTAAGCGCTGCATTATTTAGCGGTGTAGAATAGATCGCCTAATTGGTGCTCAATCATAAAATTGCGCGTTAGACGCAGTACCTGTTTAGCGTTCGACTGCATTAGGCACTCTGCAAGTAACTGCTGCATATCGTTAATGTTTAAGCGTCTTAAAATCCACTTTACTTTAGTCAATGACGACATGTTCATACTTAAATGCCTATAGCCCATGGCAATAAGTAAAATTGCGCCCTCTGGCTCGCCGCCCAGCTCGCCACATAAACTAAAAGGTAAGCTGTGTTTGCTGCATTCATTAGCCACTTTATTTAATACCCTTAACACACCGGGGTGATATGGGTTAAATAACTGAGCCACCCTCGCATTTGCTCTATCTACAGCAAGTAAGTATTGCGTTAAATCGTTACTGCCTACTGAGCAAAAGTCGACCTTCTTAGCCCACTCATCAAGCATAAATATACTTGATGGCACCTCAAGCATTATTCCTACCTCGGGGCGTTCTAACTTTTGATTTAGGCACTTTTCGCTTAATTCAAAATAAACTTGTTCAAATAACGCGAGCGCTTCGTCTACTTCTTCTGAGCCACTGATCATTGGTAGCATTATTTTTAAATTACCTAAGCCCATATTTGCTTTTAACATGGCTTTGAGTTGATCTAAAAACAGTTCTGGATGGTCAAGGCTTATGCGTATACCCCGCCAACCTAAAAAGGGATTTTCTTCGGTGATATTAAAGTAATCTAAAACTTTGTCGCCACCAATGTCGAGCGTTCGCATAACCACTGGCGCTGGGTGATAACTTTTTAGTACCTCCCTATACCAGTTTTCTTGCTCGGCCTGTGAAGGAAATTGCCCCTTTTGCATAAACCATGCTTCGGTACGATAAAGCCCTACCCCATCGCAAATATGTGTACTACTTTGTTCGGTATTAAGCTCAAGCCCTGCATTGAGCATTAAATTGATTTGCTCACCATCTAAGGTAACCGACTGTGCACTTTGTTCTGCTAAAAAGCGGTTATTGAGTAATTTATCTTGGTGCTTTAACTGTGCGTATTCATCGAGTAACACTTGCGAAGGAGAAATATATAAACGCCCAGAAAAGGCATCTAAAATCATTGGTTTACCATCAAATTGCAATAAGGGTAAATCTTCGATACCCCAAATAGCTGGTATTCCCATAGCGCGGGTCAATATAGAGGCATGGCTATTGGCTGAGCCATTTACACTCACTACACCTGCTAAATGCCCGTTGGGTACTTCAGCTAACATGGCGGGCGTTAAAGTATTCGCAATTAATATAGTATTCGGCGGATAATCTTTTACTGCGTGCTCAGTGTTTACAAGGTGGTGTAATACTCTTAGTCCAATGTCTTTTACATCAACGGCCCGCTCTTTAATGTAAGGGTCTTGCATGGCATTAAACTGTGAAATAAGCCGCTCAATAACAATTTTTAAGGCGCTTTTTGCACACCAGCCCTCTTGTAACTGTACCTCAACGTTGTGGCCTAAACTTTTGGCATCAAGTAATTGTTGGTATACATCAAATACCGCGAGTGCTTCACGGGGTATTGAGTCACTCAAAGTCATAGACAGGGTATTAAATTCTTTGCGGGTAGCGGCAACGGCTTGTGTAAATAAACGTTTCTGCTCAGCACTATCAGAGTCTTTTTTAAGCTCTATAGATTTAAAATCAAGCTTGGGGAGCACCACAAAGGCTTGGCCAATTCCTATGCCCGGCGCACTCGACACCCCTTTTAGCACTGAGGTTTGATGTGATGATTCGTCTTGGCGTAAAAGCTCTTTTATTTCAGCATGCGCAAGTTGCGAGGCTAGCTGCGCCGAAAGCGTAATTAAAAACGACTCTTCGTCTTGGCTAAAAACCCGCGCCATTTTTTGTTGCACAACAATAACGCCCAATACCTTTTTTTGATGCACCACAGGTACAGACAAAAAGGCATTGTAACCTTCTTCGTTTACTTCGGGGGAGAGCTTAAAACGCGGGTGAGATTTTGCAAAAGCAATATTAATAGGCTCTTCACGCTGAGCAACTAAACCAACAAGCCCTTCGGTAAAACCAATTCTAAACTTACCTACGGCATCAGGGTTTAGGCCTTCGGTTGCCATAAGTACAAAGTTATCTTGACTGTAGTCGGCAAAATAAATAGAGCAGCACTGGGTTTTCATGGCTTCTTTCACCATTTTCACAAAGCACACTAGGGCACTGTCTAAGTTCGCTTGTTGCGACACAGACTCAGCAATAGTTCTTAGTGTTGCCAGCATTACCTGCTCCTTATTTTATAATTATACTACTACCTTTTGTGTCGCCACTGCTCTTTATGATGTTCTCTTTTATTAAAAGGCATTGCAAACGGTGCAAACTCTTTCATCACCCGTCTGTATACATCGCGCTTAAACGACACCACTTGCCTCACTGGATACCAATAGCTTACCCAGCGCCAATCATCAAATTCGGGATGATGAGTTTTAAGCAAATTTACATCTTCATCTTTGCAACGCAGTTTTAATAAAAACCATTTTTGTTTTTGCCCAATACACACCGGACTAGAGTCGCGGCGAATTAATCGTTTGGGTAATTTATAGCGTAACCAATGTTTTGAGCTTGCGACTATTTCTACATCTTCTGGTCGCAAACCTACTTCTTCGTGTAATTCACGGTACATGGTTTGTTCGGGTGTTTCTCCGTCATCAACACCACCTTGGGGAAATTGCCAAGAATGTTGACCGTAACGTCTAGCCCAAAAAACTTGCCCCTGATTATTGCAAATTACAATTCCGACATTGGCACGAAAACCTTCGGCATCAATCACCTTAGTGCCTCATTTGTAAGTCGATTTTTAATGATTGTTCCACATTAGCTGCAATTCGGCAAACACTATTATCCCCAAAGTCATCACGCCCTAGTCACAAGTTTACTATTTACACTGTGCATAACAACTTAACTATAAATTAGCACCTGATGAGTCTAGGGCTAAAATAACCCCTAAATCATGTAACTTTTAGCAAAAAAAACTAAGCTATGCCTTGATTAATAAGTTTTGTACTATTTACTCACAGCTTGTGAATAACTTTTAATAAACACGGCTATTTTGCAAACAAGTCCACAATAGAAGATCTAAAAACTTGCTTTCTCCACAGATTCTGTGGATAAACATGTTTATATTGTTGTATTTATCCCATATAGAATTTGCCAACTTAATTAAAACTGAATGAGTTAAGCAAAAATATTAAAGCTGGTCAGTCACTTACAGTTAAATTGTGACTTTTTGGCGTGAGCAAAATTACGCCAAACACAACACGTATAAAAAACAACCAAAAGCAGAGATATCCACCTAAGTAGGCTTTTGCTATCATGGTGCTGTTAATTATTCAAGGTAAACCAATAGCATGCGACCAACTAGACCCCATTCAATTAATGACTTAATGCAACGCGTAAACGCTATTGCCGGATTAACTTTAGGCCAATTGGCATCGCAATACCGTTTTAAAACCCCTGACGACCTATTGCGCGAAAAAGGCTGGACTGGGCAACTTATTGAATACGTGTTAGGCGCTACTGCAGCCTCCAAACCCCTCCCCGACTTTGAAGATTTAGGGATAGAGCTAAAAACACTCCCCATTTCTTACAAAGGCAAGCCACTAGAGACTACGTTTGTATCGGTAACACCTTTAATAAACGTCACCGGTATGACATGGCATACAAGCGCTGTGCGTAAAAAGCTAAATCATGTTTTATGGTTACCCATACTAAGTGAGCGAGATATAGCCCCATTTGACAGAACGATAGGTAGCGGCTTTTTGTGGCAACCAACACCTGAGCAAGATGCCTTATTACAGCGTGACTGGGAAGAACAAATGGAGTTAATCGCACTCGGACGAGTAGATGAAATATCAGGTCATTTAGGGGATGCGATTCAAATAAGGCCTAAGGCGGCAAACAGCAAAGTGGTTACTGATGCTATTGGGCCAAATGGTCAAATTATAAAAACCCTACCGCGTGGTTTTTATTTAAAAACCAGTTTTACAGGTGAGATTTTAAAGCAGCAGTTTCAGCTTTAATTACACGTAATTATTAAACGCTTCAGGTGTGCTCGTTTTTACTAAATAGGCACCTTAGAAGGTTCACTCAGGTCTCCTATTAGAAAAGTAACTGGCATAAAAAATCCCCGCCTGAGCGAGGATTTTATCATCTAAAATTAAGAATTAGATTCTATATAAAACAGAATTACTGGCCTTTAACTTCTTTAAGACCGTTGTAAGGTGCTTTTGAACCTAGCGCTTCTTCAATGCGAAGAAGTTGGTTGTATTTTGCAACACGGTCAGAACGACTCAGTGAACCCGTTTTAATTTGACCTGCAGCAGTACCTACCGCTAAATCAGCAATTGTTGCATCTTCTGTTTCGCCAGAGCGGTGAGAAATAACAACAGTAAAGCCTGCATCTTTAGCCATTTTGATTGCTGCTAACGTTTCAGTTAGTGAACCAATTTGGTTAAATTTGATTAGGATTGAGTTAGCAATACCGTTGTCGATACCACGTTTTAAAATCTTAGTGTTCGTTACGAATAAATCATCACCTACTAGCTGGATTTTATCACCCAGTAGCTTAGTTTGGTGTGCAAAGCCATCCCAATCAGACTCATCTAAGCCATCTTCAATAGACACAATTGGGTATTGCTCAGTTAGCTCTTTTAAGAAGTAGTTAAATTCTTCTGAAGTGAATTTTTTACCTTCACCTTTAAGGTCGTAAATGTTTGCTTCTTTGTCGTAAAACTCTGATGCAGCACAGTCCATAGCAAGCGTAATGTCTTTACCTAGCTCATAACCTGCGTTTGCAACAGCAGTTTTAATAGCAGCAAGAGCGGCTTCGTTTGACTCAAGGTTTGGTGCAAAACCACCTTCATCACCTACCGCTGTAGAATGACCGTCTGCTTTTAATACTTTAGCAAGGCTGTGGAATACTTCAGCGCCCATACGTAGGCCTTCGCGGAAGTTTGCAGCGCCAACAGGTTGGATCATAAACTCTTGAATATCTACAGAGTTATCTGCGTGCTCACCACCGTTGATGATGTTCATCATAGGCAGCGGCATTGAGTAAACACCTGGTGTACCGTTTAAGTCTGCGATGTGCTCGTAAAGCTCAACTTTTTTAAATTGTGCAGCGGCTTTTGCAGTCGCTAGTGACACTGCTAAGATAGCATTTGCACCTAGTTTTTCTTTATTTTCGGTGCCATCTAAATCTAGCATTACTTTATCTACAGCACTTTGCTCTAATGCATTTTGGCCTTTTAGCGCATCCGCAATTTCGTTGTTAATAAAACCAACTGCGTTTAATACACCTTTACCTAAGTAACGGGCTTTGTCACCATCACGTAGCTCTAGCGCTTCGCGAGTACCTGTTGATGCACCTGAAGGAGCGGCAGCTCGGCCCCAAGAACCATCAGCTAAATATACATCAGCTTCAACAGTCGGGTTACCACGCGAGTCCATAATTTCGCGACCAATTACTTTTACGATTTCTGACATCTTGATTCCTCTATATTCCCAAAATGGTGAGTTCAGCTAACTTTACTACGTTTTATATCTTTTAGTCAGCCCTTTAGACAAAAAAGCCGTGCAATATGCACGGCTTTTTTTAATTACGAAGACGTTTTTTGATGAGTATGAGCGGCTGCTACAAACCCTTCAAATAACGGATGACCATCGCGTGGTGTTGACGTAAATTCCGGGTGGAATTGCGCAGCAATAAACCATGGGTGATCTTTGTTTTCGATTATTTCGACAAGTTTTTTATCTTCTGATAAACCAGTAAAGCTTAAGCCAGCTTGCTCTAATTGCTCTACAAAGTTGTTGTTTACTTCGTAGCGATGACGGTGGCGTTCAACAATTTCTGTATTGCCGTACACTTCATGCACCTTAGAACCCGGCGTTAAATGACATTTTTGTGCGCCTAGACGCATTGTGCCACCTAAGTCAGATTTTTCATCACGTACTTCAATATTACCTTCAGCATCTAGCCACTCTGTAATTAAGCCCACAACAGGTGCTTTTGAGTTAATATTAAACTCAGTTGAGTTAGCATCGGTTAAACCAGCAACGTTACGTGCGTATTCAATAAGGGCTACTTGCATACCTAAACAAATGCCTAGGTAAGGTATTTTGTTTTCACGGGCATACTTAGCCGCTAAAATTTTACCTTCAACACCACGGCCGCCAAAACCACCTGGTACTAAAATAGCATCTAGATGAGAAAGCAATTCAACCCCTTTGCTTTCTAAGTCTTGCGAGTCAACGTATTCAATATTAATAGTTAAACGGTTCTTAAGACCTGCATGTTTTAGTGCTTCGTTAACTGATTTGTATGCATCTGGTAGTTCAATGTACTTACCAACCATACCAATCGTTACTTCGCCCGTTGGGTTAGACTCTTGATAAAGTACCTGTTCCCATTCAACTAAATCAGCTTCTGGTGCGTCAAGGTGGAAACGACGACACACAAAGTTATCTAGCTCTTGTGACTTTAATAACGCAGGAATTTTGTAAATGCTGTCTACGTCTGGCAGCGAAATAACCGCTTTTTCTTCAACGTTTGTGAACAATGCAATTTTTGCACGTTCGTTGTTAGGCAATTTACGGTCTGAGCGACAAATAAGAATATCAGGCTGAATACCTACAGAGCGTAACTCTTTAACTGAGTGCTGTGTTGGCTTTGTTTTAACTTCGCCTGCAGGGCCTAAGAATGGCACTAGCGTTAGGTGAATAAATAGCGCACGTTCGCGGCCAATTTCAGTACCTAACTGACGAATTGCTTCAATAAACGGTTGTGATTCAATATCGCCTACTGTGCCACCAATTTCTACAATCGCAATGTCATGACCTTCAGCACCGTCGTATACACGTTGCTTGATGTCGTTTGTGATGTGTGGAATAACCTGAATGGTTGCACCTAAGTATTCACCACGGCGCTCACGGCGTAACACGTCTTCGTATACACGCCCTTGTGTGAAGTTGTTGCGGCTGGTCATTTTGGTGCGAATAAAACGCTCGTAGTGACCTAAATCAAGATCCGTTTCGGCGCCGTCTTCTGTAACGTATACTTCACCGTGTTGAATTGGGCTCATTGTGCCTGGGTCAACGTTTATGTAAGGATCCAGCTTTAAAATGGTAACATCTAAACCGCGGGCCTCTAAAATAGCTGCCAATGACGCTGCTGCAATACCTTTACCCAACGAAGAAACCACCCCGCCAGTAACGAAGATAAATTTTGTACTCATGCGAACCCTAGAATATCAGGAATTAAAAGGAATATAACACCCGAGAAAGAGACTCTGGGTATATCATCAAGACGGGGCGAAATTATACCAAAACAGCGTTGAGCAATCCAGCTAAAAATAGCGTTTACCCGCACAAAAAATGTTCTTTGATTAACATTAGTTTGTGCTGAGCTCATCTCATTTCACTTTTTTAATGGCTTCCCATGCTTTTTCCATTTCATCAAGCGTTGCGCTCTCTAAACTTTTTCCTTTTGCAATTAAATAACCTTGCACTTTTTCAAAGCGCCCCGAGAACTTATCATTGGCTTGTCTGAGTAACTGCTCCGGGTCGCGTTTAACATGGCGAGCCACATTGACCGTAGCAAATAATAAGTCGCCTATTTCTTCTGCGGTGTGATCAGATAAAGGGTCGTGCTCAAGCGCTTCTTTTACTTCAAGTACTTCCTCGCTTACTTTATCAAGTGCACCATGATAAGTAGGCCAGTCAAAACCAAGTGCGGCGACCCGCTGCTGAATTTTTTTAGCTTTAGCTAAGCTTGGCATATTAGTGGGTATATCTTGCCAAAGCGAGGCGTTGCTCGGCTGTACTTTTGCTGCACGCTCTTGTGCTTTAATTGCTTGCCATTGCGTTGCTAATTGCTCGTCGGTTAACGCTTGCTTAGTGTTAAAAACATGAGGGTGACGGCGGGTAAGTTTACTATTTAGCTCACTAACCACGTCGTTAAAATCAAATAGTTCCTGCTCTTTGGCAAGTTGGGCGTAAAACACTATTTGAAACAGTAAGTCACCGAGCTCATTTTTAAGATCGTTTAAATTACCCGACTCTATGCAATCTGCAACTTCATAAGCTTCTTCTAATGTATGTGGCACAATAGATTTAAAGTCTTGTTTTAAATCCCAAGGACACCCTACCTCAGGATCGCGAAGTGTTTGCATTATATGTAAAAGCTGCTCGAGTGCGTTGGTATCAGCCACTTTATTGGTTTCGTTTGGCACTGTGTACACCTTCAATTTGATGCAACTTAGATAATACCCGGTTTGTGCCCGATAGGTCATGCACTTCTATTTGCATAGTAAATACTGCCAGCTGATCGGCCCCAACGGTATTAACGTTCATGTTGATCACATTTACTTTTTCATTAGCCAGTACAGAGCTAATATCGCGGATTAAACCTGAGCGATCGCTTGCTTCAATTTTTATACTCAGCGCATAAGAGCCGTTTATTTCATCTGACCAACTCACCGATATAACGCGCTCTGGGTGCTGCTCTTTTAAGTTGTTAAATGCATCGCAATCTTCTCGGTGCACGCCTATGCCTCGGCCTTGTGTAATATAGCCAATTATTTTATCGCCAGGGACTGGGCGACAACATTTTGCAACGTGGCTCATTAGGCTGCCAACGCCGTCCACCACAATACCGTTTTTATCGCCTGTTACTTTACTAGGCGCTTTAAAACGAATAACGGGCTCTTCTTCGGTACGGTCGCTTACAAAGTTGAGCATTTGATTTAAACGTACATCGCCTGCGCCTATGGCAACCATTAAGTCATCTAACTCTTTAAAGTTAAAGCGCTTAATAGCGGGGTCTAAATCTTTATAGGTTAAATCTAGCTTTTGCAGTTCGTTATCAAGAATCTCTTTACCGGCGCTTAAATTTTTATCGCGGTCGAGCTGTTTAAACCAATGATGGATTTTAGCCCGCGCACGCGACGATTTAATATAACCAAGCGATGGATTTAGCCAATCGCGGCTTGGATTTGGCTGCTTTTGCGTGAGAATTTCGACCTGATCGCCCGTAGATAACTGATGCGTAAACGGCACTATTTTGCCAAATACTTTCGCCCCTATGCAGCGATGCCCTACATTTGAGTGAATGTAATAAGCAAAATCCAGCGGTGTAGCACCAACAGGTAAATCAATAATGTCGCCACTTGGGGTAAATATATAAACGCGGTCTTCTACAACTTGGTTTTTAAGCTCTTCGGCTAAGTCGCCTCCATCGACCACTTCTTCTTGCCATTGCAGTAATTTGCGCAACCAGCTAATTTTTTGCTCATAACCTGAGCCACGCCCTGGTAAGGCACCTTCTTTGTACATCCAGTGCGCGGCTACACCTAGCTCAGCATCTTGATGCATTTCGCTGGTACGTATTTGTATTTCAACGGTTTTTCCTTCAGGGCCAAATACCACAGTATGAATTGACTGATAGCCGTTTTGTTTAGGTGTAGCAACGTAGTCGTCAAACTCTTTATTTAGGTGACGCCAATTAGTGTGCACAATACCTAGTGCGCCGTAACAATCTTGCAGCCGCTCAACCACTATGCGCATCGCCCGAATATCAAACAGCTGATCAAACTCGTAGTTTTTTTGCTGCATTTTTTTATAAATGCTGTAAATGTGCTTAGGGCGGCCATACACTTGCGCCTCAATACCGGCTTCGCTTAGGCGCGCTTTAACTTGCTCCACCATATCTTCCATATAAGCTTCACGGGCAAGGCGTTTGTCATCAAGTTGCTTAGCAATGCTTTTATAAGTGTCGGGGTGTAAATACCTAAACGATAAATCTTCAAGTTCCCACTTAAGCTGCCCTATACCTAACCTGTTTGCTAACGGGGCAAAAATATCGGCGGTTTCTTTAGCGGCAATAACACGCTCTTCTTCATCGCCATTTTTTACATTACGTAAATGGCACACTTGCTCGGCAAGTTTAATTACAACCGCGCGCACATCTTCAACCATAGTAAGTAACATTTTACGAATGTTATCTACCTGCATTGTTCCTTTACCTTGGTGAGATAAAGTACTAATAGCCGCCATTTGTGCAACCCCCGTTAGAAGCATGGCTACATTTTTGCCAAGTTGTGCTTCTACGGTTTCAAGATCCACTAAGTCATTTAAGTAATAATGCGTAAGGTACGCAGTTGCGAGAGATTCTGCATCTAAATTAAGCTCGGCTAAAATTTCGACCATTTCGATAGCCGTGTTTTGCCGTGCTTGGTTGTCACATGTAACACACAATGCTTGCGCTTTGTTTAGTAGCGTTATTTTATCTTGCGATAACGCTAACTGTTTTAGGCTAGTAGCAAAGTCACCTGTGTCGTCCTGCTGATGTGATTGACGTGTAGCGACCATAAAACGCTTTACCTCCGTTGAAATAACGCCATTGTTTCTATGTGTCCTGTATGCGGAAACATATTCATTAGCCCAATTTTAGTAACTTCAAAACCTGCTTGCGAAATAATTGCACTGTCACGGGCTAAAGTAACAGGATCGCAAGAAACGTATAAAATGGTTTTAAACTGCTTTAAAGGTAGTTGCTCTAAAACAGCCATAGCACCGGTACGAGAAGGGTCTAATACTAATACGTCTAGCGCCTTATTAAACCATTGTGCTGTTTCAATTTTTTGCGTTAAATCAAAACAATGAAAGTGCGCATTAGTAATAGAGTTAGTGTGCGCATTTTGTGTCGCCATTGCAACCGCCGATGCAACCCCTTCTACGCCAATAACCGATTTAGCATGCTGAGCAAGCACTAATGAAAAGTTACCAATACCACAAAATAAATCCAATACCTGCTCGTTTCCTTGCAAGTTAAGCCAATTTACCGACTGCATTAACATAGCTTGGTTCACTTCATCATTTACTTGAATAAAATTACCAAGGCCAAACTCGAACTTTAAATTAAATTTTTCTAAAAAATAATAAGGCGTAGGTAAGTGAGCTTGTTCTATAACATCGCTGCTGTCTTGCCAAGTAATTAACCACTGCTGTGCATTTGCCGCCTCTTGTACACAGCTTTTGGCTTCATCTGCTATCGCTTTAGTATGACGAATAACAATAAAGTTCCCAGCTTCGTTTTGGCATAACTGTAAATGACTTATACTGTGTAGCGCTTTATATTGATTAATAAGCGTTTCAAAAACACTAAATACGTTAGTAAATGCCTTACTAAGCACATCACATTGCTCAATACTAATCACATTTTTAGAGCTAAGCGCACGATACCCAACTCGCATTTTTTTAGCGGCTTTATCATACATTACAGCAATTCGGGCGCTGCGCCTGTAATGAGTGGGCTTACTTAATAAAGGCGCTTGCCAATTTAACTCGCTTAATTTGGCAAATTTTTTAAATAATTGCGTCACTGCAGTTTGCTTTTCAACCACTTGCTGATTTATTTCTAGGTGCTGTAACTGACAACCACCACAGTGATTATAATGCGGGCAAAATGGTTGCGTGCGTGCATCGCTTGAATTAATAACCTTAACCAACTTAGCACTACTGTACTTAGCTTTATCTTCTATTAGGCTTGCCGTTACTTTCTCATTCGTTAAAGCGCCGCTTACAAAGCACACTTTATTATTGTGTTTGGCAACACCTCGCCCCTGATGATCCATGGCCGTAATATTAAGTGTGAGTGTTTGCTGTTTAAGTGGTTTTTTCTTTGCTTTAAAAATTTGCGCCATGCGGCATTACCTTAAATTTTGTATTACGTATAAGCAAATCAGATGCTTTGAGAATAGCCGATGAACCGTATATACTCGGTGCATACTAATAATGATAATAACGCTTCCATTATGACCAAATTAGGCTTACGTGATTCTGTTTTAACCTTAACCTTGATCCCCACAGTGATCATTGGTTTGTTACTTGGCGGCTATTTTACAATAAATCGTTACATTGAGCTTGATGAAATTTTATATCAACAAGGCAGCTCAATATCTGAGCCCCTAGCAATTGCATTAGAGCAGCCCTTACTTGAAAAAAATAAAAAGCTGCTCAATCGTCTTATTAGTTACACGCACAATAAGCATTCTCCTACCATTAAGTCGATTGCTATTTTTGATACTAACAATCAGCTTATTATGACCAGTAACTACCATCGCTCGTTTGATGAACTGACCCAAAAAGCGCAAATTGAAAACCTCAATACAACGAAAATTAATAAGACTGAAGAATTAATCACCTTCTACACCCCTATTTTTAATCACTCCGCGCCGGTATCAAAATGGGATATTAATGATTTTCAAACCCCGCTTGGCACCGTTATTTTGCAACTAAATAAAGACCAAGCCATTATAGGCCAGCAACGAGCGGTGTTAATTAGCGGCATTGTTATTTTATTTTCAATAGTATTGGCTTCTATTTTAGCCCTTAAGCTTAGCCGGATGTTCATGAACCCACTTAATAAGTTGGTACTTGCTACCGATAAGTTAGTAGAGGGTAAAAGAGACACAGGTTTAAACGACACCATGATGGGAGAATTTGAACTGTTGCGTGAAGGGCTTAATACCATTGCCCACACTATGGTTATGCAAAAAGACGAAATGCAGAAAAATATTGATCAGGCCACCAGTGATTACCGCGAAACCCTAGAGCAATACGAAACTTCAAATATTCAGCTAACCATGGCCAAAAAAGAGGCGCAAGATGCGAACCGCGTTAAGTCAGATTTTTTAGCCAAAATGAGTCACGAGCTACGCACCCCGCTTAATGGGGTTATTGGCTTTACGCGGCAGTTGTATAAAACACCTTTAAATAAACATCAAAAAGACTACCTCGATACCATAGAGCTTTCTGCCAACAGTTTATTGACGATTATTAGCGATATTTTAGATTTTTCTAAGCTTGAAGCGGGCGCCATGGAGCTTGAATCCATCCAGTTTCAACTGCGCGATAGCGTAAACGAAGTGATGACATTATTAGCGCCTTCGGCGCATGAAAAACAACTTGAGCTATCTATATATATTAACCCGCAGGTACCTGATGATTTAACGGGTGATCCAACACGCCTTAAACAAGTCCTTATTAATTTGTTAAGTAATGCCATTAAGTTTACCGAAAAAGGCTCAATAAAAGTTGATATTAGCTACCGTTTATTAGATGAAGACCGTGCCTCTATCTTAGTCTCAGTAACCGACACTGGTGTGGGTATACCAATGGACAAACAAGATGCACTATTTACCGCATTTGGCCAGGCTGATTCATCCATTACCCGAAAGTTTGGCGGCACAGGTTTAGGCTTAATCATTACTAAACACATTGTTGAGGCTATGAATGGCCGAATAACGCTAAATTCAGCTCCTGGAAGCGGCACCTGTTTTACCTTTAATGGTGTGTTTAGGTTGCCTGATCATACCTTCAGTAACGACCTACCTTCTAAGTCTCTTATTGGTAAACGCATATTATACTTAGAGCCACACGAGCATACGCATCACTCAGTGCTTTCTGTATTAAACGAGTGGGAGGCGGTTGTAACGGCCTGCTTTAATGAGGCTGCGTTTTTAGATGCTATCAAGCATAAAATGTTTAAATACGATATTTGTATTATTGGTGATATGGCATCGGTAGATGATATGCAGCGCCTTAAAGGCTATGTGAATATGGTTCGCGAGTCGTGCGATTATTTATACCTTATGCTCAATACGGTATCACATAATATGCGCGAGGCATTTATTGGCAGCGGCGCCGATGCCTGTTTAAGCAAGCCGCTTAATCATCGTAAATTATGTGAAGTACTCGCTGCACCTTATCGACTTGATCACCCAACCTTAAATATTGAGCCAAGCGATCAAACCTTATTGCCATTAAAAGTACTGGTGGTAGATGACAACGATGCAAACTTAAAGCTTATTTGCACCTTGTTAAAAGAACAAGTTGAATTTATAGACACGGCCTACAATGGCTCTCAAGCCTACAGCTTAAGTAAAAGCCACAAGTACGATGTTATTTTTATGGATATACAAATGCCGATAATGGATGGCATTACCGCCTGTAAACTGATTAAGGAGTCGTCTTTAAACGAAGACACGCCTATTATTGCGGTAACCGCGCATGCACTGCACAGTGAAAAAGAGCAGCTATTAAAAGATGGCTTTAAAGGCTATTTAACTAAGCCTATTGATGAAGATATGCTCAGCCAAATTATTTGCGATCATAGTCCGCAATCGCCTGTAACCCGCGACAAAATTAAAAGTGTAACGCCACAAAGCCCAGCTCCATTTGAAAGTAACTGCTTAGATTGGTCGCTTGC
Organism: Pseudoalteromonas sp. S3776; assembly: GCF_005886915.1. Classification (NCBI taxonomy): domain Bacteria; kingdom Pseudomonadati; phylum Pseudomonadota; class Gammaproteobacteria; order Alteromonadales; family Pseudoalteromonadaceae; genus Pseudoalteromonas; species Pseudoalteromonas sp. S3776. The sequence continues at coordinate 133,068 of NZ_PNCU01000038.1, read as the reverse complement.
GCTACAGCGCGCTGGCGGCAAAGGTGAGCTGGCGATGGAAATGCTTAATATGCTGTTACATAGTGTGCCAGAGACGCTCTCGCAGCTTAACGAGGCTATTGAGCAAAACGATTGCCAAACAGTATTAAGTGTTATTCATAAGTTCCATGGCGCGTGCTGTTATACCGGGGTGCCTAAGCTTAAATCTCTGGCAGAAACCATAGAAACCTCACTTAAAAGTGACTGTGTGCTCGATAACGTTGAGCCTGAATTATTTGAGCTGCAGGATGAGCTGGAAAATCTCATGGCAGATGCACGTGTTACTGAGCATCAACGCTAAAAAACACATAATAAAAAAGCGCAGTAAATGCGCTTTTAATAGGTTTTAATATTACGACTTTACTTAGTTAAGTATTGCTATTAAATGCTGTCACCATAGGGTTAAATTTATAACCTTGCCTCTATCATTAGGCGTTTCATGTCGCGTACTGCTTTTTCAAGGCCATCAATAGCTGCACGCGCAATAATAGCGTGACCAATGTTAAGCTCATAAATCTCAGGCATTGCAGCAATCGGCTTTACATTATGATAATGAAGACCATGGCCTGCATTTACAATTAAGCCTAAGCTCGCTGCGTATTTTACACCCTCTCGTATGTGCTCAAGCTCTTTATGTAACTCTTCATCATTAGTGGCATCTGCATAGGCACCGGTGTGAATTTCTACATACGGTGCGCCACACGCTTTAGCAGCATCTAACTGTGCTTTATCAGCATCAATAAATAATGACACTTTAATACCCGCATCAGTCAATGTTTTAGTGGCTGCTTTAATTTTATCTACATTAGCGGCCACATCTAAGCCGCCTTCGGTCGTTAGCTCTTCACGTTTTTCAGGCACTAAACATACGTATTCTGGCTTTACTTCTAGGGCAATGTTAATCATTTCATCGGTAACTGCGGTTTCAAGATTCATACGCGTTTGAATCGTTTTAGCCATTACGTATACATCACGGTCTTGAATATGGCGGCGGTCTTCACGCAAGTGAATAGTAATACCATCTGCACCGGCGTGCTCTGCCACACTGGCCGCATGTGCTGGGTCTGGGTATGATGTACCACGCGCTTGGCGAAGCGTTGCAATATGATCAACGTTTACGCCTAAAAGAATGTCTTTCATTTTGTTACCTGTAAAATATGTTTATTGAGAGGCCATAAATAATTCACGGCTTTTTAATGGTTTATTACCCAGTAAAGGTTTTAGTAAATAACGGCTTAATTGTTTTGCCATATAAAGTACATCGCTTTGGCTAAAATCATGATTGGCAATCGCTTTAAGCTGCGAACCGCTAAACCCAGAGCGCGTATCTTGTTGCACCAAAAAACCCAGCTCAGGGAAATAACTATACGTTTGCTTTTCATCAATTGGCTCACCACTGGCATCAAAGCTAAAGTCAACACCATAACCTAAAAGCTCTAATAGCTGAAACTCGTATGAGCGCAGCACCGACTGTAAATCAACATCGCTATTTAAGTTCTCTAGATGAGTTTTATAAAGCTCGAACACGTGTTCAAGTGGCTCGTTTACCGGCACAATGCGGTTAGTCAGCTCATTTAAATAAAAGCCACAGTAAAGCTTATCCTTTGTTAAATATAAAGGATTGCCATGGAGCTCAAATTTATTAATGTATTTTAAATCGTACTTGCCACTGTAGTGAACAAGCAGTGCCTGAAAAGGCTGTAATTGTGCTTTGTGTTTAGTGGCCTGGCGACCACTAATTCGCGCCAGCATTCTAAGTTGGCCGACGCCTTCTACCAGCATATCAAGCATTACTTGGGAGTCGCTATAAGGACGCCGATGTAATAGGTACGCTGTGTAGAAGTCGCTATCCATATTAGTTGGCTAAATGCAGGTTAATCTTCGCCATAGCCTAAACTTCTTAAGGCACGTTCATCATCTGCCCAACCCGATTTAACTTTAACCCAAAGCTCTAAAAACACTTTGTTATCGAGCATTTCTTCTAGGTCTTTACGGGCTTCACGGCCTATCACTTTAAGCTTTTCGCCTTTGTTACCTATAACCATTCGCTTTTGGGTTTCACGCTCAACAAGAATTAACCCGTTGATATGCCACACACCGTTTTCTTGCCATTTAAACTGCTCAATTTCTACAGTAACAGAATACGGCAGCTCTTCACCCATAAAGCGCATGAGCTTTTCACGAATCACTTCTGCTGCCATAAAGCGCATTGAGCGGTCAGTTACATAGTCATCAGGAAAGTAAAACTCGCACGGTGGTAAGCGTTTAGTCACTTCGGCTTTAATTAAGTCAACGTTTTTACCTTGCGTTGCCGACACCGGCATAATGCCCACAAAATCAAATTTATCGCCAAGCATTTTCATATGCGGTAATACTAAGTCGCGGTCTTTAACTTGGTCTATTTTATTAATAACAAGTAAAACAGGCTTACCACTTTGCGATACTTTATTAAGCACCATTTCGTCATCGGCATTCCAGTGAGTGCCCTCAACAACAAAAATAATTAGCTCTACATCACCAATTGAGCTCGAAGCAGCACGGTTCATTAAGCGGTTAATAGCGCGTTTTTCTTCAACGTGTAAGCCCGGCGTATCAATATAAACAGCTTGATGCTGCCCTTCAGTATGAATACCCATAATACGATGGCGCGTTGTTTGTGGCTTGCGCGAGGTTATACTTACTTTTTGCTCAATGATTTCATTAAGCAATGTTGATTTACCTACATTAGGGCGGCCAACAATGGCAACCATGCCACAAAACGTATCAATGTCACCTTCATGAGGCTGTATTAAGGTATCAAGATTCATTTTTTAGTATCTTCAATGCTTTTTCAGCAGCTTTTTGTTCGGCTTTACGGCGCGAGCTACCAACAGAAATAATGCTATCCATACCTTCAACTATACATTCAACCGTGAACGTTTGATTGTGCGCTTGGCCTTTAGTATCAACAACAGTATAGCCCGGTAAAGATAACTTACGGGCTTGTAGATACTCTTGCAGCAGGGTCTTAGGATCTTTTTGATTAAGCCCTGGTGAAATAGCATCAAGTCGAGATTCGTACCACGCTAAAATCAGCTCACCACAACGCTCTATATTAGAGTCTAAAAATACAGCACCAATAATAGCTTCTACGGCATCAGCCAAGGTTGATTCACGACGAAAACCACCGCTTTTAAGCTCGCCAGGCCCTAAGCGTAAATAATCGCCTAAACCAAACTCGAGACCAAATTCAGCCAATGTTTGGCCACGCACAAGCGTAGAGCGCATACGGCTTAAATCACCTTCACGCGCTTTTGGAAATTTGTCGTACAAAGCATTGGCAATAACAAAGCTCAAAATTGAATCGCCTAAAAACTCTAAACGTTCGTTGTGTTGACCTTTATGACTGCGGTGTGTCATTGCTTGCTCAAGTAAACCTTGATCAGCAAATTCGTAGCCAATTCGTTTATATAATTCTGTTACATTTTTTTTCATTGTTACTGAATATTACCTAGGCGTTCAAAACGAACACCAGTTGGAACCCATCCTGGTAAAACATCATCTGGGCCATTCTCAAATTCAAAACTCATCCATATAAAGACAGCTTTACCCACCAAGTTTTCTTTTGGTACAAAGCCCCAAAAGCGACTATCTTGGCTGTTGTCGCGGTTATCACCCATCATAAAATAATGATCAGCGGGTACGGTCCATTCATCAGAAGGAGTACCTGGTTGCTGATAGTAACGCCCTTTACGTTCAGGTGCGCGTGGGTTGATTAAAATGTCATGCTTGAGTGTCGTTAAATCTTCATTTACACGCGCAAGCGACATTTGGCCTTGTTTAAACTCATTATCGTTAATTAATTTAAAATCAATTTTATTAAACTCATTACAAAGTAGGTCACCCTGCTGGGTCTCACCTTCTTTACAATTAGGTTGAATATACAAACGTTTATCACGATAAACAATCTTATCGCCCGGTAAACCAATAGCACGTTTTATATAATCTACTCGCTCATCTAATGGGTATTTAAAAACAACAATATCGCCACGTTCAGGCTCGCCTACATCTACAAGCTGGCTTCGCCATACCGGGTCTTTAATCCCGTATGAGTACTTTTGCACTAAAATAAAGTCGCCCACCAATAGGGTTGGCATCATTGAACCTGATGGTATTTGAAAAGGCTCAAAAATAAACGACCTAAAAATAGTAATAGCTGCAATCATCGGAAAAATCGATTTTGCAGTTTCTGTAATAGCCGGCTCAGGTGCAATTAACGCCGCTGTTTCTTCATCAAGCTGGCCACCGGCAGATGTTTGAGCAAGCGCTAATCGCTCTTGCCTTTTTGGCGCATACATTAGGTGGTCAATTAACCATATTAAACCTGAGCCTAATGTTAATAACACCAATAAAACTGAGAAATAACCAGCCATCTATAATCCTTTGTTTTTATTTACCAACTTTCAAAATAGCTAGAAACGCTTCTTGCGGTACTTCTACGTTACCCAATTGCTTCATTCGTTTTTTACCATCTTTTTGCTTTTGCAATAGCTTTTTCTTACGGCTCACGTCACCACCGTAACACTTAGCGATTACATTTTTACGTAATTGCTTAACCGTGGTACGCGCAATAACATGTTGTCCTATTGCAGCTTGAATCGCAATATCAAACATTTGACGCGGAATAAGCTCTTTAAGCGCATCAGCAAGCTGACGACCACGCGATTGAGCACTATCTCTGTGTACAATAATAGCAAGTGCATCAACGCGTTCACCATTAATAAGTATATCAACACGTACCATGTCTGATGTTTGAAAGTGCTTAAAGTTGTAATCAAGCGATGCAAAACCACGACTGGTTGACTTTAATTTATCAAAAAAGTCCATAACCACTTCAGCCATAGGTAGCTCATAAGTTACAGCGACCTGCTTGCCGTGATAACTCATTTTAGTTTGAACACCACGTTTTTCGATACACAGCGTTATTACGCTACCTAAAAACTCTTGAGGCACAAGTATGTTAGCTTCTACTACCGGTTCGCGTATTTCTACAATATCATTAACCGCCGGTAAGTCAGACGGGTTGTCGATTTGACGCGTACCTTCTTTAGTAACTACTTCGTAGATTACAGTAGGCGCGGTGGTAATTAAATCAATATCGTATTCACGCTCTAAACGTTCTTGAATAATTTCCATGTGTAGCATACCTAAAAAGCCACAACGGAAACCAAAACCAAGTGCTGTTGAGTTTTCTGGTTCAAAAAACAACGATGCATCATTTAAGCTTAGTTTATTTAGTGCATCACGAAACGACTCGTAATCATCTGAGGCAATTGGGAACATGCCAGCATAGACCTGCGGCTTAATTTTTTGAAAGCCTGGTAAACGCTCTGGTGCCGCATTTTTTTGATGTGTGATGGTATCCCCGACTGGGGCACCGTGTATTTCTTTAATACCAGCAATAACAAACCCTACTTCGCCAGTACGTAAAATACCTGTGTTGGTTTGTTTAGGGGTAAAGATCCCCACGTGATCAGCTATATGAACTTGCTCGTTTGACATTATTTTTATTTTGTCGCCAGCACGTAGTTCTCCATGCTTAATACGTACTAGTGATACAACACCTTGGTATGGGTCAAACCATGAGTCAATAATAAGCGCTTGTAAAGGTTCATCTTTCTCACCTACCGGTGGCGGGATGTCCTTAACAATCATTTCAAGTACTTCGGCAATACCCACACCGGTTTTTGCACTACATTGCACGGCATCTAGAGCATCTATACCAATAATATCTTCAATTTCTTCCGCTACTCGAAGTGGGTCGGCTTGTGGTAAATCTATTTTATTTAATACAGGGATTACTTCTAAATCCATTTCAATGGCGGTGTAGCAGTTTGCCAGCGTTTGAGCTTCAACACCTTGTCCGGCATCTACTACTAAAAGCGCACCTTCACATGCCGCTAACGAGCGAGAAACTTCGTAAGTAAAGTCAACGTGCCCTGGTGTATCGATAAAGTTAAGTTGATAGGTTTCGCCATCGTTAGCAGTGTAGTTAAGTGTTACGCTTTGCGCTTTAATGGTAATACCACGCTCACGCTCGATGTCCATTGAATCTAACACTTGCTTTTGCATTTCGCGGTCTGTTAAGCCACCACAAACCTGGATCAAACGATCAGAAAGGGTCGATTTACCATGGTCGATATGGGCGATGATCGAAAAATTACGGATATGCTTCATAAACTGGATTCTAAACTTCTATTTTAATAGGCTAAGTACGAACACCTGAGTGACTTGAAAATACTTATTGAGCACAAGTGCAATATTAATGGCTAAATACGCATTGTATAACCAAATTATTAATTGCCTTTTTACCCTGTATTTCCAAGTTACTCTGGTATAAAACGGCAATTTTACATTTAATTGGCCTTAATCACCATCTATTTGCGTTAAAGGAAGACTAATTGGATGAATTTTTATCACTTTTACATCGTGTCTTAATGTTTTCACTTTGCTTTTAGCTAAAAAATAACCACCTACTCCACCCAAAGCGGCGAATAAAATTTGCCATCCCTGCGCTAAAAGTAGTAATTCGGCACTAACAAATGCCAACGCTAAGCCTAAGAATAAAGGCAGCATATATACTGCAAAGGCATGTTTTACTAAATGCGAATCATCTAATGAGAGCGTGACTTTTTGGCCTACTTCAACGGGTGTATCGAATTGATATGGAAAGGTTTTTTTATCACTGCCAAAGAGTTTGGCAAAAACTTGTGAGCCACAGCGGCCATTACACCCTTCGCAGGCCTTTTTTTGCTGGGCTTCTAAGTGAGCAGTGGAGCCTTCTAGGGCTACCACTGTAAGTGTTTGTTCAATCATAACAACCCTTACGAATTGTTTATAATGCGCGAGTCACCGACTCTGCAATTGCCTTGGCGGTTTGGCTTGGCACATTACCAACAACAGATACATCAAAGTTTCCGCCATTATGCACATAAATTGTCGTTGCGCCAGATGTTAATGATCCACTTAAGCGACGACCCGGTAAGGGGCGCTGTACAAAAACAGATATTTCAACAAACCCATCTGAATATAAATAATAATCGGTAAGCTCGTTGTTTAAATCAAGCTTATGACGATCTGATTTTAGTAATTTAAAACCACTAGGCAACCAGCCAATGTGCCAGTTTGTGGCACTGCTTTTTTCACCTTCCAATGCGTTACCAGGTAACGGCGTTGGGAAATTACGATTTAGGACTTCTAAAATCATCGGTGCCGGCTGCTCTGTTACACTAATATGGGTTAACTGCAGCTGCTCTAGGGCTTCGCCTTGGTGGTTAACATAAGCGGCTTTTAACAACAGTGACGACTCAGTATCAAGCCAAATCCAATAGTTATATTTGTGTTCATCTTTTGATTCTATTCTCACTAGTTGCGCAGCTCGCCCTGCAATACGCCCTTTGCCGCCTAGTACAAAATCGTATTGGGCACTTAGCGCTTCAATATCTTTAAATAGTACTTCCGGTATTGGCCCTGCAATAGAATCTGTATTGATAGAGTATGGCTGAGATTGCGGTTCAAAGTAGGTAACTTGGTCGTTAATTCTAACCATTTCTAAGCCCGCGCCATTAAGTAAACTTAAATGCTCAAGCTCTGTTTCACCTTGCTTTGCATGAACCCAGCGGTAGGGTTCCATTGCTTTACCCTTTACCACCACAAAGGAGGCGTCAAAATTACGGGTATGCACAGCGTTTGCCATGTTAAGTAGTAAATCTTTGGCGGGGTTTGTGTCGTCAGCAAAAACAGTAAAGCTTACTACTAACGACAGAACAAAAGTAATTACTTTCATTTAATTAGTTTTTTTCCTCTTGCGCTTTGTCGCTATTTTGCGCTGTTTGCAAAGAGTGTGCAACACGTGCTTGACGTTGATGCTCTAAAACTAACGCGCCAATGCGTTGTTGCTGTAATTCGCGTAAACCTTGCTCAGCATTTTCAAGAGCAGGTTCTGATGAATAGCTCACCGGTGATGCCATACCAGTTAACGGGGTAGTTTGTAACAGCGGAATTTCGCTTTCTTGCTCGCCCGCCCCTTGTGGTAAGGTATTTACGCCAACAATGGCAAACATAGCTACGCTTGCAGCAATAGCAAGTTGTGCCACCGGCCTGCGCCAGTTAAACGCCACAACTTTATTATCTTGCTGCGCATCACTTTGCTCGGTATCTGGAGCGTTCTTTACTGTTGATTGAGTGAAATCGGCATACACAGGCTCACTTTCAAGTGCTAAAGCTATGTTTTCGCTTATATCGATGTGTATGTCGTTGTTATTTTTTTGAGCACGCATCGCATCACCAATTAGCGCATATCGACCAAACGTAGCAACATCTTCATCAGAAATTTTACCCTCTGCAAGGTGTTGTTCGCCGTCAAGTAATGCTGATAACGTTTCGCTATCCAACTTGTTAACGTGTGCTTTTGTCATACTAAGACTCGCCTATTAATGGGTTTAATTTATTATCTATTGCTTCTCGGGCTCTAAAAATACGCGAACGTACTGTCCCAACAGGGCAATCCATTACCACGGCTATTTCTTCATAGCTCATCCCTTCGATTTCTCTTAGGGTAATCGCGGTTTTAAGGTCTTCAGGCAAACTATCAATCGTATTAAAAATAACAGCGCGTACTTCGTCGCTTAACAGTAAGTTCTCAGGCGATGCGTTAGAACGCATCGAATCCGCGCCGTCATAAAACTCAGCATCTTCAGCGTCTATATCGTTTGCTGGCGGTTTACGGCCCTGAGCTACTAAATAATTTTTAGCACAATTAACGGCAATACGGTATAACCACGTATAAAAGGCACTATCACCTCTAAAGTTTGGAAGTGCACGGTAGGCCTTAATAAATGCCTCTTGTGCTACATCTGCAATATCGCCTTGGTTAGACACATAACGTGAAATCAACCCTGCAATTTTGTTCTGATACTTCTTTACTAATAGGTTGAAGGCGTTTTTATCTCCTTGCTGGACCCTTTTTACAAGCGCTAAATCTAATTCCTGCTCGCTCATTCGAGCCGGTACTCCTCTGTTTGATTCTTGCTGGTTATTCATAGTGTCGCCATTGTTCACAAATACTCTGACCTCTTTATGAATAAAAAGTTCTGCTTAATATTCTTTTTTTATAAAATAGTCTTAAATAACGCCGCTAAGCCATTAAAATCACTACATAGTAATATGACAAATATGATACAACTACACTATTAAAAACAAATATTGCTCTAATTTGAGCATTGTAACCGCAAAGTACCTCTGACATGAACCAAAATAAACATCATATTGCTGATGTCGCTATTATCGGTAGCGGCGCGGCGGGCTTATCGCTTGCATTGTCTTTAGCTAACTATTGTAATGTTACTGTGATCAGTAAAGGGGCCCTTACCGAAGGCTCGACACTGTATGCACAAGGCGGGATTGCCGCAGTATTTGATAAAAAAAACGACAGCATAGAATCGCATGTTGAAGACACTCTCGATGCCGGCGGCGGTTTATGTGACCGAGAAGCGGTGCATTATACTGCAAGTAATGCGCACCAGTGTCTACAATGGCTCATTGAGCAAGGCGTTCCTTTTGATATGGAGTTTGATAGTAAAGGAAAAGAGCGTTTCCATTTAACCCGCGAAGGCGGACACAGCCATCGTCGAATTTTACATGCAGCCGATGCCACTGGTAAGGCTGTACAAACCACGTTGATTAGCCAAGTTAAAGCGCATAAAAACATTACCCTACTCGAGCAATACAATGCCATCGATTTGATTAGTGATAAAAGCTTAGGTAAACCAGGTTCGCATATTCATGGCATGTACGTGTGGAATAAAAAAGCAAAAAAAGTAGAAACTATCTCCGCTAAGTTTGTAGCGCTCGCTACAGGGGGAGCAAGCAAGGTGTATTTATACACTTCAAACCCTGATGTATCTAGCGGTGACGGTATTGCCATGGCATGGCGTGCAGGCTGTAGAGTAGCCAATATGGAATTTAATCAATTTCATCCCACCAGCCTTTATCACCCTGAGCTGCAAAACTTTTTAATTACCGAAGCCATGCGTGGCGAAGGTGCGTATTTAAAGCGCCCCGACGGCACCCGCTTTATGAAAGACTTTGATGATAGAGAAGAGCTTGCTCCGCGCGACATAGTGGCTCGGGCTATCGACTTTGAAATGAAACGTTTAGGTGCAAATTGTGTGTACCTAGATATTAGCCACAAAGATAAAGACTTTATCATTGAGCACTTCCCGACTATTTACGCAAAATGTTTAAGTGTAGGGCTGGATATAACCAAAGAGGCTATTCCGGTTGTACCTGCTGCGCATTACACTTGTGGCGGTGTAATGAGTGACTTTAACGGTAAAACTGATTTAGATAACTTATACGCTGTAGGCGAAGTTGCCTACACGGGTTTGCACGGTGCAAACCGTATGGCGAGCAATTCACTATTAGAGTGCATTGTATTTGCCCATGCTGCTGCGAAAGATATTTTAAGTAAGCTCGGTGAGGCGCCTGAACCTCTTGCACTTCCAAACTGGGATGAAAGCCGAGTCAGTAATTCTGATGAAGAAATTGTTATTACCCATAATTGGCACGAGCTGCGATTATTTATGTGGGATTACGTAGGTATTGTGCGCTCAACTAAACGCCTAGAGCGAGCACTACATCGTGTTGAATTATTGCAGCAAGAAATACATGATTATTACGCAAACTTTAGAGTCAGTAATAACTTATTGGAGCTTCGTAATTTAGTGCAAGTAGCCGAACTTATTATTAGAAGCGCAATGCAACGTAAAGAAAGTCGGGGCTTACACTATACAATTGACTACCCTGAGCAAAATGAAAACCCAACGCCTACTATTTTGACTTCTCCTCGCCATTAATAGCAATCAAAGCTGCGCGCTTTAACCGCGCGTAGCTTTGATTGTTCACACTATTGGCTGAGATAATTAACCACTGACGTTTATTAAAGCCTTTAATAAGTAGCCATACACTGGTATTTAATATGATAGTTTTTGGGGTGATTTGCCCTTGAATCTTTACGTTTTCGTTTTCAAAGCGTATTTGTTTATGCTCTAAAATAATAAAGCCACTATCTGGGTGAATTGCGAGTATTTTTTGCCATACCCAGCAAAGTGCAATTGCATTTAGAGTTAAACAGACAACAATGCTAAAAAAAGAGCTCAAGTAAAGCCCTAATACAACACTCAATAAGCAGAAAAACAGCACCACAGGCCGATGTTCTGCTTTGTTATTTACTACTGTAAACCTATACACGTACTCGGTCTAAAATCAGCGATACCATAGTATTAAGCTCAGCATCTTTACATTCTTCATGGCCCATAAACCATGCAAACAAATCAGGGTCTTCTTGGGTTAGCAAACGCTGAAATACAGCCTGTTGCTGTGCATTTAATGAATCATATGCCTGCTCGACAAATGGCATAAACAAAACATCTAACTCTAACATGCCGCGGCGACAAGCCCAGCGTATACGTGCTTTACTATGAATTTCAGTCATTTTAAACCTCATACTTAATTGCCCTGAGTTTAACAAATACCTGCATAATTAGCAGCTATTAATCATTGGCCAAATAATAAAAACTGCCCAGCTTCGTTGCTGTACCCTTGGTTATAACTACGTTATTATGTCTACTCATTTGTATTGCACAGAAGGTTTTTATGTCGAGCGTTTATGCATGTCCGTTATCTCACCAGCTTATTAGCCTAACCGGTGCGGATAAATTGTCTTATCTTCACGGACAAATTACTCAAGATCTCAATAAACTATCTAACAGCAATTATTTATGGGCTGGCCACTGCAGTGCCAAAGGCAAGCTGTGGGGTGTGTTTAAATTATTTTCCCATCAAGATAGTTATTACCTAGCAGGCTCACAGCCTGAGGTAGAGCAATCGCTTATCGAGCTAAAAAAATACGCTGTGTTTGCCAAAGTAGATATAGATATCTCTACGAATAGACTAATTGGGTTGATCAGTGACGATTTAGCCCCAGTGCTTGAAAAGCTCGATATTCGTTTTTCTGACGAGCAAACAGCCTGTGACTTTCCAAGCGGTAAAGCACTAAAATTAGCGCCAAATCGCGTTTTACTAATGGTTGATAGCCAATTTAGTATGCCAGATGATGTGTCTACTTTAGATAACTGCGCGCTATGGCAAGAAGCCGCTATAAAAGCGGGCGAGCCACAGTTAAATAGTGACGCCATTGGCGAATACGTACCACAAATGGTAAACCTTCAAGCGATTAACGGCATTAGTTTTAAAAAAGGCTGTTACACCGGCCAAGAAACCGTTGCCCGTATGAAGTACCTAGGTAAAAACAAACGCGCTATGTATATTGTTACAGGTAAAAGCGATGGCCTACTTGAAGAGCCAGAGCTTGAAACCCAAGTGGGCGAGAACTGGCGCCGCGCTGGTAAACTAATTGCCCAAAGCTATAACGAAAATAGCCAAACCTTATTTGGCCTTGTTGTGCTGCCAAACGATACACCAAGTACACACGTACTTCGTGCAAAGCACACCCCTCAGGTAGAGCTAAGCATTCTGCCTCTACCTTACTCTCTTGAAGATGAATAAATAGGAATGACTATGATCGTTGCACCAAACACAGTAGTAAAAATGCATTATTCAGTACTGGATAACGATGGCAATACCATTGATAACTCTTTTGATGGCGAGCCACTGGTTTTTATTATTGGCACAGGCTACTTAATCCCAGGGCTTGAAAATGCACTCCAAGGCAAGCAAGCCGGTGATACATTAAATGTAAAAGTAGAACCTGAAGAAGGCTACGGCGAACGTCACGACAACCTAATGCAAGCGGTGCCTAAGTCAATGTTTGATGGCATGGAGATTGAAGTAGGTATGCAATTTAGAGCGTCAACTGATGATGGTGATCAATCTGTAATGATTATCGAGATTCAAGATGAAGACGTTATAGTTGATGGAAACCACCCGCTTTCGGGTATTACTCTTAATTTTGATGTAGAAATTTTAGAGGTGCGCGAAGCAACTGAAGAAGAGCTTGCGCACGGACACGTGCACGGTGAAGGCGGTTGTGGTCACGATCACTAATCATAGAGCCGTTTATAAAAAAGCGCCTAAGGCGCTTTTTTTATAACATATTGTTGTAGGTCGCGGTTTTTATTGGCGCCGGTTCCTCTAAAGGCGTTTCACTGGGTGTTATTTTACCCTCAAGCGCACGTAATAAGCCTTGCTGATCGTTTGTTCCTACTCGGTACTTAGTACCGTCTTTTAAGGTTAGCTGCACTGCACTAAAGCCTGATACAGAATACACCCACCCATCATGTGTAATACGAATACCAATACCGTGGCGGTAGGAGTTTTGCACCGCTTTAGCCTCTACTATGTCTGCAAGCACCAATCGTTGCCCCGCGACGCCAGGGCCAAAAGCCCAACTAATTGTGTGCTCGTCAACTTTTACGGTTAAACCATGAAACAAAAAGCCAACTAAAACGAGTACACCGGCAAATACCATTAATGGCACATCTGCACCCATTAAGTTCCAGGCTAAAGCTACAAAGCCGCCTATCCATGCTAAAACAAAAAATATAAACACCGCATATTGTTTATGCTGATACATAACGCTCTCTTTATTATTAAAAACTGTACACCAACGTGGCGCTTAATTCTGAGTCGTATTTAAGATTATCGTCTTCAGGTTTTGAGTTATAACGATACATGTAGGCAAACTTTAACGATACCGCGCCTATGACTTGACTAATCAAAGCGGTTTCTGACTTCAAACGTGAATTTAACCCCGATAAAGACTGTTCAATACTCACATCTTGATTAAAGCGCGTACGCTTTGATACCAAACGTTCCCACTGCATTGCAATACGTACTAAATAACCGGTTTGGTTTTCATCTTCTTCACTCACTTCTGACTCATCATCAGCCACTGAGCGATATAGACCGGGGCCAATATCAATATCTACTTTATTTTTTACACCTTGATATACTCTGGCACCATAACCAGTAGCGACTGTACTTTTGTATTCTAGACCGCTAAATTTATCTTCTTCGTAGTCACCGTAAATAAAAAATGAAGAATTTTTAACCCCCACCTTGTAGTTACCTTGTGCAGAGACAAAAATACGGTCCGCTGTTACGTCTGTTTGCCCTGTGTCGTCATTTTCATCGCGTTTATATAAAGTGTCTAATTTAAACTGATTGCGCCAGTTTTCGAAGTCTTGGTATAAATTCCCTCTAAATTTAAAACTAGTGGAGTTAGTGTTACCTTTACTTAAAATCAAGCCAAATTCAGTATCACCATAAAGCATTTCGCCTTTATGCAGCTCGTGAATTTCTTCATCAGAGAGTTGTCCATATTCATGAAAGTCTTCAAATGGGTCAACAGCCCAACAGCGGCTGCACATTATTAAAAACACGAATAGTAAATACTTATGCACGGTAAACTCTCTGGCACATACAAACAAAACTGCTTACTCAGCGTGCTCTGTTTCTTTCCACAAAATATGACAAAACGGCGCGTCTTTATCACGGCTAATTAAAATTTTTGCAAACAACACATCTTCGTTTTCAAACTCTAACCCCACTAACACCTGTACAAATAACTCCGGCTCTATTTCAAGTGCTACAAAGTCTTGCCATTGCGCATCAGGTTCGCCCTCTTCAATAAACCCAAGTTCTTCTCGGTACTCGTTAAAGTCTTCAACATCTTGCTCGCTAAGATTATTTGGCGCCAGCTCTAAAAAAATATCGTACGCTTGATGGGTAACTTCTTCTTCGCTGTATAAACGTGGGCCTGACATGGGTAAAACCTCAATGCATTTTAAGTGCACACATAATACCAAAACTCATCTGTGATTTGAGAAAAAACACCAAAAAATAATGACTTTTTTGTTACCAGCTCATGTGTGGTTAAGCTTGAATAAGATTCGACGTACTTTGACTAAAAAAGTTAAAAATAATTCAATTTATTTTGTATTATAAAACAAACTGTTACTTTACTTAGCACTGCGTACGTCATAAGCTCAAACACATGCGAATAGGAGAGCGCAATGATAAAACTAGAAATACAACAAGGCATTGCTAACGTTACTCTAAGCCGCGCAGAAAAACAAAATGCACTTAGCTTTGATATGTTTATGAAATTAAACAACACAATTAAACGTATTAAAAAAGATAAGCGTGTTCGCGCTGTAGTGATAAAAGGTGACGGTGAGCATTTTTGCTCAGGGCTAGATGTTGCAGGCGTTATGGCTTCACCTTTGAATATTGTAAGGCTGCTATTCAAATGGCTGCCAGGCAATCAAAACCTAGCGCAAAAAGTGGTGCTGGGGTGGCAATCTTTAAGCGTACCAGTTATTGCACAAATAAATGGAAATTGTTTGGGAGGTGGGCTACAAATAGCGCTAGGCGCCGATTACAGAATTGTTGATATTCAAGCAAAGCTGGCCATTATGGAAGCGCGCTGGGGATTATGCCCCGATATGGGTGCCAATGTAGTGTTAGCTGGTTTATTAAAACGTGACCAAGCGCTTTGGCTTGCAAGCCACGCAAACCCTATTAATGCGCAAAAAGCTTACGAGCTTGGATTAGTCACAGAGCTTACAAGTAATACAGAGCAAGCCACCCAACGTATGTTAAATACATTGCTAGAGCGCTCCCCCGACACACTTGCCGCTATAAAGCGCGTTACTCAGCAAAGTTATGCAACAAACCAACGAAAAATATTAGCTAAAGAAACGTTTAGCCAAGTTCGTTTGCTACTCAACCCCAACACAAAAAAAGCAATCGCCAAAACAAAAGGGAAAGCAGATATAAACTATGCAAACTCTAAACGCTGGTAAGACTAAGTTCGCATTTAAAAATGGGGTGAATTTGCTAACGTTAGCTTTTTTATATACTAATGAGCCATTATCATGAAGTACTTGCTTAGCAGTGTAATTATTTTACTGTGTTTAGGGTGTGCTAAATTAATAATGCATTTGATAGGTGGCAGCTTTCCTGCCCCCCTCCTTGGCATGGTTATCTTACTAAGTTTATTACTGTTAGGTGTAGTGAAAGAGCACCATATTAAACCCTCGGCCTCCCCTATTTTAAATATTATGCCAATATTTTTTATACCCGCGGGGGTAGGATTTATCGAGCACATTGCACTTATTAAGCTGCATTGGCCCTATTTAGTTTTGGTTATTTTGCTCGTCCCTGCCAGTACGCTTTTACTGGTAAGCAGCGTTGTTGGCTATGTTAAAGGTAAAAATAACAATGACTGAGCTGCACCTTACGCTATGGTACTTAACAACTCCCGCTATTATTTTGCTGTTTTTACTATTAAGAGCGTTTAATAAACACTGGCAGTACAGCATAGTAAAGTCGCTCACCAACCCGGTGTTTTTAAGTATTGCGATTATTGCCTTAGTGCTTGTTAATTTAAAATTACCTTATGCTGATTTTTCCACGCATAGCCAACTACTTAGCTGGCTATTAGAGCCTGCTATAGTGGCACTGGCCTTACCTTTGTATCAGCAGTTTATACATGTAAGAAAAAATCTACTGTTAATAGTAAGCACCTGTAGCTTAGGTATTATTAACGCCACTGTGGTGGCTTTTATTTTAAGTATTTTATTTGATGTACCCGCGAATTTAAGCGCATCCGTAGCTGCATTAAGTGTAACTACGCCTATTTCATTAATAGTTACTGAGTCTTTAGGGGGGATTAGCTCACTTGCCGCAGCATTAGTTATATTTATTGGCTTACTAGGCGCACTCTTTGGGTTAATGCTCATTAAGTGGATAGGTATCAATAACCACCAAGCACAAGGAATAGCAATGGGAACTGCGTGCCATGCTATAGGCACCGCAGCAGCTCTTGCTGAACACCCAAAAATAGGCGCACTTTCCTCAGTTGCTATGGCCTTAAGTGCACTACTAACGGCAATTATCGTCCCTGTGCTATATCCATTTTTAATCAACACTTTGCTATAGTTAGCAAAAATAATTACGCAATATAAAGAGCCCACTATGATCAGTTCTGAAATAGAACAATTTGAAAAATACTACACCATGCTCACTGAGTATTTAGTTACCTACAGCATGCAAATTGTGGGCGCCATTCTTATACTTATATTAGGTTTGTGGGTTGCAAAAAAACTCTCAAACCTAGTTGCAAAACTGATGGCTCGTCACAATGTAGATGTCACACTTACCAGTTTTGTGAGTAACGTGGTAAAAGTATTACTTATTGTGATGGTCATCGTTATAGCGCTTGGCAAAATAGGCATTAGTGTTACCCCCTTTGTAGCGGCTATAGGTGCCGCCTCTCTAGGTGCGGGTTTAGCCTTACAAGGGATGCTTTCAAACTATGGCGCAGGCCTTGCTATTATTGCCACGCGCCCCTTTGTGGTAGGCGATACCATTGAAGTAAAAGGGGTCAGCGGCCAAGTAAAAACAATTGAGCTGGGTTACACCATTTTAATTGATGAAGAGAAAGTAGAGATCACGATTCCTAATAAGCACATAGTGGGTGAGATTATTCATAACTCCTTTAGCTACTCGTTAGTTAAAGGAGAAATAGACATAGCCTACACTGCATGCGCTGATACCGCTGTTAGCCTTATTGAAGAAGTGTTAAAGGCCCATGACCAGGTCGCTCAAAATCCCCTATCACAAGTGGGTATAGAACGCTTTGCCGATAGCGGCGTTACCATTAGTTATCGCTATTGGGTACCTACAACCAAAATTATAGAAACCAAACTAGCTATTAATGCTGGTGTTTATAAAGCCATTAATGGCGCTGAGATAGAAATACCGTTCCCGCAACGCGTAGTGACTATTAATAACAACGCGCATTCGTAATAGCAAACAAAGCCGCTTAATGCGGCTTTGTTGTTTTATAGCTTAAAGCAGTAATAAACTGCCTAACCCTAAAAAGGTCACAAACCCGACTATATCGGTCACCGTGGTTAATATTACCGAGCCAGAAAGCGCAGGGTCTATTTTCATTTTGTCTAAAATAGACGGTATAACAACCCCAGCTAACGACGCAGCAACTAAGTTAAGCAATATCGCAATGGTAATTGTAATGCTAAGCATGGTGTCGCTAAACCAAGCAAAAGTTAACCCGCCAATCACTAAGGCCCACACCAAACCATTTACAGCGCCTACCCGTAGCTCCTTTTTTAAAAGTGCATTGCGGTTAGAGTCGGTGACTTGCCCAAGCGCTAAACCGCGCACTATTACTGTTAACGTTTGACTACCCGCAATTCCGCCCATAGAGGCCACCACAGGCATAAGCACCGCCAGGGCCACAACTTGCTCTATTGTTGCGCCAAACAAACCTATAAACCACGATGCTAAAAACGCCGTCGCTAAATTTATACCCAACCAAATTCCGCGGTTTTTAGCACTCTTTTTGACACTCGCAAACAGGTCTTCGTCTTCACGTAAACCACCGGCTTTTGCCGCGGCTTCATCGGCAATTTCTTGGCGTAATTCGTATGCCGCGCTAATGGTTAAACGCCCTACCAATTTATTATCACTATCAACCACCGGCATGGCCATTTTTTCACTGTGAATAACCACTTCTGCCGCTTCGTATAAATCATCATCTGCATGTAATGATGAAAAGTCATAGTTTGCCAGCGCCAATAGGTTATCGCCTTCATCGGCTTTTATTAAATCATTTATTGCAAGTTCACCTATTAGGCTGCCTTGGCGGCTAACTAAATACACCACTTCGCTGTATTGCGGCAACCCTTTTTGCAGTAGTTTTTTAACACCTGCTATTGTTGCTTTTTCGGTTATTTTTAAAAAGTCGAAACCAGCCCAGTGCCCTAATTGCTCAGGCGGATACTGTTGAGCAAGATCGTATTGTTTGGTTTGTGCTTCATCGAGTTGCTTTTTTGCATAATCAACAAAGCGCTCAGGGATAACCTCTTCAAGCTCAAGTAACTCCTCAACATTTACTTCATCTAATAACGCGTACGCCTCGTTATCATCTAAGGTTTGTAGTAACCATAAACAGCTGTCATCACTGAGGGTGACAAATATTTCGTGTTGCGTGTCTTTATCTAATAGTTGCCAAATTTCTAAGCGCTGCTCTTTGGGTATGGCTTCAAAAAGTAGTGATAAATGCTCAGTAGATAAATTAAGCTGTGCATCGGCTAAAAGCTGGCTTTTTTGTGCGTGTGTTTCGCATTGTAATAAATCGTTTATTAGCTGCGGTAGTTGGTCGACTGGATACTCAATCATCTTGAAACCTTAAATTTAAAAATGCACATTGCTTATAGTTTACTTGAACAATAAAAAATTGCAGAAAAAACCTAAACTTATTAAAGCACTTTAAGCTTTGGTATTTGAAACTGCACTCATTTTTTTTGCGCATTGTAGGGGCAAAAACACCCGCGATACTACTGTTTATTTTAAAAATTTAAAAAGAAGTGATTGGCCTTATTTTTAGCCAAAAAAAAGCCCATAACGCTAAGCGGTTACGGGCAAAGTTACACAATGAAAAAAGGGGAATTAAAATCTATCAGTTAAGTTACGTATTAGGTCAGAGTCCACAAACTGCGTGACCATTGCAGCACCCCATGCATATGCACGTTGTATTGGGTAGCCTTTGAATATCCATCGCTTACGAACATGGTTAAAACGCTGCAAATACTGCTGCTTAGCACGCGGCAAAGGTGTACTACTTAGCTTATCCCACGCTTTGTATACGCCCGACATGTCGCAGCCGCGCATAAAACGCTGCAACCAACGCGCAAAGCGCGAAAAGCTAATGGTTGACTGAAAATCAATGATATAAGGCTTGCCATCGCTACCACATAATATATTGCCCATATTACGTAAATCTAAATGCACAATGCCTAGGCGGTGCATTTTTGCAACTTGGCGTTCAAGCTCAATAAAAAACTCAACAGGCAACGCCTTGCCCTGCTGTATTAAGCTGCTAAGCGGCGTGCCTTCTATGTAGTCATACGCCACCGCTATCGGCGATAAACGGCTAAACCGATTAGCTACTGCATCAAGCTGTGCTAAACGGCTCAACCCTTTAAATTCTTGATTTACAGAAAGCTTGGCAAAGGTTTTACGAATAAACCACGGGCTTTGGCTAAAGTCTTTTACTATTAAGTCAAACGTATCATCTTTGTACCTGTATACAATTGCATTCGCAAAACGCCCTTTATGAACAACACTTAAATACTGTTGCATAAATACATGTTCAGGAAACTGCTGCTGTAATTGTGATAACAACTTATTTTCAATCATAACAAACCTAACAAGATGATAACTTTAATTGCCTAGGCAACTATATTAACAAGATTGGATTTGCCGCACAATGAGAACTAGTACTTAGCAGGCTAAGTTTTTATTGAAACAGTATCGCTAAAATGTTGATAATCTATTCGGGGGGTGAGTCTAAATTGGTTATTGCTTTAAATAATAAATCTATAACTTGCTGTTTTTCATCATCAGAGAATCCGTTAAGCGCTTTAGCATACACCTCATTTACCAGAGGCATTATTTGCGGGTACAAGGCTTTGCCTTTTTCACTTAAACCTAAAATGGTAGAGCGCTTATCGAACTCGCACTGAGTTTTTGCAATAAGATCTTTTTCTTCTAGGCGCTTTAGCAAGCGGCTCATAGCCCCTTTATCGTAAACCATATGCTCACACAGCCCAGCTAATGTATTTGCCGAGCCTTTTGCTAATAATACCACCACAATATATTGGGCCGACGTTAAACCCATTGACTGAAGCTGTGTATCAATATGGCTAGAAAGCTTTGAACGTAAAAACGAAATTACTCGCCCTAAATCTTGCTCAGGTATTAATTGTGCTCGGTTACAGCTATTTATCGAAGGCATACTTTGTTGCATATAAGGATTACTCAGTTTATTTAAAAATGCGTGTAATAGACTACACATAATTAATAAAATTCCCTAGGGTTAGCATACTTTCAATAATAAAAAGCCGCAACGTAAGTCGCGGCTATTAGTAATTTAAACAATACTGTTTAAAACTTTAAACCTTAAACTGCCCTATTAATTGCCCTAAGTTCTCACCGCGCCCAGCTAAATTTTGGCTAACCTCAGAAGTGGCCTTACTTGCTTGAGTTAGTTCATTAACAATTTCTTGAATGGCAAACACATTACGGTTTATCTCTTCTGTCACTGAGCTTTGCTCTGTTGCAATAATCCAACAATTATTTTTTACCATTTGGGTCTGTCATCCCTATTTTATTCTGCCCTTCAATAGCGCTTACTAACAGAGCATGGAACACGCTAACGCCGCGTGTGTCGTAAATAAAAAAGTAACCGTCGTCACCAAAAGTAAGCTCCCTCAGGACATTTTTAACACCTTGTGTAGATCCGTTATCCAACTGATGGCGTACCAACTCAATTGAGATTTCCACTTCAGTGGCAAGTAGCGAGGGTTTGTCTTTAATGAGTTTAGCTTTAATTGTTTCAAAATTTTGTTGCTGATTTTGCGATTCTAAATAGTACGAGCTGGCCATTAAGCTCATTAATAACTAGCTCAACGGTAAAATAGCCAGTAAAAAAGTTTATTTCTTAAGCTTATGTTACTCATTAAATCTCCACAAATAGGGTATACACGCAGACACTGTCTGCTTTGCCGTAATCAACGTAATAAAGTAAGCATTCAATATGTCACTATTTATACCAATTTATAAATACCATAGGGGTTTGCCAAGGGCTGGCAAGGTGGGCGCATTATAATTAGATTACAGCGCTTTAGATATATAGTATCACTTGGCATTAGTCGCAATTTTTATCGAAAACATTGTGCAGTAACGCGTCTTTATTACCTTTTATTTAGTTAACGCTTAAGCAATAGAGCCAGTCTTCACCTCACATTAAGGTAGCCAGGCATTTTTATTTAACATATAATCATCACAATTCTAATAATAAATACTTATACAAAAAAACGGAACAATGTTCAACGTTAACTTAGGCTGTGGTTTTTAAAAAATAATGAAGTATTTCTTATATCTAACGTTGTTAATTTGTTTAAACGTGTGCGCTCAACCTGCCAGCAAGAGTATTGCTTTTTACTATTCATCCCCCATGCCACTGGCTGAAATGACCTTTTATTCACGGGTTGTTGTGCAACCACAAAATATCACTAAACACGAACTGAATTGGCTAAAAGAGCGTGATATTAGTGTATATGCTTATCTAAGCGTAGGAGAGTCGTATACTGAAAATGAATCTTCAGTAGCTCAAAACCCACACTGGGATAGCCACATTGCTGATTTAACCGCTGAGCATTGGCAACAACATTTGCAAAAACAAGCGAATCAATTAAAGCAACGCGGCTTTAACGGTTTGTTTTTAGACACACTCGACAGCTACCAATTATTAAAACCCGATTACGATAAAGCAGCTCAACAAGCGGGCCTTGTTGATATAATTAAGGGTTTGTCGAGTACGTTTAACAAACACTTAATCCTCAACAGAGGATTTGAGTTATTGCCTAAGCTTAATAATTACGCATCTGATTTAGTTTCCGAAGGACTCTTTAGCCACTTTAACCCAGTCGATAACAGTTACAAACTCACCACTGTGGATGATCAAAACTGGTTAAATGCACAGCTTAACAAAGCACAAAAACTTGGCTTTAAAGTGCAGGTTATTGACTATGCAAAACCGCAGGCTCGCCTTGCAATGGCAAAACAAATTAGCGATCAAGGCTATGCACCTTGGGTTACTGATGGACACCTTCAAACTTGGGGGACATCAAGCATCCAGCCTGTGCCTAGGCGTATACTCATTCCGTATAACAGTAATGTAAAGCCACTGATATACACCACTGTCCATTTAAAACTTGCCACAATGATTGAGTATTTAGGCTACATCCCCGATTACATTGATGTAGCAAATACGCCTTTACCTAAAGTAGATACCAGCCTCCATGCTGGCATTATCTCGTGGACAACGAGCGATCAGTTTTATGATGCTCAAGTTATTGAGTGGCTCGAAGGTAACTTGGGGGTGGTACCACAACTTATTCTCGGCGAACTTCCACCTTCTAATAAATTATTACAAAGTTTAGGGGTAGAAACCCTTAACACTCCTTCAAATGGGCCTTATAAGCTTGCAACGATGGTACCTTGGCTGAAGGGTGAAGCGGCCAGCGCGCCCGCTATTGTAAAACCGTATTTATTAACACTTACTACGAACGCGCAATCATTAATATCAATACACGCTGACGATGGCACCACGCTAACTCAGGCAAGCAAAACAAAGTACGGTGCACTCATTGCGGCCCCCTGGCTAATAGATACATTACCTATGGAGGGCAGCAACTGGGTTGTAGACCCAGTTGCTTTATTAACTGATGCGATGGGACTTGCACCAATACTTGCCCCTGATACCACCACATTAAGTGGCCGGCGGATGCTGACACTGCATATTGATGGCGACGGTTTCACGAGCATTGCGCACTTTGCAGGTAAGCCTTATGCTGCAGAAATAATCCGTGATGAATTTATTAAAAAATATAAGCTGCCATTAACCTCTTCAATTATTCAAGCTGATATTGAGCCTAATGGATTGCATAGCGCTGACAGCCCAAAGCTTGAAAAAATAGCCAAAGAAATATTTGCGCTTCCCTATGTTGAGGTTGCATCACACACCTACAGCCACCCCTATTTTTGGACAGCCTTATCTGGCAGAAAAGAAATAGATAAAGACGATACCGACTACGGGTTTCATTTAGATGTTCCCGGCTATGATGCCATAGACTTAAACAAAGAAATAACTGGTTCAATAAACTACATTAATGAGCGACTCGCACCAAAAAACAAAAAAACCGTAATGATGCTATGGTCGGGTGATGCGACCCCAGGGCCTAAAGCGCTTGAGCTTGCACGAAATGCGGGAGTAATTAACGTAAATGGGGGAAATACCGACGTAAATGCTGATAACCCAAGCTTGTCGCATATTTCGCCTATTGGCCGCCCTGAGCGAGATTTGCTGTATCAAATATACGCCCCTATCTTAAACGAAAATGTTTACACTAACTTATGGCATGGCCCTTACTATGGCTTTAAGCGTTTAGTAGAGACATTTGAAATAACCGAAAAGCCATACAGGTTAAAACCTTACACAATTTACTTTCATTTTTACTCTGGCGAGGTGCCGGCGGGGCTTGACGCACTGCATTACAATGTGGATTACGTATTAGCCAGAGAAAACACCCCTGTGCATTTGAGCCAATATGCACGTATCGCCAAAGATTTTTATTTCTCTGCGCTTGCTAAAAATGCGCGTGGCGAATGGCTCTTTAGCTCTAAATATATAAAAACGCTACGCTTGCCTGCTATTTTTGATGTACCTAACATGACTAACAGCCACGGTATTTTAGGGGTAACGGCGAAAGGCAATTATATTCACGTGGGCGATGAAATAGCCACAATCAACTTTGATCACACAACCCCCGATAACCAACCTTATTTGCTTTCTGCCAATGTAGCGTTTAGTCATTGGCAGGTAAACGGCCCTGTCAGCTTTAAAGCGTGGATTGAAGCTAAAATTGAGCTAAGAAATGCCCAAAACTGTCAGTTTATCTCTCATATGGGTGAGCGTTACAGTGGAAAAACGTTTGGTAATAAAACGCAGTTTACATTACCTGCTGGCGAATTTTATGGCTATTTAAACTGCGCAACAAGGGCTCAATGATGAATAATAAAAAACGCCCTCACTTAGTGTCTGTTAAAACTATTTTAATTATTTTAGCCGTAAGCTGCTTTTCTCTTTACGCGCTGTTCCCACACACCCTCTTTTTTGAAGACGACTCATTATCGCAAGATTATACCTTTGAAAAAACCTACTTAAATGCCGCGTTAATTACAGACCCCTACAATGAAAAACTACGTGCAAAAAAAATAGCCATTCATATTGGTTTAAATGAATATTCACAAGCAACTAGCGAGCTTAAAAAGCTTCCTAAAAGTGATAAAAAAACTGAGCTAGAAATTAAACTTTTATACGCACTATGGGTTGATAGCGGTGCTAAAAAAGATGACCGTTTTGAAGAATTAACTCTTAAATTGTCGGCATTCACACATTGGGATGAACAATTATTAGAAATAGCCAAAGCAACAGGGCTTAATACAAGCGTAGCCCAATACTATGAGCGATACGCTCAGCCATTACTAGCCGCTGATTTTTGGTTAAGCGCTGGGGAGCCAGCCAAGGCCTTGGCCATTTATAAAACCCATATAAATGCTGATGTAGCTCAAAAAGCAATTGAAACTGCGCTTGGCGCTAACAACCCAAAGCAAGCCTACAGATGGTGGAAAAAATACGGTGATACCGCAAATTCTGAGCGTACATTATATTATGCAAGCCTAGCAGGTGATGATGTAGCCGCCTTGAAAGCAGTTGAAATATTACTAAAAGCACAACCTAATAACAGCGAGTATTTAACCAAAGCCATGCACTTACGCCTTGCCAATGGCGATGCACCAGGGGCTGAGCAATTAATCGCAAAGTTATTACGTAAAACCCCAAACAATAAATCGCTTAGGCTTTTAAACTGGAAAATTATGCGCTGGCAAAACAAACCAAAGCAAGCGCTTAAAGAATTTAAATGGTTAATGGCTCACAAAGCCGTTGATGTGGCTATGCTGACCGATAGTATTAATGACGCCAACGCTCTTTACTTGTACCAAGACGCTAACGACATTTACGAATATAAAGCGCAAAACCGACAGCTTAAAGGCAACGGATTTGCAAATTGGATGCAAACCAACGAATTTATTGGTAACGCAAAACAAGAGCTTAATCATATTGAGCGCTATGAGCAAATAAACGGAAAAACACCTCTTTCACAATATTGGAAAGCCAAGGTGTTACACGATACCGGTAATTTAGCTGGATTAAGAGCCTTGTGGCCTCACTACGCAGGGCCAAAAAACGAAGAAGATTTACTCTGGCTTGCAAGAGCACATTGGTTAAATGATGACTTTACAACTGCTTTGACCATTCTAAAGCAAAAAACACACAGTAACGATGATGAGTTTTGGAGTGCACGTGTTGATATGGCTATGCGTGTGAACGATAAACAAGAAGAGTTGTACGCCTTAGAGCAATTAAAAAACATTACCCCCTTGAGTGTAGGTGATATGCTGCATTATCAGCAGTTAAAATTTGCCGACAACCCACAAGGTTTATTAAATTACCTATGGCAGCAAGCGCCATTGACCGATAGACAATTAATTCAAATCACCTTATTAAGTACGCAAATTGGCGATGAAGAACACGTTACTCGTGCTCATCAGGCTCTTGAAAAACAACGTTATAATAAAGCGCTTTACCCAGCATGGTTAATCTTATCAAACTGGTACCAAAACCAAAGTGACTTAAACTACGCGTACACAACACTTAACCGTGCAGCAAAACTAAGCGAATACAATCCCGATGTGGTACTCACGCAAGGCTGGCTTGCATTACAAATGCACGACACCATTATGATTAAGCGTATTTTAGCTAACTACTCAAGCAATGAGCCCAACCGAGATTGGGCACAATTATTGGCGAGTTTATCTATTCATCAAAAAGCCTTTAATAGTGCTTACTTTTATCTGCGCCAGTTAGCTGTTAGTAATCCTCGGGATTTAACCACTTTAGTAAATTTAGCCGATGTGATGAACCAATTAGGCTACTACGCTAACGCCAGCGAACTTAAACATTATTTATTAAACCATTTACCAAAAGACAAATACGCATACCGCGGTTTAATGATCCAGTGGGCAGGTGCTATGGCCGTGCCCCACTTACGCCAATTTAGTAGCTTAGATGACATAGCGCCTGAGGCTATAAACAACACAACCGCTAACTGGTGGTTAGCAAGACGGGCTGCACAAAAGCTTGAGCCATGGCAAAAGCTACAATTAGCTATGAGCAACGGCGAATTTAATAAAGTGAAGGCGCTGGTAAATACACAAACGTTAGGCAAAGTAGATGAACTCAGCGCTTTATTATATTTAAAGCAACCTTATGCAACTATGCAGCGTTGGTATGAGGAGTTAACACAAGAGCCAACACTAGCCGAAACGTCTTTATTACGTAATGCCCGCACCAGCTACTTTAGAGCATTAGAGATTAATCTATCGCCCGAGGCGGGTTTAAACACTAGCCAGTACGATGTAAATGTTTATTTTCCGTATGCTAAAGGGCAATGGAAACTAAGTATTAGTAATCAGCAAAATCTAAATAACAACGGGTTGCTGTTTGCCATTGAAGATAAGATGACGTGGGGCCGCTGGTACTTTGATGCAAAAGTAGACTCGCATCAGGGCAAATTAATGAGCCGCCAAGGCCTGAGTCTAGATACGCGTTACCAATGGGATTCACGTACTCAGGTAGGTTTAAAACTTGAGCACAATGTTGAAAACCGCCAGTCAGAAACCTTGCTTAGCTTTGCTAAATTAAATAAAACCACGGCTTATATTAATTACGCCATTGATGGGCGCCAAAACGTGCAGCTCTCGGCAGCCGCAATGGCGTTTAAACGCCGCAGCGATAGCTCAACGCTTGTAAAAGGCCAAGAATACAACGCCCGCTATCAATACACTATTTTAAAAGACCGCCCTATTTGGAATACCTATTTTAGTGCGCAATGGCAAGACTTTGAGCGCACACTCGCCCCTTTAGGTGTAGACCAAAGAGCACGACCGCAACTTATTGATATACAACCATTTAGGCGCTTTGCTCTGGGTACCTCGCTTTCGTCAAACACAAACTTAGCTCCGCCATACTTAGGCGAAAGTCCCTCATGGTTATTTGACATCAGTACGGGTTATCAAACGTTAAATGATACCCTTGATGTGTCAGTATCAAGTGGAGCAGGCTGGTCTGTGCTAGGGGATGACTTATTTAAATTACAACTGGGTTATCAAAGTAGTAATAAAGTGGGCAACTCAGATACACAATTACAATTAGGCTATTACGTACATTTTTAATGTTAGGAGAGAATATGTTTCGTTTAATCATACCGTGTTTGGTATTAGTGCTCAGCGCATGTACCACCAGCCGTGTGGCTGATGATGTAGAGCTGGGACCATCAACTACCGTGGCGTTACTGCCTTTGGTAAATCATGCGCAAACTCCATTAGCTGGTGAACGTGCAGAAGATATACTGGCCAGTATTTGGCAGCAAAATAAGCTACCAAAGTTATTACGTGCACCGCGAAATAATAACAAGGAGCTTCCGCCGCTTGACGACCAATACCGCCTTGATAACGCTATGCAGTGGCTAAACACGCAGCAAACAGACTATGTATTATCAGGCAGCATTGAAGAATGGCGTTATAAAGCAGGCCTCGATGGTGAGCCTGTAGTAGCACTAACACTCAGCTTAACGGCTACAGGTCAAACAACACCACTTTGGACCGGTACTATCGCCAAAAGTGGCTGGGGACGCGATAGTATTGCTGCCACAGCACAAGATGTTATTGCCGATTTAATTTCGTACATTGAGGTTAGTGAGTGAAAACACATTTTTTTCGACCAAGAGAGGTTCCTGAGCTACAAATTTGGGCTGAGGTAATTATATTTACCACGCTTGCAATTGTACTGCCGGTTATATTTAACGCCGAAGACCCCTTTTGGACGGAAAATGGGTTTTCGTGGCCAGTCCTTGGGCCGCTGTTAGTGGCTTTGCGCTATGGTTTTTCAAAAGGCTTTATAAGCATATTATGTTTATTAGCTGGGCAGTTATTGTTAAGTGAAAGCCAGGTATTAGCGCAACCTAACGAGTTTAATATCAACGCTATGATTGGTTATTTAATTGTTATTATGATTGCTGGCGAATTCAGAGATGTATGGGAGCGCACCAATCAACAGCAAAGTATTGAACTTGAATATGTCACTAACCGATTAGAGACCTTTACCCGCCAATATCATTTAATAAACTCATCCCATGACCGGATTGAGCAAATGCTAGCAGGTCATACTCTTAGCCTTCGCGAATCACTTCAAGCGGTTCGCTCCGTTATCGGGCAACTAACACAAAGACGCTTAGACAGTGCAGCAACAAGCATTTTAAACTTATTTGTTGAGTATGGCTCACTCGAAAAAGCCGCACTTTATAAAGTAGAAAACAACGCCATAATAGAGCCGCCCTTAGCAAGTATAGGTGCTATGGGGGAGCTAAAGCTGGACGACCCACTTATAAAAGCTATGTTTGAAGAGCGCGAATTGGTTTCGGTAAAAGAGATTAAAAATACGTTTAGCCAATACCACATTGCTATCCCACTGGTTGATATTAATAACACCATTTATGGGGTTATTTTAGTACAAAACATTCAATTTTTTGCGCTCAAAAACACCACTCTCACCTTGCT
Source organism: Pseudoalteromonas sp. S3776 (assembly GCF_005886915.1). NCBI lineage: Bacteria > Pseudomonadati > Pseudomonadota > Gammaproteobacteria > Alteromonadales > Pseudoalteromonadaceae > Pseudoalteromonas > Pseudoalteromonas sp. S3776. The sequence continues at coordinate 103,656 of NZ_PNCU01000038.1, read as the reverse complement.
TGCGGTTATGGCCGGTAATATCGGTGATTTACTTCGCCATGAAATAACCAACCCGGTAATGACCCCAGAAGAAACACCTTATTTTGTAAGACAGCTACGCAGAGCAAACAAAGAAGCTAAACGCTATAACATTCCCTCGCAACTGCTTAAACTAAAAGCAGTGCAAATAAGTGATGAGTCGCGTCAGTTGTTAGAGTATTTAAGTGAGGCTCGTCGGGGACTAGATATTTACCTTTACGACAGTGAGAACTACACTCTGTTATTGCTTATGCCAATGGCAAATGAACTGGATAAAAGCGGATTTATATCGCGTATTAACACATGGTGTATTGAACACTTTGGCAAAACCATTGAGCAACTGCATATTAAAATAGAAGAACAAGTGGCCTTACCAATAAGTAGCGAACACATCGCTAAGCTAGTTGCACCTCATGATTAAAATTATTGTTGCCGCTTTTATTGGTTGTTTATGTGAATACTTTGCTTTTGCGCATATTTTAGATGCGCCTAACTGGCTATTGATTGTTTTATTGCATGGCATTGCTAGCCTGTGCTTTACCTTTGTTAGTCATGCTTTTATGCCTAACAAATATAAAACCACCTTAAAAAGTGGCTCAGCGCTGTTATTTTTGCTGCTGTTTACCTTGCCAGTGTTTGGTATTTTAGGGGTGGTATTTGCCATTACTTTTGCCCTTAGTAAACCGCTTAAAAACAGCGACATTGATATTGTAGAGCACAAGGTTCCTGCACTGCCTTTTGAAGCAAGAAGTGTTTCAGCAACGCCTATTTACTCAATGGGTGGATTAAAAGCTATTTTAAAACACGCCAGTGAGCCCAATAAACGCCTAAGTGCAGTAATGGCTGCACGGCACATGAGCGATGCCCAGGCTATTCCTATTCTCAAACTGGCCTTAAAAGACTTAGAAGATGATATTCGTTTACTTGCCTATTCAACTTTAGATAGCAAAGAAACAAAACTGAACGAAAAAATAAGCCAGTGCCAGCAAGACATAGCCAATACTACTCAGCAACCCAAATTAAGCAATCTGCAACGCCAACAAGCAGAGCTTTATTGGGAGCTTAGTTACTTAGGGTTAGCACAAGGCGCACTAAAAAAATACGTACTAGAGAAAGCAGAAACACTGACTTTAACAAGTATAGAGTTTGATCCTCAACCAGCAAGCTATGTGTTTTTAGGCCGTATTCAGCTAGCGCTGGGTAAGTTAAATGATGCGCAACAAAACTTAAATCTAGCCACTAAATTGGGCATGGCCAGACGCCACGTATTGCCTTATAAAGCCGAAGTTGCCTTTGGATTACATAATTACACTGACTGTCAGCGCTATCTAGAAGAATTAGCGCTACAGCCCAAGGGTTCTGAGTTACGCCATTTACAGGAGTATTGGCATGAGTGAAAAAAAAGCTGACATTCTACTCTTACTTGAAGGCACTTACCCCTATGTCAGGGGCGGCGTATCGAGCTGGGTGCACCAGATAATAGAAGGCCTACCCCATTATAACTTTGAACTTGTGTTTGTTGGTGGCGCACCTGAACACTACGGTGATATTCAATACACGTTACCAAGTAATGTGACAAAACTGCACGAACATTATTTAGTTACGCCCCATAATGCAAAAATAAGCGCTAAACATGGCGTTAAATATAAAAAAGAGCTGTTCGATTTTTGGCAGCAACTGCAAAGCTATTTTCGAGACTGTAAAGATCCTATCCCCACAGAATTAGTCAAGTTTGCCTTTGAAAACCTAGCTAAAAAAAGTGGCATAAACGAAGCAGATTTTTTATATAGCGAATCGTCGTGGCAAGTGCTGGCAAACTATTATTTAACCTATTGCGATGAATCCTCATTTATCGACTTTTTTTGGTCGTACAGAAATTTATATAAACCACTGTTTAAAATAGCCGAAATAGCCCGCTCCCTCCCCGATGTAAAACTGATTCATTCTATTTCGACAGGTTATGCGGGTATATTAGGCGCAGGTGCAAGCGTTATACACAACACGCCATTTTTGCTTACCGAGCACGGTATTTACACTAAAGAACGTAAAATAGATTTAATACAAGCTAGCTGGATAAAAGAGTCTGAGCAAAGTCTCGGTAAAAACCTAAATACTGAAATGGGCTTTATTCGCCGAATGTGGATCAGTTTTTTTGAGCAAATTGGCCGCACTACTTATCATCAGGCAGACAAAATCATTTCTCTGTATGAGGGTAACAGACAACGACAAATTAAAGATGGCGCCAGTGAAAGCAAAGCCTCTGTAGTCCCTAATGGTATAAAAACAAAACGCTTTGTTGATGCACTTAACGCAAGACCTAAATCGGTCCCGAGGGTGGTAGGGTTAATTGGCCGTGTAGTGCCAATTAAAGATATTAAAACCTTTATCCGTGCCATCAAAGAGGTCCAAGCCGACCTGCCAGACATAGAAGGCTGGATCATAGGCCCTTTTGAGGAAGACCCACAGTATTACAAAGAGTGTCAGTTACTAGTAAGCAGCCTAGATTTAAGCAATAACATTACGTTTACCGGCATGCAAAACATTGCCGAAATACTCCCAAAATTAGGCCTTGTGGCGTTGACTTCAATTTCTGAAGCGCAGCCTCTGGTATTGCTTGAAGCAATGGCAGCAGGCGTACCTGTGCTTGCAAGTGACGTAGGATCGTGCCGAGAAATAATAGAAGGAGGTAGCGAAGAAGACAAGGCGCTTGGTAAGGCTGGCGAAGTAGTGTCTATTGCTTCACCTAGCGAGACCGCACAGCAAATAAACACGATATTACAAAACGAGCAAACATGGTATCAGTACCAACAAAGCGGCCTAAAACGAGTTAAAACATACTACGACGAGAGCCACATGTTTGCCCGTTACGATAAACTTTACAAGGATACAATCGCATGGCCGGAATAGGTTTTGAGATACGTAAAATTCTCAAAAAAAATACCCTACTTTCTGTTTTTGAAGCCTACGGTTACGCAGGATTAATAGGCTCGGGGCCTTGGCTACTTTCTATTATAGCGCTCATGCTCATTGGTATTTTAAGCTTAGGTGTCGTGCTGCCTAAAGTATTAATTGTTCAATTTTTAACGCTTATTACCTACATGATGGCAGCGTCTCTTATATTAACTGGCGGACTACAGCTGTTATTAACACGCTTTGTTGCCGATCTGTTTTTTCAAAAAAAGGATGAGCAAGTACTGCCTAACTTACTGGGGGCACAACTAGTAACAACAGTTGCGGCCTTGCTTATTGGTTTAGCCGTTTGGCCAATACTACCGCTGCCCGTAGTCACTAAAATAATCATATTGGGGGCATTTGTAAGCTTATGTAACCAATGGCTTGGCGCTATATTTTTATCAGGAATGAAAGAATACCGGCTTATTTTAGTGACCATGTTAAGCGGTTACAGCTTTATGGTGTTACTGGCATTTTTACTGCGCGACTGGCAAATAGACGGGTTGTTTTTTGCGTTTTTTGCCGGTGAAGCGCTACTGTTTTTTAGCTTTTTGTTTATGATTATTCGCCGCTACCCTGGCGGTAAACTCATTAGTTTTGATTTTTTAAACAATAAAAAAGTGTATTACAGCCTCTTTTTTTGTGGGCTCTTTTACAATGTAGGCGTGTGGGCCGATAAAATTATTTTTTGGTACACCCCCGCTACCTCTATTCAAATTATTGGCACATTAAGAGCAAGCCCTATTTACGACTTGCCTATATTCTTAGCCTATTTAACCATTATTCCAGGCATGGCGGTATTTTTAGTCAGAATGGAAACCGACTTTGTAGAACAGTACGACCGTTTTTATACCGCCATTAGAGATGGCTCATCACTTGAAGAAATTTTTTACCTAAAAGATAAAATGGTGCAAACAGCGCAAGGCGGCCTTTACGATATATTTAAAATCCAAGGTATAACCGTTGCGTGCTTATTACTGTGGGGCGAACAAATACTGAGCTTTATTGGTATAGACCCTAACTACAAAACACTGTTGTTTATTGATGTGGTGGGTGTAGGTGTTCAGGTAATATTTTTATCTATTTTAAATATTTTATTTTATCTAGATAAGCGTGCCACCGTATTATTTTTATCTGGGCTGTTTTTGTTTATCAATATTGTATTTACGATTGCCTCAATTGCATTAGGGCCACAGTTTTATGGTTACGGTTTTGCTCTCTCGACTATAATTACTTCGGTCGTTGGCCTGTATTGGCTATCAAAACAATTTGAAGAGCTTGAATACGAAACTTTTATGCTGCAATAATATATTATAAAAGCGGTATAAAAGTCGTCTTCTTTTACGTGACTGAAAACGTACTGAGTTTCTCTATATTTAATGGAATATATTATGGAAATTAATTATTTAAATTATTCACTTCAAGAGTTGCGTGAAGCTTGGATAGCAGTTGATGATTACACGTATCCGGAGCGTGCAATTGAAGTTTATAAGCTTTTAAAAAATTTGGAGATAAAAGCTTCAGAAAATTATCGTGATACATCATCTACTTGGGTTGTCTCTATGCTACGCAACTTCAACAAGCCTAAAATACTTGACCCAACCTTTAGCGATGTATTACTTGAAGAAAGTAGTGCTATGATGAAAGAGAAGCGAGTTATTAAACTTATAGCAGAGCGAGAAAATATTGATCACATATAAGTGATCAATATTTTAAGTTAAGAGCAACACTAGCCAAATTTAACGTGGAAAAAAATTTGGCTTTTTACTCGCATCATTTTTTACCAACACAAAAAAGCTATGTGGTTACTTACTCACCCAACGTGCTTTAAAACCGCGTGTATCAACATGTATAAATGCGCCTCTGTGCGGCTTAGGCCCATAAATACCTAATCCACCTAGTAAACCTTTAAATGATTCTCGCTTAGCAAGCGACTCCACTATACCAGCCATCGCTTGTGCATCGCCAATAGAGTGCTTACCGTCGTTGTTTATGTCATCCATACGGTAGTCGCCATCGTTATCAATAAATATATCGGCAGCGTCGCCAAATACATGGCGGCTAAGCTTTACGTTACCAATGGCTTTGTTGTAATAAGGGGTGCGGTAACCGCTCATTACCACCATATTTTTAACTGGTATGTTTTCTAAAATCAGCTCTTTGCGTATTTTTTCAAGTTTAAGTAACAACTTGTTTTGTAAAAATAAGTATTTAGGGTGTTTACTTCGTTGCTTACTCACAAATTCTTTAAGAGAAAAATGCGGTGATATTTTTGTATTTTCGTTCTCAGGTGTCACCTTTACAAAGCCATCGGGTACTATGTAATGCTCACTGTCTTTAATTTGCGAAGGTTTTGGGTAATGGCCAATATGGTAATATTTAAGCTTTCCACCTTGTACTTCACCTGCAGGCACTTTTACAAACACATTAATTGTCATGCGCTGCTTTTTGTCGGGGGATTCAATAATGACCTGTGTTAAACCTGGCTTTTTAGGTGCCCGCCACTGCCACCGATTTGTATCAGTTAAGGTGGCGTTGCTGTCCTCATTAATAAACGAATAGCTGCGTTTTGATTGTGCGTAAAGTACTTCAAATTCAACCGCTTCATTAGGCATCACAAAAACAGAAAACACCGAATAAGGCATTACTATGTCGTTAATTTTTAGGCTAAATTCTGCATCTTCAAAATTTGATTTATTTTGAATATTAACGCTTGGGTGCGCTTTTTTCACAGGCTCTGCAGCATAACCACCTAGGCTTACGCAAAGTGCTAGTACACACCCTAAAATACATGGAATAAACGGCATAAATCCCCTCATAATCTATTTTATTAATGCAGCAATAACTGATTGCTCTTCGTCATTAAGTAATGCTTTTGTGTCGTGCTGATAAATATCATCTCTAAAATTAATGAGCATGTCCTCATCAACCCAGGCCGTCCAATACACTAAATGAATAGGTAACGGCTCATCTAAATGAAACGTTTGCGTAGTGTCGTTTACCCTAGCTTCATCCATTTGTTTTAAGGTGTGAGTTTCACCTTGGTGCTTGATTATTTCACGCGCTAAAGAAAATGGCTTTTCGACTCGAATACAGCCATGCGATAACGCGCGCTGTGTTTGCCCAAAGCGTTGCTTTGCTGGGGTATCGTGAACATAAATGGCTTCAGGATTTGGAAACAAATACTTCACTTCGCCAAGTGGGTTTTCATCCCCTGCACGCTTAACTAAAAAATGATCAAACTGATAGGGTTTAATAGCCTGCCAATCGATATTACTGGGGTTTACTGTTTTAGAGTCTAGGTAGCTATTTTTTCTAACTTCAATGTCATTTTTAGCAAGGTAGTGAGGATCTTTTGCCACCTTTGGCGCTATTTCTTTGGTTGCAATAGAGGTAGGTATACGCCACTCGGGATTTACAACAAACTTTTCGATTTCGTCACTAAAGGCTGGTGTTTTCCAACTTGGTTTGCCGACGATGACGTTATTTTGTAGTTTTACCTCGCCCGCTTTTACATAACGTAATGTGTACTCAGGTATGTTTACATAAACATATTGTTCATCGCTTGAGCCGGCAAAGTTAGTAATACGATAAAAATTTAGCTTTAACTTATTTAGCTTCACCTTTGCAGGTACATTTAATTTAGCAACAGTGCGTTTGCCAACGCGCCCATCAACCTTTAAGCCATGGCGGCGCTGAAATTGCTTTACGGCCTGTTCAATTTGTTGATCAAAAGTACACTCCGCATCGGTACATGCATTATTTTTTAAATCACGCTCCTGGTATAAACGCTCTGCAAGCAAGTTTACCTCTTTACCTGTGCTGCCTAATTCAAGCAGTTCACTTATTTGCAGCGGAATAAAACCACCATTACTGACAATTTCTTTATACCAGTTGATTGCTTTTTCAGTACGTTCTATTAGCTGTGCTGCATTTTGATCAAAGTAGTAGTCTTGGTTGCTTTTAAGGTGCTGCTGCGAGCTATAGGTGATTAATGAAGAGCCTGCTAATGCAGTACTTTCAAGCTCTGAGGCGGCCAAAGCAGGTAAAGAGCTTATGCAAGCTCCCCCTATAAAAGCAGTGCTTAATGTGATGCTTTTTACCTTTTTAGACACCTGGTTTGAAAATAACCCCTTCATTGTGTACCTCCTCGCTAAATATCGTTGATAAATGCTTTTGTACTTACTGCTAATCAGTAACAAGAAGGTGCAACGCCAGTGCCAAACTTAAATATAACTTTAATTAATTGATATTAAATAAGTTTTAATAAATTCCATTTTTAATACAAGCAGGTTTAGTGTATCGCATTGTGTAATTAATTTGCTGTAGTGTGTAAAGTTGCCACAGCAATTAATCCTTTAAAAAGGCTAAAAAACCACGTTCATAGCGGCTTAAATATTTTGTTTTTCGTGGTAAAGATAATGACTCTCGCCACGCAGTTTGGGTTTGCTCATCCTCTCTACACAAGGCAATTAAATCAGGATGAACATACGATTTACGGGCGATAGCTGGCGTGTTACCTAGCTGTTCAGACACGCTCTCGAGCATACTTTTTAAACTAAGTGCGCCTTTTGCTTTTACAAGTTGCTTAAAGGCAATAACACTGGCTCGCCAGGTTCTAAAGTGCTTAGCGCTAAAGTCCTCGCCCATTATTTGTTGAATATACTGGTTAATTTCACTAGAGGTTACGTTTGTGCGCTCTCCATCGCTTATATATTGAAACAAATGCTGACCGGGTAAATCTTGAAGATCTTTAATTACATGACTAAGCACTCTGTCGGTTATGTTTACCTCGCGCTCTTTGCCCGATTTAGCCCGATACCGTAGCTGTATATTTTTACCCGTCAGCTTGGCATGGCGTGTACGCAATGTGGTGGCGCCAAAGCTTTTGTTCTGCTTTACATTTCGCTCATTCCCAACTCTCAAAGCGCCTAGGTCCATAAGTCTAACTACCGCAGCCAGGGTTCGCTCTACACTGAGCTCATCTCCTTGTAAATCGTTTTCTAAACGGGCACGTAAAAGAGGGAGCTTGTTGCCAAATATACCGCACGATTGATATTTTTTAGCCTCCTGCTGGGCTCTAAACTCAGGGTGATAACGATACTGCTTGCGACCTTTACTATCAAACCCGGTAGCTAAAATATGGCCATTTTCTTCAGGGCAAAACCAGACATTTTTATAAGCGGGCGGAAACGCTAACGCATTTAAACGATCAATCACTTTTTGCTCGTTAATTTGCTTGCCTATAGGGTCAAAGTACAGCCACGTTTTGTTTTTGCGCTTACGAGTTATACCGGGTAAATTATCATCTACGTAAATCAGTTTCATTTGCGCTCCAAGCAACTTTAACCATTTTTAACAAATGTATCACTGTAAAATAACCTTAAACTGAACAACGTAATTGATATATAATCAAAAATTCAATAATAATATAAAAAAGCTCGCGTTTAATTACCTGGTTCAGCATATAAACAGCACCTTGTGGCTCAGTTTAGCCATGCTTAAACCTGGTCAAAATACACGCAAATAATAATAACCTCCCGTTCAAAAATGTGCTGTTTAAAAGGAGCATACAATGGCATTTGATTATGGTTCTATTGATCTAGGATTAAAAAACCCCTTTAAACTAGAGGGTAAAGTAACTGCAGCAAGAGGTCTTGTTGAGTCAATTACAGGCATCAGTTTACTTGTTATAGCTGCAAGCTCGGTGAAAGAAGATACCACCGCAGGTTGGGTTTTAATGCTGTTTGGCATGTTCATTTTAGCACTGGGTATTCGCTCTTTATCAACGGGTATTTATGCTACCTTAAAATACTTTGTTGGTAGGAATCACCCCACTTCGCTTGCGTACAACTTTAGTAAGTCAGAAAGCTCTACAGCGCAGGAAGAAAAAAATGAGGTTGCCTATAATGCTCAATCGCTTGAAGAAATGCTGGTTGGTCGTAAAAACAGTACTTTTAAAGAACCAAATGGCTTTTTATCTCGTTTGTTACACAGCTTAATCCCCAAGCTATTATTTTTACCTTATCCTATACGCAATGTCGCCCAGCGGTTATTTGGCTCGTGGGTGAGTACGCTTGTTGCACTCGTTGCTTATGGGCTTGTTGCCTTTGTTTCGTTGTCGGGCTTTACTGGTGAAGCCGGCGAATTAGCCTTTCCGGTTTACAGTGCTATTTTGATGTTTTATGTGCTTTTTTCTTGGCGTTCGAGTAGCAAGCCGATTTCTCGCAATGCTGAAAGAAACATTGAAGCGCTGGGAGGCGGGACATTAGCTAAAATTATTTCGTTGTCGTTTATTTTGCCTATTGTTATTGGTCTGTCTATGTCGTGGTTGATGCAAGAGCAGCATATCAGCAAACAAGAAATAGACACATGGCTGACGCAGCTGCCAAACTTACATGCTGGCTTGTACCTGATTGCTATTATTATATTAGCAACGTTAAGCTGCACACTTGTATTTACAATGGTTAAAGCACGCTTAAATACTGTAACCCCTAGCGCAGAAGTATCAGAATTACGTGAAAACTGGCAAGAGTCTGTTCACCCTGATGAAGTATTTATAAACCTTGATAACCTTGTTATGGCAAATAGGCGCTACAAAGAAGTGCCAAATAGAGTTTACCGCGAGTTAGACCCAAAACTGCAAGAGCAAATTGAAGGCAAAGGCGGTTTTAGAGGCGAAATGATTCAAGAGGTACAACCTAAACTTCACACTGTGGAGCTTGGAAAAAACTTTACCCTCGCAAGATTAGTTTCACTCATAAGTGCTAATTTACTTTATATTGTGGCGTTAGCATTAACGGTATTGTTAGCCTATTCATTAATAGATATTTATTACTATATAGATAGCGCTAACATTAAAAATCTACAACAAGCGTTTAATAATCTAAATGTTACACAGTTTAGTAGCTTAGTAATGAGCAGTGTTCATATTTTAATAATAGCAGTGATTATTAAAGCTTTTGCGCGCTTACTGGCTAACTGCGCACACTTATTTTTTGCTGAAATGCAGTTTGAATCATTACTAGTTTACTTCAAATGCGAAGGCACATTTACTGAGTCAAAAATTTCAACAGGAACCGGTATTCACGATAGCACTCGCTCTGAAAACACCTTAGTGCGTAGCAGTATAACGCCTTGGGTCATTGTCTCTCGTGTTATTTCGAGCACATTTGCAGCTACTGGCATGAAAAACCTTGAGCACCCTCGCCATATTATGGAAATGCATAAAGACGAAGGTCAATTACAAGCGATTAAAAATGATGTGATAGCCTTTCTAAAAGACCGCGAATCAATCGCTTCAATTACCAGTGAACGCGATTTAGGTAATGCATCACAAATACATCAACTAAACCAACAGACCCGTGCAATCCCTACTCAGCAAGCTATAACGAAAGAGGATGAAGAGGCTGCAGGCTACTTAAGGCAAGAAGAAAACTCAACGCCAGAGCCCAAAACTTAACAATCGCTTTGTTATATTTGTAAACGCTAACTGGCCTCGCGGTTTGTAGCCTAACCAACAAGGTTACAAACCGCGCACCACCTACTAACTGTTTAACCCTTCTTGTAAACACCACCTTGTTAAAAATTGGGTGTGTATGTGCCACGCTGTTAACTTATTTTTAATTGTTCTTCACTTTATTGAATCATTTATACCTATTTGACTAATTAATTCTAAATTTACGCATAAACTCCTTGCTTTATGCGCTAAAAACCAAATAATGAAGCAATTATAATCTGGGTAAGAATGAGGAAAATGAGCTATATACTAACCACCCAATGTGACGATGATGTAGGCCTAATTGCCAAAATTACTGGGCTTTGCCACGTGCACAATTTAAATATTACACGTAATAACGAGTTTGTAGATAAAGACGCCAAACGTTTTTTTATGCGCACTGAGCTAACGGGCGAACCACAAAACGACTTTTTATCGCAATTACGCGCATTATTACCTGAGGGTGCACAACTTGCTCTGCATGATGATACAAAAACTAAAGTGGTGCTGCTTGCAACAAAAGAAGCGCATTGTTTAGGAACTGTACTACTCAAGCAATTTGAGCAAGCGTTAAATATTGAAGTATTGGCTGTAATCGCCAATTACCCAGATTTAGAACCACTAGCAAAAGGCTTTAATGTGCCTTTTCATGTTGTCTCACACGTAGGCCTAAGCCGTGCAGAGCATGATAAAAAAGTAGGTGATTTAATTGCCTCTTATAACCCAGACATTATTGGCTTGGCAAAATACATGCGCATACTAAGCCCAGAATTTGTGGGCCGGTTTGAGAACAAAATTATTAATATTCACCACTCATTTTTACCAGCCTTTATTGGCGCTAAACCGTATCATCAAGCATTTGAGCGCGGCGTAAAAATTATTGGTGCCACAGCCCACTTTGTAAATAATGAGCTAGATGAGGGCCCTATTATTTTACAAGACGTCACTAGCGTAACGCACGCTAACACCGCTGAAATAATGGCTAAAATGGGTAAAGACGTAGAAAAGACTGTATTTAGCAAAGCGCTTCAGCTTGCCTCTGAACACAAGCTATTTATTAACGGTAATAAAACCGTGGTATTTAGCTAAAATACTTTTGCACATATTAAAAAGCCAGCAACAGGGTCTGCCCTGCTGCTGGCTTTTTTATACCAAACAAATTATGGCGTGTAGTAAATAGGTGATTCAGGCCCAACAGGCAAACCTAACGCAAACACCCATACGTAAAATAAAATTACCCAGCCAATAAAAAACACAATGCTGTAAGGCAACATCGTCGCCACTAAAGTCCCTATTCCCATGTCTTTTTTATATTTAACCGCCACCGCTAAAATAAGTCCAAAGTAGCTCATCATTGGGGTAATTAAGTTAGTTACAGAGTCACCAATACGATAAGCCGCTTGAATAGTTTCTGGCGCGTAACCAATAAGCATAAGCATAGGCACAAAAATAGGTGCTGTAATCGCCCACTGCGCCGATGATGAGCCTAAACTCAAGTTCACCAATGCACACATTAATATAAACAATACAAATACTTCTGGACCAGTTAGGTTTAAGGCCTGTAACAGGGCTGCGCCGTTAATTGCCAAAATAGTGCCTAAATTAGTCCATTTAAAAAAGGCCACAAACTGTGCGGCAAAGAACACTAATACAATGTATAAACCCATTGAGCTCATGCTTTTACTCATTGCGTTAATAATGTCTTTATCGTTTTTCATACTGCCAACAACACGCCCGTAAACAAAGCCTGGCACACTAAATGTGACAAATATTATGGCAACTATGCCTTTTAAAAATGGTGAGCCTGCTACCTGGCCTGTTTCTGGATGGCGTAAAATGCCATCGGCGGGAATAATCGTCCAAGCAAATAGAGATAGCACTACTAATAGCGCAACGCCCGCCCACTTTAAACCGGTTTTTTCAAGCGCGGTAAGTGTATCAATATTGTTTTGTGATAAGTCGATGCTGGCTTCATCTGGGTTATATTTACCTAAACGTGGCTCGACTATTTTTTCGGTAACCAGTGTACCAAGGGCGGCTATAAGTAATACCGATATCATCATAAAATACCAGTTAGCCTCAGCCCCAACCTCGTAATTTGGGTCAATCATTTGTGCGGCAGGTGTTGTGATACCCGCTAATAGTGGGTCTATTGTACCGAGTAGTAAATTAGCGCTATAACCACCAGACACACCAGCAAATGCAGCCGCTAAGCCAGCTAAAGGGTGGCGCCCTAAACTATGAAATATCATCGCTGCAAGCGGTATTAAAACCACATAACCAAGCTCTGAAGCCGTGTTAGACATAATGGCTGCAAACACCACCATAAAGGTAACTAAGCGCTTTGACGCGCCCATAACCATGCCTCGCATCGCAGCAGAGAGTAAACCTGAGTGCTCAGCAACACTTACCCCAAGTAGTGCCACTAGTACGGTGCCTAAGGGCGCAAAACCAGTAAAGTTAGTAACCAGGCCAGCCATAATACGCTGTAGCCCCTCAGCACTGAGTAAACTAACGACCTCAATCACGCCACCAGGTGCACGCCCTGCTGCGCCAATAGGCCTTGGGTCTACGGCGCTTAATCCGAACCAATCTGCTATACCACTTATCAACACAATTGAAACTGCAAATATCGCAAATAAAGTAATGGGATGCGGAAGCATATTTCCTAAAAACTCAACGGTTGCTAAGAAGCGATTAAATAAGCCGTTATTGTCTTTAGGTTGATTATTAGGTGAGTGTGTGGAGTCTGTCATACTTAGCTCTATAAATTACAAAATTGCGCTAACCTAGCATTGTTTGCAAAAGAGATCATGTATAAAAGGTAAATGACGTGTAGATTTTAAGTGTAAAATTAAGTTGTGTAGAGACGAGCAGGCTTTTTAATTAAACGTTTTACAAGCTAAGGGCGATTTAATAGCTGAAAATAAAACGCCCTCACTTTTATATTATATTTATGCTTGCTCTATTGGCTCTAACTGTAGTTTAGCGGCAATTAAAACAGCCTGTGTACGGTTATAGACCCCAAGCTTTCTAAAAATAGCAGTAATGTGTGCTTTTACGGTTGCCTCTGAAATATGCAATTCGTAAGCTATTTGTTTGTTTAGTAACCCTTCATGCAGGTATTGCAATACACGGTATTGCTGCGGCGTGAGCGAGGCGACTTGTGCGGCAATTTCTCTGTCCTCTCCTTCTATTTCAGCTACTTTATTTTTTAATTCGTTTGGTAGCCACGTATCGCCTTCAAGTATTTGGTTAATAGCATTGGCAATATCATCTGAAGACGATGACTTAGGAATAAAACCCATTGCACCATAACCCATTACCTTAGAGACTATGTTGATGTCTTCACTCCCTGAGACAACCGCTATGGGTAAACTTGGGTAGTCTTCGCGAATGCGGATCAGGCCATATAAATCACCATTGCCTGGCATGTGTAAATCTAGCAGTAATATATCAAGATCTTCTTGTTCGCTGAGTACTTGCAATGTGCTGTCAAAATCTGATGATTCAAATACCTCTAAATCGTCAAACTTAGCACTTAATGCTCCCTTTAGTGCCTCACGAAATAACGGATGATCATCCGCTATTAAAAACTGACTCATGGTTCGCTCCTAATAAATTCGGCCGCCAATAAGGTATAACATACTTACTGACAGCCGATATACTACGTTTAGAATCAACTTGTAATCAAGTTTTTAACGCGCATTTAACGATTTAATCGGTTTTCTATGAGCTCATCTACCACGGTTGGGTCTGCAAGGGTTGATGTATCCCCTAGCTGTTGGTGCTCATTTGCGGCTATTTTACGTAAAATTCGACGCATAATCTTACCTGAACGCGTTTTCGGTAAACCTGGCGACCATTGAATCATATCAGGGGAGGCAATCGGGCTTAGTTCTTTACGTACCCAATTACGCACTTGCGTTGTGAGCTCATCACTGACAGTAATGCCTTCGTTTGGCGTAATGTAAACATAAATACCTTGGCCTTTAATATCATGCGGGTAACCTACTACTGCAGCCTCTGCTACTGCTTCGTGGGCTACCAGCGCGCTTTCTATTTCAGCGGTGCCTAAGCGATGCCCTGATACATTAAGCACATCGTCTACTCGCCCTGTGATCCAGTAATAGCCATCTTCATCACGACGACAGCCGTCACCTGTAAAGTAAACACCAGGGTAAGCACTAAAATAGGTTTGTTCAAAGCGTTCGTGGTCGCCATAAACAGTACGCGCTTGTGATGGCCAGCTATCTAATATAACTAAATTACCGTCAACCGCACCTTCAAGCGTATTACCCTCTGCATCAAATAACGCGGGTGCAATACCAAAAAACGGATGGGTTGCTGAGCCAGGTTTTGTTTGGGTTGCACCCGGCAATGGGGTGATCATAATGCCGCCTGTTTCAGTTTGCCACCACGTATCTACAATTGGGCAACTAGCGTTACCAATATTTTCGTAATACCAGGCCCATGCTTCTGGGTTGATAGGTTCACCCACCGAGCCTAAAATACGTAAGCTTTCACGCTTTGAAGACGCGGTTGGCTCATCACCTTTGGCCATTAACGCACGGATAGCGGTTGGTGCAGTGTATAAAATGGTGACGCCGTGCTTATCAATCACCTCACCCATACGCCCTGCTGTTGGATAGGTAGGCACGCCTTCAAATACCACTTGCGTACAGCCATTGACCAATGGCCCATAAGCAATATAGCTGTGCCCTGTGATCCAACCCACATCGGCGCTACACCAATATACGTCATCCTCTTGTAAATCAAACACGTACTCGTGGGTTATTGATGAGTAAACTAAGTAACCACCTGTAGTATGCACAACCCCTTTTGGTTGACCGGTAGAGCCCGACGTGTACAAAATAAAGAGTGGGTCTTCTGCATTCATTGGCTCTGGTTCACATTGCGCCGGTTGGTCAGCAACGAGATCGTGCCACCAAATATCGTTCTCGTTCCAATCAACTTCGCCACCGGTTAACTGGTGTACAACAACGTGTTCAATTGTTGTAACAGATTCTTGGGCTACCGCCTCATCTACATTGGCTTTTAATGGTACACAATTGCCCGCTCTGCGCCCTTCATCAGATGTGATGACCACTTTAGCGCCTGAGTCTTTAATACGGTCAGCAATAGCTGAAGGAGAAAAACCACCAAATACAACCGAGTGTATGGCGCCAATACGCGCACAGGCCTGCATGGCGTAAATTGCCTGCGGTGTCATTGGCATGTAAATAGCTACTCGATCACCTTTTTGTACGCCTAGTTTTTTTAAACCATTTGCAAAGCGCGCCACTTCATCATGTAATTGTTGGTAGGTAATGTTTTCACTTTGGTTTGGGTTGTCCCCCTCCCAAATAAGCGCCACTTTATCAGCTTTGGTTTTTAAATGGCGATCAATACAATTGTAAGAAGCATTTAAAACGCCGTCTTCATACCATTTAATATCTATATGGCCTTTATCAAATGAGGTGTTTTTAACTTTGGTATAAGGAGTAAACCAGTCTAAGCGCTGGCCATGTTCACGCCAAAACCCTTGTGGGTCATCAATCGACTGTTTGTAGAGTATTTTATATTTATCGTTATCAACTAACGTCGTTTTTTCAATGTGTGCAGGAACAGGATAGATACTTTGTGACATCTCAGTCTCCATTTTAATAACTTGCCATGAATTAAGGATTACTCAGCAGTACTTTATTAAGTATTAGACCTTAGTTGTACAACCCTTCTAATTGCCGTTTTGTGGTTTATAATCACGCGGCTCATGACTTTTTTACATAGAAATACAATATGTTAAATATAAGTAAGTGGTCACTAAATTACTCTTAAACCTTCGTCTTATAGACCAATAGGTAATTGAGTAAATTTTGCACATATTTAAAAGTGGTTTCGAGCATTAAAATAATGTGACCATGCTACTCAAACCTTTATTAACGGATGAATTCATAGCGTGAAGCAAAATAAGTAAAAGTTTTATTCGTAAGTAATACCAGTAGCAAGTAATACATTTGAACGTATAAAAAGCAACAAACAACAAGTAGCCTTTAAAGGACACCACAATGAAATTTACCCCATTAAAAACTCTTGCAGCGAGCGCTGTGTTATGTGCCTTAACAAGCACAGCTTATGCGGCAACTGCAGCTAAAGTAGGTAACACAGAATTTACTTACGGCGGATACATTAAGCTTGATACTATGTGGAGTGACTACTCTGCAGGTGCCCCTTCTGGTTCAAGTGTAGGGCGTGACTTCTATGTACCAAGCACAGTGCCCGTAGGCGATGATGCTGATTCAGATGCTGTATTTGATATGCATGCACGTGAGTCACGCTTTAACTTTGGTACTTCCACATTAATGGATAACGGTAAAACAGTTAAAACTAAAATTGAGCTAGACTTTTTAGCTTCAGCCCCTGGCGGTAACGAGCGCGTATCAAATTCTTATGCACCACGTATTCGTCATGCATTTGTAACTTACGACGGTTGGTTATTTGGCCAAACATGGTCAAACTTTCAAAACGTAGGTGCACTTGCTGAAACACTTGATTTTGTCGGCCCAGCCGAGGGCACTGTTTTTGTTCGCCAAACACAAATTAAATACACAACAGGCGCATGGTCGTTCTCTTTAGAGAACCCTGAAAGCACTATTACCACTCAAGGTGGCGCGCGTGTAGAAACAGACGATGCATCACTTCCTGATTTTACTGCACGTTACACACATAACGCCGACTGGGGTAACTTTGTAGTTGCAGCACTTGCTCGCAAACTTACTTATAAGGTAGGCGATGTGGACGCTGATGAAACCTCGTTTGGTATTAGCGCTTCGGGCCGTGTAAATTTTGGTGAAGACTACCTTAAATTTATGCTTACTCAAGGTAAAGGCCTTGGCCGTTACGTGGGCTTAAATGTAGCACACGGTGCAGTACTTGATGGTGATGAGTTAGATGCAATTGACTCAACCTCGGGCTTTGTTGCTTATCAGCATAAGTGGACAAGCCAGTGGCGCTCAACTTTCTTATATTCTTTCTTTAGTGCTGATAACAACACTGATTTATTAACCATTTCGGGTGACCCTGTTGAATCAAGTCAAAGCTTCAGTGCAAACATTTTATACTCACCCGTTAAACGTTTGACATTTGGTGCTGAGTTTAAGCATGCCGAGCGTGAAACGGAAAGTGGTATTGACGGAGATTTAGACCGTTTACAGTTTTCTGTTAAGTACAACTTTTAATTAAGCATATTAATAACACCAAAGCGGCTTAGGCCGCTTTTTTTAGTCTTTGAAAAAATACTGAACCAGCGCTATTTACTATTAATCAGCGTAAACTGTACTTTAGCAACGTTTACATCAGTTGTAGTAGAGTGATTAGCTGTTAAATCGTCTGCTAACGTGAGGCATTAAAAATGTTTAGTAGCAAATTTTAAAGTAACTAATTGACTAACATATTAAATCGTCTAAATAATGATTTAGCTAAAAGCTCAGTAGAACTTGTAATTCAATCCCCTATCCCACTTAATATAATTGTTGCCTTAACATCAAACTAAGTAGCTATTAAGGCGCTAAAATTCCCAAACTATCAATAATTTCTGGTAAGCCCTAATTATTTTGTTTATATAACACCCTTGTTATTGAAAATCACTCTCATTTAGATTATGTTATGCACTTCTTTTTTGAACCTATTGGAAAAACACATGTCGTCCCAACAAATTTTGCGTTTATCTAAGCTTAGCCTTATTACTTCACTTGTTTTATCTGGTCATGCATTTGCACAAGAAACTACAACAAATACAGATGATTCATTAGAAAAAATAGCGGTATACGGCCAGCATCATAAAAACTACATCACTGAAGATGCGCAATCTGCTACAAAACTAGGCCTAACAATCAAAGAAACTCCTCAAAGTATTTCTGTTGTTTCTCGCGCGTTAATGGATGATTTTTCACTAGATGATATTAACTCAGTGCTAGAAAGCACGCCTGGCGTAACTGTAGAGCAAATAGAAACAGACCGTACTTATTTTAAAGCCCGCGGCTTTGAAATCACAAACTTTCAGGTTGATGGTTTAGGTATCCCACAAAGTTCAGGCTCTATTCAAGGCACTTTAGATACTTCTATTTACGACCGTGTAGAAATTGTACGAGGCGCAAACGGCCTAATGACAGGTGCAGGTAACCCTTCTGCCACTGTAAATATGGTGCTAAAAAAACCAACCTACATAACACAAGCTCACGCATCTTTATCTTACGGCTCATGGGATAACAAGCGCTTAGAGCTCGATTATTCTACACCGATTAATGATGATCACGCTGTGCGTGCAGTTTTCACAAAGCAAAAATCTGAGTCATACCTTGATCGTTACGAAACAGATAAAACAATTGGTTACCTTGCCTACGAAGGTAAATTAACTGACGATACAACGTTAAGCATCAACTATGTTAACCAACAAAAAGATGCCGACAGCCCTCTTTGGGGTGCACTGCCTCTTTACTATACCGATGGCACAGCAACAGATTACGACGTATCTACAAGCACTGCAGCTGATTGGTCATACTGGGATAACAGCGCAGAGCAAGTCTACGTAACACTTGAGCAAAACTTATCTGCTACATGGGTTGCAACGGCGCGTTATGCACACATAGAAAATGAGCAAGACTCAGAGCTATTTTACGTATACGGCACACCCGATAGCGAAACTGGCCTTGGTTTAACAGGTTACGCAAGCCGTTACGACTACGAAGATAAGCACGACCTGTTTGATTTATACGCTAGCGGAAAATTTGATTTATTTGGTCAAGAGCACGACTTATCATTTGGTGTAAGCCAAGCTAAAATGGATTACAACGAGCAGTCACTTTATGATTACACCACGGGTAATGGCTTCCCAGCAATGCCTTCGCTTGACACGTGGGATGGTGTAATACCTGAAGCAACCCTTGCTGATGGTTTAAACGGCAGTGAGATAGAAAACAAACAGAAATCTGCCTATATATCTACTCGCATAAAATTAAGCGCACCGTTAAGTGTACTTGCGGGTGTACGTTACACAGATTGGGAAACATCAGGCACAGCTTATGGTGTTGAGCAAACCCGTGACGATAGTGAAGTTATTCCATATGTTGGAGCTGTATACGATTTCAATGAATCACTTTCAGCTTATGCAAGTTACACTGAAACGTTCGTACCGCAAAAAGAGCTAGATATTAATGCTGAGCAATTGGCGCCTATTACAGGTAAAAGTAGCGAAATTGGTTTAAAAGCACAGCTTTTAGATGACCAAGTATTTGTCACCTTTGCCTACTTTGATGCAAAGCAAGAAAACCTAGCCGTTGCATTACCTGATTCATTACCAGGCGATACTCGTTATTATGGTGCTGATGGTATCAACAGTGATGGGTTTGAAATAGAACTAAGTGGTAAAGTAACCGACGATTTAAGTGCAAGCATCAGCTTTAGTAATTTAAGTATTGAAGGTGATGATTTAGTTGAAGATTACACACCAGAGAACCAGTTAAAACTTGCTGCAACTTATCAAGTTCCGTTTGTTGAAGGCTTAACATTTGGTGCAAACTACCGCTGGCAAGATTCTGTTAGCCGCGTACAAGTTGAAGATGCAACCGGTGCCGCCCTTGTAACCACTAATCAAGATGCCTACGGTATTCTTGATCTGATGGCTAACTACAAGATCACAGAAAACGTCGGTGTTACTTTTAACGTAAATAACACCACAGACGAAAAGTACCTACACAGCCTTTACTGGGCTCAAGGTTACTACGGTGCTCCGCGTAATTACGCGCTATCAGTAAACTGGCAGCTATAATACCCTCTATGATGTAAGGCACTTTTAAAGCACAGCTTTTAAATTTAACGGCACTTTTTAGTGCCGTTTTTTTAAAGTTACAATACAAAAAGGCGCTAACCATTGCTGGTTAGCGCCTTTTAAAGCTCGGGTCAAATCAAGCTTAGAGAACATTTAACACTTAAAGATCAGGCTCATCACCTAGTACGTCTTCGCCATCTTCTGGCTCAACGGTTGCTTTTAATAGCAACATATCGCGTAATTTACCTTCAATCTCATCAGCAATTTCTGGGTTTTCTTTCAAAAACTTAATAGAGTTTGATTTACCTTGGCCTACTTTATTGCCATTGTAGCTGTACCAAGCACCTGCTTTTTCAACAATTTTATGCTTAACACCTAAATCAATTAACTCACCTTGTTTAGAAATACCTTCACCATACATAATGATGAACTCAGCTTGCTTAAATGGTGGTGCAACCTTGTTTTTAACCACTTTAACACGGGTTTCGTTACCAACTACTTCATCGCCTTCTTTTACAGAGCCAATGCGGCGAATATCAATACGAACTGACGCGTAAAACTTAAGTGCATTACCACCAGTTGTGGTTTCAGGGTTACCAAACATTACACCAATTTTCATACGAATTTGGTTAATGAAAATACATAGCGTATTTGAGCGTTTAATATTACCTGTAAGCTTACGTAATGCTTGCGACATTAAACGTGCTTGTAAGCCCATGTGCGAATCACCCATATCGCCTTCAATTTCAGCTTTAGGTGTAAGTGCAGCAACAGAATCGACAATAACAACATCTACAGCACTTGAACGTACTAACATGTCACAAATCTCAAGAGCTTGCTCGCCGGTATCTGGCTGAGAAACTAATAGCTCATCAATATTAACACCTAACTTTTGCGCGTATACCGGATCTAGCGCATGCTCAGCATCAACAAAGGCACATGTTTTGCCCTCTTTTTGTGCTTGTGCGATAACTTGCAAAGTAAGCGTTGTTTTACCAGATGACTCAGGGCCATACACTTCAACAATACGCCCCATAGGCAAACCACCTATGCCTAAAGCAATATCAATCCCAAGTGAGCCTGTAGATACAGCATCTATGTTTAGGGCTTTGTTATCGCCCAACTTCATAATTGAGCCTTTACCAAATTGACGCTCAATTTGTGATAGTGCAGCGTCCAGCGCTTTTTGTTTATTATCGTTCATTCTGTTCTCCAAATCCGGCTAATGCGAACAAGTATACTGTATGAAATCACAGTATCAAGTTAAATTTATAACTTTATCTTATCGATAGTGCTTTTTAATGCAAATTCAATAGCTTGCATTCTAACTTGTGCTCTATCTCCCTTAAATATTTGCTTAAACGTAAATTGTTCATTGGCAATTTGTATGCAAAACCACACAAAGCCTACCGGTTTATTAGGCATTGCTCCGCCTGGCCCTGCGATACCCGAAATAGCAATTGCAATATCAGCTTTGGCAGCGCTTGCGGCACCAAAAGCCATCTCTTTTACGGTTTGCTCACTTACGGCACCAAATTGCTCAAGCGTAGTATTAGCCACATTAAGCAGCTCATGCTTAGCTTCATTACTATAAGTAACAAATGCGCGGCCCAAATAAGCAGAGCTGCCAGGTGTATCTGTCAGCGCATAACTCACCCCACCACCAGTACATGATTCAGCGGTAGTGATCCATAAGCGTTTATCCGTTAAAATAACGCCCAATTGCGCAGCAAGTGTTTTAATCTCTTGATGTAATTCCATATTCAGCCTTTGGGTAAATACATGTCGTTTGATCTTTATGCACCGCACACTATAAAACAACAAACCCCTATGATGCAGCAGTATCTAAAAATTAAATCTGAGCATCGCGATATTTTATTGTTTTATCGTATGGGGGATTTTTATGAACTCTTTTTTGATGATGCTAAACGCGCGGCCCAATTACTTGATATCTCGCAAACGCATCGTGGTAAAGCCGGTGGCGATCCTATCCCTATGGCGGGTGTTCCTTATCACGCAGTAGAAAACTATTTAGCACGTTTAGTGCAAATGGGCGAATCAGTCGCTATATGTGAGCAAGTTGGTGACCCCGCAACCAGTAAAGGGCCTGTTGAGCGCAAAGTAGTGCGTATAGTAACACCGGGCACAATTTCAGATGAAGCGCTATTGCAGGAGCGCCAAGATAACTTACTCACTAGCGTATGGCAAAATAAAAAAGGGTTATACGGTATTGCCTACCTTGATATAAATTCAGGGCGTTTCAATATAGTTGAAGTGAACACCGACGAAGCGTTTACTTCAACCCTGCAGCGTTTAGCTCCTGCTGAGCTTTTATACTGTGAAAGCTTTGAAAGCACACATTTAATTGAACATATTAAAGGGGCACGCCGACGCCCTGAATGGGAGTTTGACTTAGATACCGCTCAACACTTACTGTGCGAGCAGTTTGGCACCAAAGATTTAGTAGGCTTTGGTGTAGATAAAGCGCATGCTGCTTTGGTCGCTGCGGGTTGTTTAATGCAATACGTAAAAGATACACAACGTATTGCCCTGCCTCACATTCGTGCTATTACACTTGAACATAATGAGCATGCCGTTATATTAGATGCTGCAACACGCAAAAATTTAGAGTTAACTGTTAATTTATCAGGTGGCTTTGAAAACACCTTAGCTCAGGTACTCGATAAGACTGCCACAGCCATGGGATCACGTTTACTTAAACGCCGCATTCATACACCTGTGCGCAATAAAAATGAACTTAACTCACGTTTAAATGCTATTAGCGCTATTTTAGATGCGCAGTTATATGGCGAGCTACACGACTCATTAAAAGAAATTGGTGATATTGAACGCGTCATAGCACGTCTTGCTTTATGCACCGCACGCCCGCGCGATCTAACTCGGCTACGCAGTGCCTTACAAGCACTCGCACCACTGCACGCATTATTAAACGATGCTAATGATGAGCGTATCGCCAGCATTGTTCGCCATTCTCCAGAGCTGCCTGAACTACAAGCTTTACTTGAGCGCGCTGTAATTGATAACCCACCAGTACTCATTCGCGATGGGGGCGTTATTGCACCAGGCTACAACAGCGAGCTTGATGAATGGCGAAACTTGAGTAAAGGCGCTACCGATATACTTGAGCAACTAGAGCTTAGAGAGCGCGAGCGCACGGGGATCAGCACATTAAAAATTGGCTATAACAAGGTGCATGGCTTTTTTATCGAAGTAAGTCGTGCTAATTCGCACTTAGTACCTGCTGATTATATTCGCCGCCAAACGCTTAAAAATAATGAGCGCTATATAATACCTGAACTAAAAGAGCATGAAGATAAAGTACTAGGCAGCCAATCAAAAGCGCTCGCACTTGAAAAACAGTTATACGAAGAGCTATTTGAATTTATAGCTCCGCATATTGAACAGCTGCAAATGATGGCTAGTGCATTGGCCGATTTAGATGTACTCAATAACCTAGCAGAGCGAGCACAAACACTTAACTATGCAAAACCACAGCTATGCGATGATGATAATATAAGCATTAAGCAAGGTCGCCACCCTGTGGTTGAGCAAGTAATGAAAGAACCTTTTATTGCTAACCCTGTGGAGCTAAATAGCCAGCGTAAAATGTTGATTATTACTGGTCCTAACATGGGTGGTAAATCAACCTATATGCGTCAAACAGCACTTATCGTATTAATGGCGCATATTGGCTGTTATGTCCCTGCTGATAGTGCAAAAATTGGTAATATAGACCGAATATTTACTCGCATTGGCGCAAGCGACGACTTAGCCTCTGGTCGCTCTACTTTTATGGTAGAGATGACAGAAACCGCCACAATATTAAATAATGCAACTGCGCAATCTTTAGTATTAATGGATGAAATAGGCAGAGGCACCAGTACCTACGATGGCTTATCACTTGCTTATGCAACCGCTGATCATCTGGCACAAAAAATATCTGCTAAAACATTATTTGCTACGCATTATTTTGAATTAACAGAACTTGCAGAACAAAAAACGGGGTTAGTGAATGTGCACTTAGATGCCATAGAGCACAACGACACCATAGCATTTATGCATACTGTACTTGATGGTGCAGCAAGTAAAAGCTTTGGGTTACAGGTTGCAGCGCTTGCTGGTGTGCCAAAGGCCGTAATAGCTCAAGCAAAGCAAAAGCTTAAACTGCTCGAAAACCACCAAAGCGTGACCGCTCCAAATTCAGAGCAGCAAACGTTTTCTTTTGCTAATGAGCTACCTGCGCCACAGCCATCAGAAGTTGAGGAGCAACTCAGTGCCATTGACCCTGATAACCTATCGCCGCGTCAAGCACACGAATTACTTTATAAATTAAAAGCGCTGCTTTAAATTTAATTTGGCATAAAAAAAGCTGAAGGTTTTATCCTTCAGCCTTTAAACACATAGACAGTCTAAGTATGAGTTACGAGAACTGGTCAAACAAACTTTCTGTGCTTAACCCCTCTTGTTGTAAAATATCTTTTAAACGACGTAATGCTTCTACCTGAATTTGTCTTACGCGCTCTCGCGTTAAACCAATTTCACGGCCAACATCTTCAAGTGTTGATGGCTCGTAGCCTAGTAAACCAAAGCGGCGCGCTAATACTTCTCGTTGTTTAGGGTTTAACTCACCTAACCAATCTACAATGTGCTTATTAATATCGTTGTTTTGTACTTCACCTTCAGGACCTGCGCTTTTTTCATCGGCAATGATATCTAAAAGAGCGCTGTCGTTTTCACCACCAATTGGCATATCAACTGAGGCTATTTTTTCGTTTAAGCGTAGCATTTTAGTTACGTCTTCTACGGGTCTACCTAGGCACTCAGCAATTTCTTCAGCGGTAGGCTCATGGTCTAGCTTTTGAGTTAGCTCACGTGCTGTACGCAAGTAAACATTTAATTCTTTAACTACATGGATTGGTAATCGAATAGTGCGCGTTTGATTCATAATAGCGCGTTCAATTGTTTGGCGTATCCACCAAGTTGCATAAGTTGAAAATCTAAAACCGCGTTCTGGGTCAAATTTTTCAACAGCGCGAATTAACCCTAGGTTACCTTCTTCAATTAAATCTAAAAGTGCTAAACCTCGGTTATTATAACGGCGGGCAATTTTTACAACTAAACGTAAATTACTTTCAATCATACGCTTGCGAGATGCTTCACATCCACGTAGTGATTTGCGGGCAAAAAAGACTTCTTCTTCAGCGCTAAGCAGGGGAGAAAAACCAATTTCTCCTAAATATAGTTGGGTCGCATCGAGGTTTTTAGTTACTTCCTCTTTTGCAAATATCTCTTCTTCGTTCTCTACCTCTTCAAGTAGGGCTGCAGTTTCCTCTACTGCGGTGTCATCAAATTTTTCGTCGGTGGTGTTTTTGTCAAGTTTTGCTGCGTTAGCCATAAGCCTTCTCCCGAGCAATTATCAATACCTAGAAATTAGGGAAGGTATTTAGCAGGGTTGACAGCTTGCCCACGGTAGCGAATTTCAAAACGAAGCGCAGTGACCGAAGATTCTGACTTGCCCATTTCTGCTATTTTTTGTCCTGCCTTAACTTTCTGCTTTTCTTTAACAAGTAGTTTCGAGTTGTGTGCATAAGCACTTAGGTAATCATCATTATGTTTCAAAATGATTAAATTACCGTATCCTCGAAGCGCATTACCCGCATACACCACCGTTCCTTGTGCTGCGGCTAAAACTGAAGCCCCTGTACGGCCAGTAATCTGTAAACCCTTGTAACCGTTTTCCTTATTAGAAAAGCGTTTAGTCACTTTGCCCTTTGCAGGCCAAAACCACTTTACTTTACTGCTCGACGAAGGTTTAGCATTACTAACTATTTCATTGGCTTGTTTTCGAACATACTCTCGTTGTTTCGGCTGATCAAGACTTTTCTTTAATTTTTTGTTACTTTTTTTCTGTGTTTTATTTTTAGTGCTTTTACTCTTATTAGAAGAGTTTTTAGCAATACTATTTTTATCATTGGCGGTTAGGTCAATAACCTGGCCAGGGTAGATAACATAAGGTGATGGAATTAAATTGTTTTTTGCAAGCGCTCTAAAATCTTTTCCTGCGCTAAAGGCAATCGAATAAAGTGTGTCACCTTTTTGCACCCTGTATTTACTACCATAAATGTTAACGCCTTTTTGAAAATCGTTAACATTACTATTTAAACTACTTACTGGAGCTGGCGCGTTCCGAGATGAGCAACCATGGAGTAAAACTGCTGCAAATACAATTAAATAAAGTGAAAATCGTTTATTCAACAGGTTTTACTCCAAAACTATAAAAGTGTTATTTTTAGCAATTAACGTAGAAAAAAGTACGCTATTACTATTAATACAACTAAACCCCAGCCAAGTACTTCAACATATTGACGTAATTTTTGCTCCATTTTAACTCCGCCCCACTTCATTAAAGCTGAAACTAAAAAGAAACGCGCACCACGGCCAATTGCTGAAGCTATTAAAAATGGCAAAAAGGCCATCTGTAATACCCCTGCACCTATGGTAAATACCTTATAAGGTATCGGTGAAAACCCTGCTAAAAATACCACCCACACACCATACTCTTTAAACCACGTAAGTGCTGTTTCAAACTTTTCTTGCCAATGCATTTGCTCTATTAACGGCTGAACAACCGGCTCAAATAACCAGTACCCTAAAAAATAACCTACAATACCACCAAGCACTGAGGCAACCGTTGCAAAGCTTGCAAAACGCCACGCTTTACTTGGCTGTGCAAGCGACATAGGGGCCAGCATGACATCAGGGGGCACCGGAAAAAAAACCGACTCTGCAAAGCTCATGGCTGCTAAGTAGCGCTCAGCAAAACGGTGTTTTGCCCACACGAGGGCCATATCGTATAACTTAGTAAACAATTTCAACGTGAATTCCTATTCAATATCACCAGGGACGAGGGGGACAAACCGTACGGGTGCAATAACATGCTCTGCGAAGCCATTGCCTTGGCGAATAATCATGGTTAATTTTTGTTCTTGCTCTCCAATAGGGGCAAGCAATACCCCCCCATCAGCTAACTGCCCGAGCAAGTCCTGAGGCACTTTTGAAGCGGCGGCAGTAACTATAATACCATCAAACGGAGCTTGAGATTGCCAGCCTTGCCAACCATCTCCATGTTTCATGGTTACATTGTATAAATCAAGTTGATGTAAACGGCGTTTGGCTTGCCATTGCAGCGTCTTAATCCGCTCAACCGAAAATACTTTATTAAAACATTTGGCTAACACCGCGGTTTGATAACCAGAGCCTGTGCCAATTTCTAATACTTTGTCGCGCACACCCGCTAAATAAAGCAGCTCGGTCATGCGCGCCACAATATAAGGTTGCGAAATAGTTTGCCCTTGTCCTATAGGCAAGGCCGTGTTTTCATATGCTTTGTGCTTTAGCACATCATCAATAAAGGCATGGCGTGGTATATCGGCAATGGCTTTTAATACCTGTTTGTCTTCTACCCCTTCTTGCTCTAAAAGCTGAGAAAGCGCATTAGCACTGCGCGAGTAATTAGCCAGCACGGTTTATCTCCATTTCAGCCAACCACTGTCCTACCGCTTCAATACTCTCTTTTGCTGTCATATCTACACTTAATGGCGTTACTGATGCAAAGCCATTATTAATAGCGTAAAAATCAGTACCCTCACCAGCATCACTTTCAATACCAAGCGAACCATACCAAAAAATATCGCGCCCCCATGGGTCTGTTTGTTTGGTCATGGTTTCCGCTTTATGACGAGCACCTAATCGTGTTACTTGTACGCCTTTTAATTCACTTAAAGGAACATCAGGTACATTAACATTGATAATTTGATCTTTAGGTAGTGGGTGCGAGGCCAACCCTTTAATTATGTTTACGGTTACAGCGGCTGCGGTCTCAAAATGCTCACCATGGTGCGAGCAAAGTGATACAGCAATTGCTGGTAAACCCAAATGGCGCCCTTCAGTTGCCGCTGCAACAGTACCAGAATAAAGCGTGTCATCGCCCAAGTTAGCACCGTGGTTAATACCTGCCACTACTAAATCTGGGGTTTCATCAACTAACTGATTAACCCCTAAATGTACACAATCCGTCGGCGTGCCATTAACAGATATAAAACCGTTTTCAAGGGTGGTTGAACGTAATGGGTTAATGAGCGTTAACGAGTTACTGGCGCCACTACAGTTGCGGTCTGGAGCGACAAGAGTTACATCGGCAATTTGCGTAAGGGCTTGGTATAAAACCGCAATCCCTTTGGCATTTACACCATCGTCGTTACTAAGCAGTATCTTCATTTTGACTGTCCTTTTCTTTTCGCTCATTAGGGCTTGCATCGGTGTAATCCACCAGCTCACGTAAAAGAGCGGTAGCAAAACACCCTTTAGGCAATCCAAAGCTTAATTTTAAAGTCGTTTCGTCTAGTGTTTCTATGGTCAAATTTTGCGGAATGAGGCGCAGCATACGGCGCTCATTTTTAAGGCCTAATTCGCCTAAGCCTTCACACCACGCTTGGTAGGGTTTTAACCATACTTTTTCTTGTTCAGTTAAACCTTTTTCACTTTTTCCCACCATAGGGGCCGACATCATAATATCGCCAGAGGCTAAACGTGCTATGTTTTCATCGCTTATTGCATCTTCAAAAAATGCGTTACTACCGCTGAGCATAAATACTTCACGGTGCATGGTTTTTGCTAAGCCATGCTCTTTAACACGCAAGCTCACTATTTGATTGAATACATGAGAACGGGCGGCGGAAATAATAATACCGCGCAGTTTTTTATCGCGAATACGCTCCCCGGCAAACATTTTTTCGGCCATTACTAAATTATGCCCGTCGCGACCAAAGCGCTGCTCGCCAAAGTAATTAGGTACACCAGCACGCACGGCATTAATACGACATAATATATCAAGCGGCTCGGTAACATTACGAAGGGTAATAGTGAATCGGTTTCCTTTATGGCAACCAGTGCGTAACTTGCGCTCGTGGCGCTGTTGCGAAACCACAAAAATGCTGTCGCTATTTAGCTCGCTAAAATCAATATGCTTTTTAATGGGCACTTTTACGCTAAACCATTGGCTACACACGCCGTGGCGGTCTTTCATGCCGGCATAGCTTACTTCACGCGGCGACACTCCAGCCTTTTGTGCAATTAACTTAGCAACGTATTGCGTGTTTTCGCCTTTTTTAACCACTTGCAAGCATACATGCTCACCACTGCCGGTAAACTCTATACCGAGGTCTTCATCAACCATAAAATCTTCAGCAGTGGTTTTAAAGTCTGCTTTAGAAAGCGGTGCGCCGTATAAATAGTTTAAATCGCTCATGCGTTGGTGTTACTCGTAAGCGCTTTATTCATAATAACCACCGCATGGCTAGAAATACCTTCTTTGCGCCCTTCAAACCCAAGCTTTTCGGTGGTGGTGGCTTTAACGTTAATTTGGCTAAGCTCGCAATCTAAATCGCTGGCTAAATTAGTGCGCATAGCGTGGATGTGCGGCAGCATTTTTGGCGCCTGTGCAACAATAGTGACATCGCCGTTACCCAATACATAACCTTGCTCTTTGGCAAGGCCTACAACATGGCGAAGTAAAATACGGCTGTCGATATTTTCATACTCGCTCGCCGTATCCGGAAAATGCTTACCAATATCGCCCATCGCCAACGCGCCTAAAATAGCATCGCATAATGCATGAATAGCAACATCGCCATCAGAGTGTGCTAAAAACCCCTGCGGGTAATCTATTTTTTCGCCGCAAATTGTTATTGGGCCTTCGCCGCCAAATTTATGTACGTCAAAACCATGGCCAATTCGAATCATAATGCTTGCTCGTTTTGTTGTTTGTTTAATAAAAACCCCGCCAGGTCTAAATCCTCTGGCGTGGTTATTTTAATATTATCGCTGCGCCCTGAAATTAGTTTAACGGGCTTGCTTGCCCACTCAATGGCACTGGCTTCATCGGTAATTGTTACGCCCTCACAAAGCGCATGTTGCAACGCATTTTTTAGCTCGTCATATTTAAAAAACTGTGGCGTAAGGGCTTGCCATAAATCATTACGAGGCACGGTTTGCTCACTATGCGTGCTACCGCGTTTTATGGTGTCTTTTACTTTGCTTGCTAAAATACCGCCTTCGTCGTCGGCTATGCAATGCGCTATTAAGGTTTCAATATCGTTAATAGTGACAAGTGGGCGGGCCGCGTCGTGCACCAGCACCCATTCGGGAGGGTTATTTTCTAAAAATAATAAGCTATTAAGCACTGAATCAGCACGCTCTTGTCCGCCGTTAGCGCGCAAGATGCGAGAGTCTATACATGGAAGCGTGTCAAAATAAGGGTCTGTTTGGCTCACGGCGACCACTATTTGGCTTAGACTTTGAAGCTGCGAAAGCTTACAAAGCGTATGCTCTAAAATAGTTTTCCCTGCCAATTTAATATACTGCTTAGGTGCGCTGTGCTGCATTCTGCTACCCACGCCGGCAGCAGGGACAATGGCAGCAATTGTAGTATTAATTTTCATGTTGTTTACCCGGTAAAACACGTATAAATGTTTCATCCGGTTTAATCATTCCTAATTCGTTACGAGCGCGCTCTTCTATGCCTTCTTGGCCAAGTTTTAAATCTTCTATGTCGGCGGTAAGTACTTTATTGCGCTTAATTAGTTTTTCGTTTGTTTGTTGATGAGAAACAACGGCCGCTTTTAAACGCGTATAATCTTGCACACCGTTATGACCAAACCAAAGTCGGTATTGTATAAACAGTGCTAAGCACAACAGGCCAAGCTGAAACAACCGCATTTAACACTCCCTATTCGTTTTTAAATAAAATTAGGCTTGTGGGCGTTTTATATTACGCCAATTAATATTACCCGCTAATAGCATTTCTCTCAGTGAAAGTAGCCTAGGTGCGCAGCGTTTTGAAAATTGCCACTGATGCCCACAACACGCGGCTGTTAAACTCATTTTACTGGGTTTTACCAACTGCGCATTTGCATGCTCTAAACCCTTGCCAAAAAAATCGAACCAACCTAGTTCGTTGCAATGCAGTTTATTGTCGCTTACTTGATCTATGCTGTCTATTCTTAGCCTCACTTGGTCATGGCTATTTAATAACACCGGCACTATTAGCCCCACTTTGGCATATTCTTTATAAAAAAGTTCATTTGCCTGAGCATTAACCTTTGGCGGTGTTGGCTTTTGTTTTTCAAGCCAGGAGCCATTTTGTGAGTCGAGCGTAAACGGCGAACTCCCATTGGCAACCAATGTGGCCGCACGCTCTATGTAATACGGTAAACTTTTTAATTGGCGACGAAGTTTATCGGCATTAGGCTCAGCAACTAGGCGCTGCACCTCACGCTGATAAAACGCATTACACAATTGTGCATACAACACCTTTTGCGCATCACTTTGCCATATTTCTTGCTGCTGAGCTGCAAGTGGCTGATTCTTCGCGACCAATAGTTATACTCAAAAAACGAATAGGTAGCTGTTTTATAGCACACCAACGATTATTTTTTAAGCACACACTACAATTTAAGCGCTTGGTTTTTCACCTAACTTAGCAATGCCGCTTTCTAAAAATTGCACCACGGTATTGCGCTTTTTACCAATTAATAAACTGCCATCGGCTAAAAACATAAAGTTTTGCCAATTGCGTTTAAATACATCAAAAGTGGTTTCGATAACGTTATCGCGCGCCATACAAAAATAAACCGTGGTATTAGCCTGCCAATCTAAATGATCCAATATGGCTTGTGGTAAGCTTTCGTCGCCATTTTCCCAGGCGTCTTCCCAGTTTACTTCATCGCTAAAACTTTCTTCTTTACCGCACCAATCGGTTTTATCAAAAAAATCGGGGTGGTCGAACTCGCGACTCACCATAGTGCTCCAAAGCACCGCAGCACGTTCGCTGGTCATAGGTTTTATACGCGCAGCGTCTTCATCAGATACAGGGAGGTCTTTATGACGAAAAACCCAGGCCTTTTTGTGATCATCGAGAGAAATATAATTCATAATGTTGGTGTATTCTTTGGCATAATAAAAAGCAAACGCAATTATACAAGAGATCAAAACATGACTACAGCAATAAAACCGCTTTCCCTCAAACCTGGCATATATCAGCACTACAAAGGGCCGCAATACAAAGTATTTTACGTAGCTACACACAGTGAAACCGACGAGCAACTAGTTATATACCAAGCCCTGTATGGCGAGTACGGCATGTGGGCACGCCCACTAAGTATGTTTTTAGAAGCCGTTGAAAAAGATGGCGAAACCATACCTCGTTTTGCATACCTTGGACCTGCAGATTAACTATGGCATTATAAACCACATTTAATACTGCTCAGACCAGATAAGGGTAACCCGTGCAATTTAATTCTACCGACAATTACATCGCAAGCAGCTCACTAAAACAGGCTGTAAATGCCGCCATTATGCTCGAAAAACCACTCTTAATTAAAGGTGAACCAGGCACGGGTAAAACCATGCTGGCTGAGGAGCTTGCAAAAAGCTTAGATACCGAACTTATTCAATGGCACATAAAATCGACCACTAAAGCGCAACAAGGTTTATACGAATACGATGCCGTATCGCGCCTGCGCGACAGCCAATTAGGTGACGAACGCGTACACAACATTGGCAACTACATTGTAAAAGGTAAATTGTGGCAAGCGTTTAACTATGCCGAGCTTAACGGCAAACGCCCTGTACTTTTAATTGATGAAATAGACAAAGCCGATATCGAGTTTCCAAACGATTTACTGCTTGAACTTGATAAAATGGAGTTTCATGTTTACGAAACCAACGAGCGCATTGTAGCGAAAGAGCGCCCAATTGTGATCATCACTTCAAACAATGAAAAAGAATTGCCAGATGCCTTTTTACGCCGCTGCTTTTTTCATTATATTGATTTTCCTAGTAGTGACGAAATGCAGCAAATCGTTGATGTGCACTACCCTAACGTTAAACAAGATTTAGTTCGCCAAGCACTCGAAGTATTTTTTAACTTACGTGAAGCCAACGGCCTTAAAAAGAAGCCCTCTACCAGTGAGTTACTCGATTGGTTAAAGCTTTTAATGGCCGAAGATATAGACGCTAAAACGCTGCACGACAAAACCCAAAAAGGCGGCTTAATGCCAATGTTTGGCGCTTTACTTAAGAACGAGCAAGACATAAGCCTAATCGAAAAACTAGCGTTTATGAGCCGTCGCTAACATGCTAGTACAGTTTTTTTTCAAACTGCGTGAATACCGCTTACCGGTAAGCCTGCGCGAACTACTCGATTTAATTAACGCCTTAAAAAAAGGCGTTATATTTGCCGATGTAGATGGCTTTTACCATTTAGCCCGCACCATAATGGTAAAAGACGAAACCCATTTTGACAGGTTTGACAAAGCCTTTAGCGACTATTTTAGCGGCATTGCCGACCTTGATTTGCTCGAGAGTTTAAAGCAACAGCACAACTTACCTAAAGACTGGTTGCGTAAAGAGTTTGAAAAACACCTAAGTGATGAAGAAAAAGCCCAACTAAAAGCCATGGGTGGGCTCGACGAGCTTATGAAAACCTTAAAAGAGCGCTTACAAGAGCAACAAAAACGCCACGCAGGTGGCAATAAATGGGTGGGCACTGGTGGTACATCACCTTTTGGAGCGTATGGGTATAATCCTGAGGGCGTGCGTATAGGGCAAGACGGCAACCGTAATCGCCAAGCGGTAAAAGTGTGGGATAAACGCGAATACCGTAATTTAGACTCTGACAGAGAAATTGGCTCACATACAATAAAACTCGCCCTTAAAAAACTACGTAAATTTGCCCGCACTGGCGCAAGTGACACCCTTGATTTAAACGAGACCATTCGCGCTACTGCCAAACAAGGCGGCATGCTGGATGTAAAAATGGCACCCGAGCGCCACAATGCCGTTAAAGTATTAATGCTATTTGATATTGGCGGCTCAATGGATGACTACATTCATACCTGTGAAGAGCTATTTAGCGCCGCCCACAGCGAGTTTAAACATTTAGAGTTTTACTACTTTCATAACTGTTTATACGAGCACGTTTGGCAAGACAACGCGCGCCGCCATTCAAACATCATCGACACCATGACGCTGATTAATAAATTTACCAGCGACTATAAAGTGATATTTGTCGGTGATGCCACTATGGGCCCGTACGAAATTGCCTACCCAGGCGGCTCGGTAGAGCATTACAACGAAGAGCCCGGCAGTGCCTGGTTATCACGAATCACCAACCACTTTGATAAAGTTGCCTGGCTCAACCCACAACCCGTTGAACATTGGCCGTACTATCAATCAATTGATTTTATAAAGCAGCTGATGAGTAACAGAATGTACCCGCTGAGTTTAGATGGTATAAGTAGCGCGATAAAAGAGCTGAGTTAAATATTAATTTACCTCGGCTCAGCGCTAGCAGCAGAGCTTCGGGCGTGAACCTATAACTTTGTTGGGTGGCGCCTTCGGCTTAACCAACCTACCTTTGACGTAGGTCGAATAAGTGGCGAAGCCACGCCATCCAACAAAATGATCGATGTACCAGAAACAATCCGATGCACCGCATTATTTATAGGTAGGGTCAGAATTAATTAAACAAACAGAATTCGAGATTAACTTTTTCTTTAGCTCGTGATTATCATTCTTAATTTCGGAGAGCTCTCCCATAACACTTTTATTTGTTTTATTTATGGTTGAATATAGCTTATCCGGTATATTTAAATCCGATTCAATTGACTGTATAGATAGAAAAATCGATACGACCGTAGATAAAATAGCTATCCAAATCGCAAATAAAGCTTTTCTATTTGCATCTTTTGCTGATTCCCTAGCTTCATTAAGCTCTACATACTCTAAAAATCTAAAGTGATCTTCTGCACTTGCAAATAATTTAATATCCGACCCAGGTCTGGCTACCGAACTATAGAATGATGTGTGTGAGTGAAACAAAAGTGATTTATCATGAATTAACAGTTTTAACTGCTCCTGCTCTTTTTCACTTAGCAGGACAGCTTTACATAGCTGCTGGAAAGTAAACTCTTCTTGTAGTGTTGCCCACTTTAGCACACGTATTATAAAGTTAGTGTCATTCATTTTAGTCCCTTAGAATGATAGAAAAAAGAGTAGCGAGAGGCCTACAACTCAGCTATATGATTCAATGTCTCAGGATGACGCTGCACTAGCTTTAGCAATGTTATCGCTTGCCCATTAGGAGCGCTGCGTCCTTGCTCCCAGTTTTCAAGCGTTCTTGCTGAAGTATGTAAAATGTTAGCAAAGACACCACGCGACATATTAAATGTTTCTCGAATATTCACTATTTCATCGGGTGAGATAGCAAGATCGTTAATATCATTTACCGTATGAGTACGTAACGTAAGTTTTCCTTGTGAATGCGCTTTGGCATCATCAAGTGCTGTAGTTAATTCTGAAAATAAATCACGTTTGCT
Organism: Pseudoalteromonas sp. S3776; assembly: GCF_005886915.1. Taxonomy (NCBI): domain Bacteria; kingdom Pseudomonadati; phylum Pseudomonadota; class Gammaproteobacteria; order Alteromonadales; family Pseudoalteromonadaceae; genus Pseudoalteromonas; species Pseudoalteromonas sp. S3776. Next base: position 67,904 of record NZ_PNCU01000038.1, on the reverse strand, counting down.
CATCGCGCCATACCTCTAAGAACTCTTTTAAATACTTTTTCTGATTAGCTGTTAAATCGATTACTTCGTTTTTACTGTAAATAGTGAGTAGATAAAAACGTCTTTTGTCGTCCAAGTAATAATATATAACTCTTGAACCGCCACGCTTACCTTTTCCTTTGCTCGCAACTCGTACTTTACGTAAGCCGCCTGTTCCTTGAATCACATCGCCCTGTTTTGGATTAACCATGAGATCTGCTTGAAATAAACGATAATCGTCATCACTCAAGTACTGCTCTCGGTACTTTTCGAATATGCTTGATTCAACAAATAGGCTTTTCATACACCAAAGTATACGTAAATAGCGTATAAATTCAATTAAATATTTTAAACGAGTAGCAGCAGGTATCTCTTACTCTAGCTAAAGCACTTTACTCATAAATAAGCTGTACGGATCTAGCTCATAATCACCAAACGGTTCACACTCTTTAAAACCAAATTGAGTGTAAAGCTTTTGTGCGGGTACAAATGCCTCTGCTGTTCCAGTTTCTAAACTTAGCTTTTTGTAACCTCGCAGTGTTGCCTGCTCAATAATATGCGTAAGTAGCTTAGCCGCTATGCCTTGGCGCAAATAGTTACTTGATGTACGCATTGATTTAATTTCGCCATGAGTGGTATTGAACGCTTTTAATGCACCTACACCCGCTAAATTATTATCAATCCATAAGCTATAAAATGTTATGTTGGGGTGAGTCAGTTTACTCACATCAAGTGCATGTACACTCTCAACAGGTGAGTGCTTTAGCATATCGTTATGATGCGTTTGTAATAGTTTTATGACGTGTGGGTTTGAAAGCTCGCCTGTTTTTATTTCCATTTACAGCTCATTTTTTCGTGTATTAATATTTAATATAAAGCGCTAATAACTTTATATTTAACTCATCATTACTAGAAGCTAAAACGCTACCGACTGATTTCGAGTGTTCTAAGTCCCCTATTCGCATCTCAAACCTTTGATTATCAAAACTATCAATAAAAATATGTACTTCTTTATCCTCATCATAAAATGATGCGAAGTTGTCTGTAATGAGCATATTAAATATCATAGTTTCCTCCTTGTAGATTAAACATAAAATAATGATTACCTAGGACAATTTAAAGTTACAAGGTTTATAACGAAGGATTGCTGTAAATTTTAATATATTGATAAAAAATATTCTTTCTTGAAACCCCTTTAAGTGAAGAAATAAGAGGAAATAAGAACTCCTTACTATCTAGTATTTCTATTTTCCATTTAGTATCGCCAATAAAATGAAAAGTTAACGTGTTCGAGTTTTGAATATTATAATTTCTAAAAGATCCCATTGAATACATGCTGCCAATCGTAGCTGAATCAACAATATCAAGGTGCTCATTTAAGAGATGGATATGAAGCATATCCTCGTAAGGAGTGTCATCCGTCATAAAGACAAGGTATTTACAACCTGCTTTAATGCAAAGCTCCAAATAAGTACCATCAACAACTTTATCTGTTTGCGTATTATTTAAAAAGATACAGCTCTGTTCTGCAGACTTAGGGATTGTCTTAAATACTTGGCTTTTAAGTATGATCATCTTTTTCACCTAGCTATTACTTTTGACAGGCCAATTCTCGCCCTCCGCAGGCTATTGCGATCCACACTAGCCGGTATTTATGCAGAGGTTGTTTGATTTGTACCTTTCACCTCGAGCCTCGAATCTCGAACCTCGAACCTCGAACCTCGAACCTCGAACCTCGAACCTCGAATATAAAATCACATCAGCTTCCACACCACAAACGCAACAGCAAAACCCACTAAATACACTAACCCTAGCCACGTTAAGCTGCGTAGTAACACACTGTGTTTAATGGTGGGCTCTGAGCGTACAAGGCTGAAGTTAAGCCATGCAAAAACGGGGGTGGTTACAAAGGCTAGTGTCATGGCAAAGGTAAGCATGGGGCCAAGGGCCGATTTAAAAAATAAAATAACGGCCATGCCAGCTAGTGCTTGCAGTACAAGCCAACTATTTAAACTGTGCTTAGATTGCTTAAAACCAAGTAATTTATGTGACTCGTTAAGTGTACGTGCGTAACCATCAAGTACAGTAAGTGTTGTGCCAAACATACATAAAAAAGCAATAGCTGATACAAGCGGCCTTGCCCACTCACCAATAGTCAGTGCGTACATATCAATAAGCTGCTTAGCAAAGGCTACACCGCCAAGCTCTATATTGCTGCTTTGTCCGTATTGCACCAGCACTCCTAAGCTAAAAAATACTAATGCTAAGCACGCTGTTAACCAATACCCTACGTTAAAATCGAATAAACCTTGGCTTTTAGTCACTGTTTGCTGAGCTTGTTTTTCTTTAAGCCATAGCGAGCTAAGCGCTGATATTTCTATTGGTGCCGGCATCCAGCCCATTAACGCGACCATAAAGCTCAGCATAGCCAGCTCGTATGGTGAAGGACCCACATAGTCAGCGGGCGCCATTGGGCCATTACCAAACGCAATAACCAGCGCAATAACAGTAGCAAGCGTTAATAGCCCCATAATGCCTTTAGCAACGCTGTCGAGCGCTTTAAAGTGCCCTAACAATAATATAGCTAAGCATATACCGAGCAATATCCAACACAGCAGGGTTACCTCTATCACTACAGGCAATGCATAATGCAGTAAACTTGCTGTGAGCAGCAATACACCAGCAGTATTTACTATGGCAGCAAGTATGTTTAGCCCTATAAAACTATAAAAATAGACAGGGCCTTTATTTTTATAGCCTTCTACTAAGCTGTTTTTAGTTACTAATGTGTATTCCATACCAAAACGGAAAAATGGGTATTTTAATACGTTAACCGCCAATATAAGCCAAAATAGTTGCCAGCCAAATAATGCGCCAGCTTGAGTGGATGCAACCAAATGGGAGCCACCTATTGCGGCGGTTGCCATTAAGATACCAGGGCCCAAGGCGCCCAATCGAGATTTCCAAGAAGTGTGTGTGTGCTGCATTAATTTCTCAATATGTGTGTGTTATATATACAAAAGATTAAGTTTTATAATTAAAAAACATAAAGAGAGAACAACTTACCTAAAATCAAGGCAATAAAAAAGAGCCATAAGGCTCTTTTTTATAGTACTTTGGGACTAAAGGTTATTTTAGTTCCATCTCTTGGATGATCTCATGCGCTATTTCTGGCGTTGTGCTTACAGGCTTTTCGTGTAAATTTGCTTTTATTTGCCCTTTTCGATGTTTTAGTGCTGCATCGAGTTTTTTAGCTGCGCTGGCAATCGCTGGGTACATAACTTCATTTTCCCCTTTTACCGATATACGCGCACCTTCGTAATTTGTGCTAATTTCTGCTTGGATTTTGTGATGCTCTTTAGACAATATAATGTCGAGTGCAATAAGTGATGGAAAGTGGCTCTCGATTTTTGAAAACTTTTCGTTGATATGCTCTCTAATAGAGTTAGTAACGTCTACATGGTGACCAGAAAGATTAATTTTCATAGGGTATCCTTTTATTTGTTACCTCATAAATAGTATTGGGGGCTATTTAGATTAACACAAGGAAAAAGCACTGTTTTTTAAAATTAATTTGTTACTCAAACTGATTTAAATCATACGTTGTGCAAAGTTTATGCAAAGCCCATAAACTATGGGCTTTTAGACGTCTAGCCTTAAGCGTTTAGTCTGTATACGAACAGCAATAGTCAGCAAACTCACTTACTTTTACTTTAAAGCTAACATTGGCATCAACGTTAAATGATTCGCCCGCGGTAAATGTTTTCCACTCACTCTCGCCTGGTAATAAAATATCCCACTGGCCACCTAAAAGCTCCATTAATTCTTTTTTACTGGTATCAAATACAAATTCGCCCGGTTGCATAAAACCTAGCGTTTTGGTTGTTCCATCATTAAACACCACGGTACGGCTTGATACTTTTCCGTCAAAATACACGTTCGCTTTTTTAATTACGCTTACATTTTCAAACTGAGACATCCTCACTCCTGTTGTATTATTTTATTTAATCGGCCACCACCTTGCCTGATAGGCCTTAGCCTTGCAAGAAAAGTACATTGAAAGTTACTCATTCGCGGTTTTAAAGCGGTGTTTTTAAGTATTAGTCGCTGCGCTTTTTACGCGGGCAGGCATAGCCAAAAGCTGAATCTGTATTTCCTGAGCAGGCGTTAGGCATGCTTGCGTTTATAGCAGCACCTCTTCATATTTGATCAAACAAAAAAGCCCGCCCTGATTTACACAGGGCGGGCTTTAAAATATTAAATCAATTGATTAAAACAAGGCGTTTGCTTTATTCACAATGTTTTCTACTGTAAAGCCAAAGAACTCAAACAGCTCATTTGCTGGTGCAGACTCACCAAAGGTCGTCATACCAACTACCGCACCATTTAAACCTACGTACTTGTACCAGTAATCAGCAATACCTGCTTCTACTGCTAAGCGGCGTGTAACGGCTGAAGGTAGTACGCTTTCTTTGTATTCGGCGCTTTGATCTTCAAACGCATCAGTACACGGCATAGAGACAACACGTACCTTTTTACCTTGGCTGCGTAGTTCTTTTGCTGAGTCTTGCGCTAGTTGTACCTCAGAACCAGTAGCAATAATAATTAGCTCAGGGTTGCCGTCACAGCTAAGGATGTACCCGCCCTTTTTAACATCTGCTAATTGTTGAGCGTCACGCGATTGTTGCTCAAGGCCTTGGCGAGTAAAGATAAGTGATGTAGGGCCATCTTTACGCTCAATAGCTTGTTGCCATGCAATTGCCGACTCAACTTGGTCACACGGGCGCCAGTTGTATAAGTTTGGCGTTAAACGCATGCTAGCAATTTGCTCTACCGGTTGGTGAGTTGGACCGTCTTCACCTAAACCGATTGAATCATGTGTGTATACAAAAATGCTTGGTTGCTTCATTAGTGCAGCCATACGTACAGCGTTACGCGCATATTCCATAAACATTAAGAAAGTAGCACCGTAAGGAATAAAGCCTTTGTGAAGGGCAATACCGTTCATAATTGCCGACATACCAAACTCACGTACACCGTAATAAACGTAGTTACCACTTGCATCGTCTGCAGTTAATCCTTTAGAGCCATCCCAAATTGTTAAGTTTGAGCCAGCTAAGTCGGCTGAGCCACCCATGAATTCTGGTAAAATTGGGCCAAAGGCGTTTAATGCATTTTGTGATGCTTTACGCGATGCTGGATTTGCAGGGTTTGCTTGTAACTGCTCTATGTACTCTTGTGATTTTTGTGCCCAATCAGCAGGTAAATCGCCAGCTGTACGACGTTTAAATTCTGCTGCTAGCTCTGGGTACGCATCTGCGTACGCTGCAAACTTTTCGTCCCAGCTTGATTCAAGTTCTTGCCCTTTAGCTTTTCCATCCCACTGTGCGTAAATATCTTCAGGAATTTCAAATGCCTCGCCAGTCCAACCTAAAAATTCGCGAGATGCTGTAATTTCGTCATCACCTAAAGGTGCGCCGTGACAATCGTGGCTACCCGACTTGTTAGGCGAGCCATAACCAATCACTGTTTTACAACAAATAAGCGTTGGTTTATCGGTAACACTTTTAGCTTCAGCTATTGCAGCACTGATTGCGTCGCTATCGTGGCCATCTACGCCACTAATTACGTGCCAGCCATACGCTTTAAAACGTGCTGGTGTATCGTCGCTAAACCAACCTTCTACTTCACCATCGATTGAAATGCCATTGTCATCCCAAAAAGCAACTAACTTGCCTAGGCCTAAGGTGCCCGCAAGTGAACATGCTTCATGAGAAATACCTTCCATTAAACAACCATCACCCATAAATGCATAGGTGTAATGATCAACAATGTCGTGACCTTCACGGTTAAATTGTGCAGCCAATGCTTTTTCAGCAAGTGCCATACCAACCGCGTTTGTGATCCCCTGACCTAATGGGCCCGTAGTGGTTTCGATACCTGGCGCGTAACCGTACTCTGGGTGGCCAGGTGTTTTTGAATGCATTTGACGGAAGTTTTTAATTTCATCAATTGGTAAGTCGTAACCACTTAGGTGCAGCAGAGAATAAATAAGCATTGAACCGTGGCCGTTTGAAAGAATAAATCTGTCACGGTCAGCCCACTCTGGATTAGTTGGATTATGCTTTAGATAATCGCGCCATAATACTTCTGCGATATCGGCCATGCCCATAGGGGCTCCAGGGTGACCAGATTTGGCCTTTTGTACTGCGTCCATTGACAAGACGCGAATAGCATTTGCAAGTTCTTTGCGAGATGGCATGAATTCTCCTACCTTTATGTGTATTTGCGCGGGTACTAATGTGCTCGTTTATACCCTTAAGTAACTTAAGAGCTGTTATAGCAACCATTCTTACTTAATGTGGGTGCTGTGTGCAATTAAAAACCCCATAAAAATGGGCTATTATGAATATTTTTTAAGACCAAAAAGTGATTACTCATTTTATTTAGACGTCTAGGCGTAAAAACACTATGCAAGCAGTTTCGTTTTAGATAAAATACGCCCCTTAATTTTTTAGCGCTAATACCGACGTTTGTGAAGCGCAATATTTGTGAGCAGAAATACAATGGCAAAACATTTATTTACTTCTGAATCTGTTTCTGAAGGTCATCCGGATAAAATCGCCGATCAAATCTCTGATGCGGTACTTGATGCTATCCTAGAGCAAGACTCTCATGCCCGTGTTGCGTGCGAAACTTACGTAAAAACCGGTATGGTTATGGTTGGTGGTGAAATCACGACTAGCGCATGGGTTGATATTGAAGAAATCACACGTAAAACAGTACGTGAAATTGGCTACACGCATTCAGACATGGGTTTCGATGCAGACTCGTGTGCTATTTTAAACACTATTGGTAAGCAGTCTCCTGATATTAACCAAGGTGTTGACCGTACTAGCCCAGAAGAACAAGGTGCTGGCGACCAAGGCCTAATGTTTGGTTACGCATGTAACGAAACAGAAGTACTGATGCCTGCGCCAATTACTTACTCACACCGTTTAGTACAGCGCCAAGCCCAAGTACGTAAAAGCGGCGAGCTTAATTGGTTACGCCCAGATGCAAAATCGCAAGTAACGTTTGCATACGAAAACGGCAAGCCAGTAGGTATTGATGCAGTTGTACTTTCTACTCAGCACGCTGAAGAAATCTCGCAAAATGATTTAGTAGAAGCCGTGATGGAAACCATTATTAAGCCGGTACTTCCTGCCGAGCTTATTACAAGCGCGACTAAATTTTTCATTAACCCAACGGGTCGTTTTGTAATTGGCGGACCTATGGGCGACTGTGGTTTAACAGGTCGTAAAATCATTGTAGATACATACGGTGGTATGGCACGTCACGGTGGTGGTGCTTTCTCTGGTAAAGATCCATCAAAAGTTGACCGTTCAGCAGCATATGCTGCACGCTACGTAGCTAAAAACGTAGTGGCTGCAGGCCTTGCTGATAAGTGTGAGCTGCAAGTATCTTACGCAATTGGTGTTGCAGAGCCTACCTCTATCAGCGTTGAAACCTTTGGTACAAGCAAGCTTGAAGAAGGTCGCTTAATCGAGCTTATTCGCGAGCACTTTGACCTACGCCCTTATGGCTTAATTCAAATGCTTGATTTAGAGCGCCCAATTTACCAACCAACAGCGGCATACGGTCACTTTGGTCGTGACGAATTCCCATGGGAACGTACAGATAAAGCAGACGCACTTCGCGCAGCTGCAGGCCTTTAAGCCAAAACACATTAATTAAAAACGGCCCTTTTAAGGGCCGTTTTTATATCTAAAACAAAAGTTAATAATGAGTTTTAGCGAGCCCTCGAATTACTTGCTGTTTTAGGTATATACTCTTTGCATAATAAAAGCTTAAGGGATAAGTAAATGGCCAATAATTTTCGCGTTATGTTTGTAGGGCTAGCTGAGGGCACTGAAACTAAAACTGCCTGCGTTAATTTAGCAAATAAACTAAAAACGTCTGAAGATAAAGTAACACAGTTTTTTAACGGCAAGACACTCTTTGCACCAAGCAATAAAGACAAAGCCCTAAAGCAAGCCAAATTACTCGCAAGTTTAGGCATTAAAAGTAAGTTACAAGCCACAGGTGAGCAGCCTCCTCAAAACCCTAGTGCAGCTAGTCAGCGTGATGAACGGATTTTTGATGCCCTCGATTACATAACAAGCAGCCTGATCCGCCTAGAAGAAAAGCTAGAAGAGCTAGAACAAAGGCTTCCAACCAATGAGCTAAAAAGCCCTGCAGACGAAAGCGATGAGTGGCAAGAAGATGATCTAATGCTTGACGAGCAACTTGATGAACCTGTTAAAGCGCGTAGCAATATTTTGTTATATTCACTGATTGCCACCGCCGTTTTACTACTAATTGTGCTTGCTGTTTACTTAGCTTTTCCTGATTTAGTGTCTATTTAATCGAAGGTGCGTAATTACAATGAGCAATAAACGTACACACATACGCCAATCTATTCGCCAATTACGCAATAATTTATCAAAAAAGCAGCAAGAAAAAGCCGCTGCACAGCTAAAGTTGAATTTTACTCAACAGCTAAATAGCGAGAAAACAGCCTCGAAAAAACAGATAGCCATTTACTTTAGTAACGATGGAGAATTAGATACATCGTTGTTAATTAACGAGTTATGGCGACAAGACCATACTCTTTACTTACCCGTTATACACCCGTTTAATGGGGCTACGTTGCTATTTCAACGCTATGAAAAAAACTCACCCATGAGGGCAAATCGCTATGGTATCTTGGAGCCTAAGCTGAACTGCTCTCAAATATGCCCATTAACTGATTTAGATTACTTACTGATGCCACTTGTTGCATTTGATAATCAAGGTAACCGATTAGGAATGGGGGGTGGATTTTACGATAAAACACTGGCGCAATTACACGCATACAATTGGCAAAAACCGCAACTTATTGGCCTAGCACACAGCTGCCAAAAAGTAGATGCACTGCCAATTGAATCGTGGGATGTTCCACTTAAAACCATTATTACTCCTGATAAAATTTATCACTGGTAATATACACCCACTACACATTTGAAACATGAGCATGACAATGACGCAAGACGAATTAAAAAAAGCAGCTGCGTGGGCTGCACTCGAGTTTGTAAAAGAAAACACCATTGTTGGTGTAGGCACAGGCTCTACCGTAAATCATTTTATTGATGCCCTAGGCACAGTAAAAGACACCATAACGGGGGCGGTATCTAGCTCTGAGGCTTCAACAGCGCGCCTACAAGCATTAGGTATTGAAGTGTTTGAGCTAAACGATGTAGATGCGCTTGATGTTTATGTAGATGGCGCAGATGAAATTAATGCCCATAACGAAATGATCAAAGGCGGCGGCGCAGCACTTACCCGCGAAAAAATAGTCGCAGCCGTTGCAAAACAGTTTGTGTGTATTGTTGATGACACAAAATTAGTAGATACATTGGGCGACTTCCCACTTCCGGTAGAAGTTATACCCATGGCACGCAGCTACGTAGCGCGTGAATTATTAAAACTTGGTGGCGACCCTGTTTACCGCCAAGGCGTAGTAACCGATAACGGTAACGTTATTTTAGATGTACACAATTTAAGTATTAGTAATGCCAAACAACTTGAAACACAAATTAATTCAATTGTTGGCGTAGTTACCAACGGCCTATTTGCGATGCGCGGTGCTGATAAAGTAATTATCGGCACTAAAAATGGGCCACAAATTAAATAGGATGAGGTTATGAGTAAGGTATCGTTAGCAAAAGACAAAATTAAAATTCTCTTGCTTGAAGGTGTTCACCAAAGCGCTGTAGAAACGCTTAAACGTAATGGTTACAGCAACATCGATTACGTAAAAACATCGCTACCTGAGGACGAACTTAAAGAGCGTATTAAAGATGTGCACTTTGTAGGGCTTCGTTCTCGTACTCATATTAATCAAGCCGTTTTAGACTCAGCTGAAAAGCTAGTAGCCATTGGCTGCTTTTGTATTGGTACTAACCAAGTTGACTTAAACGCAGCGCGCGAGCGCGGTATTGCGGTATTTAACGCACCGTTTTCAAACACGCGCTCTGTCGCTGAGCTGGTACTTGGCGAAATACTCTTGTTATTACGTGGTATTCCACAGCGTAATGCAGCAGCGCACCGTGGCGGCTGGTTAAAAACGGCAACCGGCTCATTTGAAGCTCGCGGTAAAACACTCGGGATTATTGGCTACGGCCACATTGGTACGCAGCTTGGTATTATGGCTGAAAACATTGGTATGACCGTAGAATATTACGATATTGAAGATAAGCTATCTTTAGGTAATGCCACGCAAATTCATAACCTAACACAGCTTTTACAGCGCGCTGATATTATTAGTTTACACGTACCAGAAACACCGCAAACTAAAAACCTGATTGGCACTGCTGAGCTTGCCGTAATGAAGCAAGGTTCTATTTTAATCAACGCTTCACGCGGTACTGTGGTAGATATTGATGCACTAGCAGAAGCGCTTAGCGAGAAAAAACTAAGCGGCGCTGCTATTGATGTATTCCCTGTTGAGCCAAAATCTAACGAAGAAGAATTTGTATCGCCACTGCGCGAATTCGACAACGTTATATTAACGCCGCACATTGGTGGTTCAACCCAAGAAGCGCAAGAAAACATTGGTATTGAAGTAGCCGGTAAATTAGCTAAATACTCAGATAATGGCTCAACTATTACGGCTGTTAACTTCCCTGAGGTTTCGCTGCCAGAGCTTGCTAACCGTAGCCGCTTATTGCATGTACACCACAACCGCCCAGGTGTACTTACGCAAATTAACCAAGCATTTGCCCAGCACGGTATTAACATTGCCGCTCAGTACTTACAAACTGATGAATCAATTGGTTATGTAGTTATTGACGTAGATACCGATCAATCAGAAGTTGCGCTTAAAGAGCTAAGTGCAGTAGAAGGTACAATTAGAGCGCGTATTCTTCACTAATTAGCTATCAGCTAAAATAAAAAAGCCGTACTTGATTAATCAAGTACGGCTTTTTTGCATTAAACTGGCAGCTGATAGCTATTCGCTATTATTCGCCTTTAACTTCTAAATTAACGAATTTAACTAGCTCTTCTGGCTGGCCTGCTAACATCATTATTTGCTGGTTTACTTCCATCATGGTTTTACCTTCAGGCAATTTTGCCGATATGCTTAAAGAGTTTAAGCCTTTGGCAAAATCAGTCAGCGCCTGTGCTATTTCTTCAGTTACGGGAGCTTGCTGCAATTGTTGCTGTAGCGTCATTTGCATTTGCTCAAGCGTCATACCTTGTTTTTCAAGCTCACTCACAAACAGCTCTTTTAATTTACCTTGGTTATTAAGTACTAAATTAATATTACGAGGCTCAAGCTTGCTCATAGCTTGCATCACTAAGGTTTGCTGTTGTAACTCTTGCTCGTAAGTAAGTGGCGTGTCCCCTGCTTCTTGCTGCGCTTTGCTTATAGCAAGGGACGCGTCCATTAATGCTTTAGCATTGGCAAGGCCTACATCCATATTAAAACTAGCAATATCTTTTGCATCGAGCTTTAAAACTACGTCGCTGTCGCCAGATTGCTCATCGTAATCAAGCGATGAGCTTAAGTCGTAACTTGCTGAAGCAAGCATTTCGTTTGTATCAGCAGGTAGTTTTGCTACAAAGTCTTTATCGAACTGGAAGCTTTTTACTGTAAACGATGTATGTGGCGATATTTTATCGGTTTCGTAACCGGTTACTTCAATACTTTGAATATGCGCTACGTTTTCACCTTCAGGGCTTATTACTTCCATGTTAGTAATTTCAACACTTTTAGAAATAACACTTGCCGATAAACCCGCATATTTAAATGTTGCACCGGTTTGATCGCTCACTAAAGCTAGCTGCTTATCTACTTCAGTACGTACTTCTTGAGTTGCTACATAGTTTGCGTAGCTAATACCACCAACACCTGCTGCAACAATGGCTATGGCTATTACGAGTTTTTTCATGTTATTTCCTTATTCTGTTCTTTGTATAAGTTATATTAGCTCAAGAGTAACATTGCATGGCAATCCCTGTAAGCGTTAATTAATTAAACTAAGTAGCTCATGCACTGTTTTTACAGGCGTAATTTTAGCGCCTAAGCCTTCCATAGATTTATGGTAATTACGAAATGGAATAAATATTTCGGTAAAACCATGCTGCGCCGCCTCTTTGACTCGCGGCACACCACTGTCGATTGGGCGTACGTCGCCGTTTAAGCTAAGTTCACCCATAATGCAGGTTGTACGCGGTACTACAAATTCGTTTAAGCTACTTAAAAGCGCAGTCACTAACGCTAAATCAATACAGGTTTCGGTTTCATCAATTCGTAAGCCGCCCACAATATTAAAAAACGTATCGTGGAATATTTTGGTTTTGGTGTGTTTACGTAAAATACCAGTAAGCATTTTTATTCGGTTCATGTTTAAACCTACACATACTCGCTGTGGGAATTCAGCTTCGGTTTCGGTAGTTAAACATTGTATTTCGAGCAATAAGTTACGGTTACCTTTTCGAATACACGTAATGGTAGAGCCTGGTGATTCAGTACTTGAACCCGATAAAAAAATCTCGCTTGGGTTATCTACACTCAACATGCCTCGCTCGCACATTTTAAAAATACCTACGGTATCAATATCACCAAAACGGTTTTTATTAGCTCTAAGCGTACGTACCTGTCCATCATTCGTGTCAATATGCAATAAAGCATCCACTATATGTACTAATGTTTGCGGCCCTGCAATTTCGTTGTTTTTATTTACATGGGCAATAATAAACATGGTGACATCGTTTTGCTTACAATACTGGGTAAGCGCTTGCGCAGCACTTTTTACTTGCGAAGGCGAACCGGGGCTACCATTCGCTGTATCGGTTACAACCGCTTGAATAGAGTCGATAACAGCAAACTTAATTTTATTTTTATCAAGCTCTTCAATAATGGTTTCTACGCTGGTTTCGGAAAGTAAATAGAGTTCCTCGGCGTTGTAATTAAGCTTTAGTCTGTTTACACGGTTTCTAAACTGCGACAGCGACTCCTCAGCTGTACAATAAAGCGATGGCATACGCTGCGACATTCTGGCTACTAAGTCAGATAATAGCGTTGTTTTACCCGCCCCAGGGTCGCCCGAAATAATATTAACCGAGCCTGTGGTTACCCCGCCGCTTAGTACACGGTCAAGTTCACCTATTTCGGTTAGTTGCTTTTCGGCTTCTGTGGTGGCTACATCGTCAATTTTTTTAGAGCCGCCGCCAATACCACCTGCATAGCCACCTACCGTTGCTCGCGCAGCCGCTTTTTTACTTTGTCCTGCTGAGGGTTTAAATTCTGCCAACGTGTTCCATGCACCACAGCGACACTGACCTTGCCAACGTTGATAGTTCATACCACATTCTGTACAAACAAATTCTACTTTTGCCGCTTTAGCCATTTATAACCTTACCTACTATTGTTTAATTTGAGCGTTTACTATTAAGAATAGATATTACCATTGAAGCAATGTGCTTACAGTGTAACATTCGTTACACGTAGTTTGTTTCTACTTTAAATACAAACACATACTACTTTTTATTTTGCCCTAATTTAGGGCATACTTATTGCTTTTATATGCTTTGAAGTAACTTGCCAACAATTTGGCATTTGACACATAATAACAAGAGTTAAACTGTACTTATACGAAAAACCGTACCTATATCAACACTGTGGTGCGATGTTACGTTTATTGAATTTTCAAATAAATGGACTTTACAGTATACCTACTTTTCAATTAGACGGTGACGATTTATAAATGGCTGAAGACATACTGCTCAAACACGAAAGTCTCGTAAATGAGTTAAAAACCTATTTAGGTAACGCGAAGTTCGACCAAATTTTCAAATCTAAAACGGCCGGTTTAACAAAGCCTGAGCAATTTTTGATGAAAATGGAAATGTCGCGCCTATCTCAGCCAGTAGCCCGCTTTGTAGACCTACGGGGCTTAGTTACCGGGCAAGTGCGCCCATATGAGCATAATGGCAAACAACATTTTATGGATGATACTGCCATAGAGGTTTTTGAAGCAGCCCTTAAGCAACACGGCGGCTATACGTTAGCAGTATACGAAGCAGTAATGAATACCGAAAACAACCATCGCGTACTGCAAAAGCAAGCGCAAGAGCAAAGTGATGCGCAAGCCGAAAACGATACCCTAACTACCAGCGTAATAAAATTTGCCTCATACGAAAGTCGCTCTGAAGAGCGGATGAACTACTCAATTAAAGTTAAAATTGAGTACAATGATCATAAAAATATTGCCGCTAGCACGTCAGACATTTCTTTAAGTGGCTGTAAAATTAAACTTTCTACTCGGCAAGTTATTAAAAAAGGGCAACTCATTGCCATGCGCCTGGTTGGGCTTGAACAAGATTTTGAGTTAGGCCTTAAAAACGGCATTCAATATGAAGTCGTGGCAGTTGAAAACATATCTCGTGAATATAACCACATTCGTTTAAAGCGCACTTATATAGAAAAAAATGAAAAGTTTGATGAGTTTTTAGATAGCTTTATAAACGGCAATAAACGCCGCTATAAAGTGAATTTAGATAACACCCTTGATGCAGTTGTTTCTAAAGGTTATGAGCAATATTATATCCCCCGTGTTACCTCTTTATACGTATTTTTAAGTAAAAAAGGCGACCATATAGTCCCAAGTTTGAGCCTGACAACTGAAAATAACATTTTTATTCAGCGCTATTTTACTGATGAAAGAAAAGTGCCCTGCTTATATAGCGTTTTGAATAACCAACGCATTAGTCAAATGCTTAGCCAAGTAACCGCCGTAAAAGAAGAGTATCTATATACGTTTACACATGTGTCTGCGGGAAAAATCTATTACTACTCAGCCACGCGTACAGAGCTTAATAACAACCCTAAATTAAAAAATCTATTTTTAGGATTCGGCAGTCAAAAAGATAGTTGGCAATGTTTTAAGCTACAAGTTATGCCAAGCCACCCTGATGATTCGTTTATTCCGTTATCGCTACCAAACTCGGCGGGTAAAAACATAGAAAAGCTAAATAAACCGCCGTCGCCACGTGTGTCAGGCCTTATAAAAGATGTGAAATACATTGCGGTTTTAACTGCCATTGGCAATAGCGAAGAACAAGCAAATTATAAAAAATTACCGTTTGATAAGGCGATAGTGAACCAACTTAAGCATTTTGGCCATGCTAAGCATAACAAACCACCTTATTTAGATATTGTTGCGTTAGAGTATGTAAATTTGCGCTCTCATAAACGCTACTTATATAAAACCCCCGCATTACTTACGTTTGAGGGTAAGCAATATCAGGCTCATTCTCGAGATTTTTCGGTGATGGGTTTGCAATTAGAGTCATCCGTACCGGTTAGCTTTAAAAAGGGTGATATTGTTTTACTATCTTTCCCCGATTTACAAAAAATAACTAAAAAACATAACTTAAGTGAGCTTAAATACGAAGTAATGGCAATTAGTAAGTCATTAACAACCATTAATTTAAAAGCGAACAGAGTGGCTGACTTACCACATGCAGGTGTTAACTTTTTTACCCAATTAATTGAAAGTAATAAAGATAAACTAAAAGTATCTGAAGAAGCCCCGAAAATAGAAGGCCTTTCTACTGCACTGAGAAATATGGTGACCAAAAGTGTGTGCCAACTCCCGCTTTATTTACATAAAGAAGCAAGCCACTTTATTCCAGGTGCCATAGGTTTTGGTTTATATGCCAGCCCTATCCACGTTATTTTACAAAATTTTGGCTTATTAAATAACAAAACTGATCTGAGCCATATTTTAACGCAACAACAAATTATTGATGTGATCACCCCAAGCATCAAAGACCGTAGCCGACAAGACCCGCCTTTACCGTTTACTCTTGTGATTAATTTTGACCCTAAGCAGGAGACTATTGAAAAGGCTGTCACAAGCCAATGCGTACTAGGTGAAAACTATTCAAGCTTTAGCGAGCAAATTAGTGCAGGCGTTAAATCTGAACTGGTATTTGTAATGCGCTTATATTTATCGCGTACTGGGCGCCCAGATACAGACTATCTATCAAATGAGCTAAAGTATGTAAGCCAATATGCAATGCACAAAGCAAAGGATATAGAAGAAGCGCTATGGGCAGTATCTGGCGTGGGTGATATTGTAGATATAACCGACGAAGCCCTTAGCCATTTACAATTAGATCAAAAGCAAGTAGCCCAAATGGGCCGAAGAAAACTGTTGTGGTTAAACCGCTTGCGCTAAGCGGTTTAACTTATGCTGTGGTTATTTATTTAAAGGAATTGCCAGCATGTACAGTAACTGTAATAACGACCCCTTACATATAGCTGCTTGAGCTTGCTCCACCACTTTTGGTTTACCATGTACGGCAACGCCTAACCCTGCTTTTTCCATCATTAACAAATCGTTTGCACCATCGCCAATGGCTACCGTTTGCGTATTTGCTAAGCCCAACTTTTGTTGCAGTGTTTCTAAAACAACCGCTTTTTGCTGCGCATCAACTATAGTACCAGAGACCTTACCTGTGAGCTTGTCGTTTGCAAACTCAAGCACATTAGCATGTACTTCATCTAAATTAATAAGCTGTTGCACACGCTCTGCAAAGGGTACAAACCCGCCTGATGCGATAGCAAGATACCAATTATGCTGCTTTAATATTTGGCATAAGGCTTTAATACCTGGCATTAATGGTAAAGTATTTTTTAACTCATCTATTAAGCTTTGCTCTATGCCAGCTAGCTTTGCTACACGTTGATTTAAACTTTCGCTAAAATCTAACTTTCCAGCCATTGCAAGCGCGGTCACAGAAGCCACATCGTCATATACATCTGCTAAACGCGCAATTTCATCAATGCATTCTATGGTGATGGCGGTGGAGTCCATATCCATAATCAATAAGCCTGGTTCATATAAGTTTGGCGGTGTGGCAACTTGCACTATCTGACAATCAAGCGAATTTGCAAACTCCCCTAGCACAAGCGGATTAATTTTTTGCTCTGCCTCTGGGCTATAAAAACACAAAGCCGGGGCTAACCCTAAGTCGGGTTGATAGTGACATACAGCCGTTACATTGAATTCGTGCTTTTTTAAAAATTCGATAATGCTAGTTACGTGCTTTAGTTCAAAATCGCCGGCAAACGCAATACTAAATAACCCAACGGTTTTATCTGGTTGTGTTTGAGCAGTAGTAAACTGCCCATCATTATAATTAAACCATTTGTTTAGCGTTAAAGTGTGTAATGCTTGCTCAGCAGCTGGCTGTGCCATGTTCGTTTGCGACATGGGGTCTCCGTGTTGGTTATTTGTTTTTTTAATTTTGCGTATCTTTTAGAGGATTCATAACGCTAAATTCGCCATTGAGGTAGATTTAAGGTTATAGTTACTGTAGTTGTAACATCAAATCAAAATGCTGTCAGTAGCATATACGGTGACTATGAAAAATAACCATATAAAAAGCCCTTTATCTGCATCACAAAGAAAGCGAATTATTCGTTTATTATTGGCTGCGGGCTGTTTTGTATTACTGAGTTTTGTAGGTGTTAACAGCAGCTTTGAAAGCCACCAACTGCTTTATAATAGTGCCGATAACACTGCCAAAAGCTTAGCCCGATTTATGGCACTGAATGCTAAAGAGCCATTACTTGCTAAAAATAAGCCACAGCTTACTGCGCTATGCAACGATATAAGTAAAGACGAGTTTGTACTTTCAGCCACAATATACGATCAGCAAGGCGTGCTTATAGCAAGCAGCGATCATTGGCAGTCACATCATGTATTTGGCCAATTACCAGAGTCGACCCCTGGAATAAGTAAACTAAAAACCCCGTTTGTCGAGCCTGTTGTAAGCGACATAGATAAGCCTCTTGGCTTTGTCTCTATTACCTATTTAACACGTGCTGCGATATCAGACAGTCACAATCATTTTCATGATTTAGGCAGGCAAGTTTTGTTAATGCTAGTTATTGCGTGTATTTTTACGTGGCAGTTAGGGCGGGGACTAAAACGTTGGCAGGTAAACCGCTATATGCAAAAAACCTCAGAGCAAGAGTCATAAAGCTGCTTCGCAAGCGTCTCTTTATCGCTACTTTGCTTTAAACTACATAATACATTGAACACATTTGGAATGTGTAATGGCGTATTAATTTCACCTTGATGACCGCTAAGTGGCATTGAAGGCGAGTCGGTTTCGAGCACTAAATGTTGTGGCTCAATTTGAGCAATAACATTACGGGTTTTAGCAGCCCGTTCATAGGTAATAACCCCACCTACCCCTAATTTAAAGCCCTGTTTGATATAATACTGGGCTTGCTGAAGTGATCCCGAAAACGCATGTATCACCCCACCACATTTTGGCTTACAACGTTTAAACGATTGCGCAATTAAGTCATGGCTTTGCCTGTGGTGCACAATAAGCGGTAGGTTCAGTTCGTTAGCAATCGTTATTTGCTGCTCAAACAATCTTGTTTGCTTTTCAAGGTCTTCAATACTTCTATCAAGTCCACACTCACCTATTGCTACCAGTTGTTTATTGTTCACCTTTGCAAAGTCGAATAGCTGCACTAAGTGAGCATCTTTATGATCATCTAAAAAATAAGGGTGAAGCCCTGCGGCAATATGTACTTGTGGGTATTTAGCTTTAAATTCGATTAGCTGCTTTGATTGCACCAAGCTTATACCTGGCACAACAAAGCGCTCAACACCTTTAGCAATACACTCTTTTATGAGTGATTCGCGATTTGCATCAAATTCGCTAAAATCAAGATGGCAATGCGAGTCTATAAACTTCACAGCGTAAACCGATTAAGGGTTTAAACGTGTTATTTGCCAGCTATTATCGGCTTGACGCTGATATATAAAACGGTCGTGCAATCGATGCGCGCCACCTTGCCAAAACTCAATTTTAGAAGGCACTACGCAATATCCGCCCCAAAAATCTGGCAGTGGAATTTCGCCGTTAGCAAATTTACTCTTCATATTGGCAAAAGTTTCCATTAGCGCTTTTCGCGAGGACACCGGACGGCTTTGCGCTGATGCCCATGCGGCTAATTGACTTTCTTTAGGGCGCGATAAAAAATATTTTGCCACCGCTGATGTTGGTAATGGTTTTGCCTCGCCGTATACAATCACTTGGCGCTCCATATGGTGCCATGGAAAATGCAGCGATATTTTATTATTACCTTTTAGCTCTTGTGCTTTACGAGAGCCGGTATTAGTAAAAAATACAAACCCGTTATCATCTAAATGCTTTAACAGCACAATACGCTGTGAAGGTTGCCCGGTTTCATCAACCGTTGCTACAACCATCGCCGTTGGGTCTGGAATATTACTGCCCACAGCATGCTCAAGCCACGTTTCAAATTGTTTGAATGGATCATCTTGCAAGTTATCTTCGCTTAGCGCGTCTTGCAGGTATTCACGGCGGATATCTTCGAGTTTCATAAACAAATCCTTCTCTGTTTATTAAAGCGTATGTGGGTAAGTTAGGTCAGGCTGTTAATCGTTATAAGAGCAAAAAATAAAAATGTTTTGTTTAATGTTAGTTTAGTGTTGGGTTTCGTTTCACTCAACCCAACCTACGGTGCTATCAGCTATCAGCTATCAGCTATCAGCTATCAGCTATCAGCTATCAGCTATCAGCTATCAGCTACAAAATTGATTAACTTACAAAAGTTCGTCAAGTAAAGCCTAAAATCATCTGCAAGTGTAGGAGTGCTAGCAAGGCGGTAAAACTATTTATGCCAAGGAGCATACGGTTTGTATGTGACTTAGGCTAAATAGTTTTACCAACGCAGCTAAAGCGAACTACACGAAGCAGAAGGTGATTACATTTGCTCCATGACTTCAATGCCTAACAGATCCAATCCTGTTTTTAGCGTATCTGCCACTAAATTACACAGCACTAAACGGCTGTCACGTACGCTTGGCTCTACGCCTTCTTTTAGTACTGGGCAGGCTTCGTAGAATGTCATGTATAAGCTAGCTAGCCCGTATAAGTAGCTACATAATACGTGCGGAGTAGCCTCAGAGATCATTAAATCAAGGACTTCTTCAAGCTGTAGCAGTTTAAGCGCTAGCGCTTTTTCTTGCGGCTCAGCTATAGCTACATCAGCATTTAACGAGGCAGCATCTACACCTGATTTACGGAAAATACTGCGCACTCGCGTATAAGCATATTGTAAGTAAGGTGCTGTGGCGCCTTCAAAGCTTAACATGGTGTCCCAGTTGAATATGTAATCGCTGGTACGGTGCTTAGAAAGGTCAGCGTACTTAACCGCGCCAATACCGACTTTACGCGCAATTTCGCTGCGCTCATGTTCTGATAAATCAGACTCACGCTCAGCAAGTTTTGTTGCTGCACGGCTAATTGACTCTTCAAGTAAGTCGGCAAGTTTAACAGTGCCACCGGTACGAGTTTTAAATGGTTTACCATCGGCGCCCATCATGGTGCCAAACGGGCAAAACTCATAGCTTGTCTCATCACGTAAAAGGCCTGCTTTTCGTGCTGTAAGCTCTACTTGATTAAAGTGAAGGCTTTGACGCGCATCAACAAATATTAAAATACGTTCAGCGCCTAAAGTGTTTGAGCGGTAATTACATGCGGCTAAATCGGTGGTTGCATATAAAAAGCCACCGCCAGATTTCTGCACGATAAACGCTGATGGCTCACCATCTTTGTTGGCAAGCTCATCTAAAAACACCACTTGTGCGCCTTGCGACTCTACAGCAATATTTTTATCTTTTAAAAGGCTAATAATATCGTTAAGTTCGCTGTTGTATGCACTTTCAGCCATAATATCGTCTTGAGTAAGCGTTACATTTAGACGTTTATATACTTCTTCAGAGTGCTTAACTGAGGTTGCTATAAATAACTTCCATAGCTTTTCACAGTGCGCATCGCCGCCTTGTAGTTTAACCACGTAATCACGGGCTTTATCGGCAAAGCCTTCTTCATCGTCAAAACGTTTTTTAGCGTCGCGGTAAAACGTTTCTAAATCTGCAAGCGCTACCGACTCTAAGTCTACGCCTTGGCTAATTTGATCTTCTAAATGCGCAATTAGCATACCAAACTGAGTGCCCCAATCGCCCATGTGGTTTTGGCGAATAACTTTATCGCCTCTAAACTCAAGGGCACGTACAATCGCATCACCAATAATGGTTGAACGTAAATGGCCTACGTGCATTTCTTTTGCAAGGTTTGGTGATGAGTAATCTACTACCACAGTTTGTGGGTTAGAGTGCTCATTCACAGCAAGTTTTGCATCGCTGTTTGCTGCTTTTACACTGTTTGCTAAAAACTCAGGCTTTAAGTGGATGTTAATAAAACCTGGGCCGGCAATTTCTGTTTTTTCAGCAATATCGCTTACATCTAAATTATCAATAATTTTTTGCGCAAGCTCACGTGGGTTGCTTTTCATTTTTTTAGCGGCACCCATTGCACCATTAATTTGGTAATCACCAAATTGCGGGCGTGTGCTTTGTGTAACTGCTGGATTAGTGTCTTCTGGTAGGCCTGCAGCGGTCATGGCGGCAATGGCTTTTTCTACTAAAATAGTACGAATGTTCATTATATTATTTACCTATGTAAGCCCACCATAGCAGGCTTTCAGTTAACTTTAGTCAGTCAGTTCTAATTTTCGCGCGTGTGGCTAAAGGTTACGTCTGGGTAACGCTCTACCGATAAATTTAGGTTTACGCGACTTGGTGCTATGTAAGTTAAGTTATCGCCACCATCAAGCGCTAAGTTGCTTTCGCACTTACGCTTAAACTCTTCAAACTTTTTAACGTCGTCACAATGTACCCAGCGCGCAGTATTTACGTTAACACCTTCGTAAATAGCATCTACGTTGTATTCTGCTTTTAAACGCGCAACAACAACATCAAACTGCAGCACACCTACTGCGCCTACAATCAAATCGTTATTAATAAGCGGTCTAAATACTTGTACTGCACCTTCTTCAGATAGCTGTACTAAGCCCTTTAGTAGCTGCTTTTGCTTAAGCGGATCTTTTAATCGAATACGGCGGAACAATTCAGGGGCAAAGTTAGGAATGCCACTAAATTTAAGCTTTTCGCCTTGCGTAAAGGTATCACCAATCTGAATAGTGCCGTGGTTATGCAAACCAATAATGTCGCCTGCGAATGCATCTGCTGCGCGCTCACGATCGCCCGCCATAAAGGTTACCGCATCAGAAATACTTATTTGTTTACCAATACGCACATGGTTCATTTTCATGCCTTGGCTGTATTTACCCGATACAATACGCATAAAGGCTATACGGTCACGGTGTTTAGGGTCCATGTTAGCCTGAATTTTAAACACAAAGCCGGTAAAGTTTTCTTCAGTTGCAACAACTTGGCGGTCTTCTGTTTCACGCGGCAATGGTGTTGGTGCCCACTGTGTTAAACCATCAAGTACATGGTCTACACCAAAGTTACCAAGAGCTGTACCAAAGTAAACAGGCGAAAGCTCACCCGCTAAAAACAGCTCAAGGTCAAACTCGTTAGAGGCGCCAATTACCAGTTCTAGTTCTTCACGTAATTGCTCGGCAAGCTCTTCACCAATGGCGGTATCAAGCTCTGGGTTATCAAGGCCTTTTACAGTGCGTACTTCTTGAATCGTATGACCTTGGCCTGTTTTGTATAAAACTGCCTCGTCGTTATGAATGTGATAGACACCTTTAAACTCTTTACCACAACCAATTGGCCACGTAATAGGCGCACAGGCAATGTTTAGCTCTGTTTCTACTTCATCAAGTAGCTCCATTGGGTCACGAATATCACGGTCACACTTATTCATAAAGGTAACGATTGGGGTGGTACGCAAGCGCGTAACTTCCATAAGTTTACGGGTACGTTCTTCTACACCTTTTGCGGCATCAATAACCATTAAACACGAATCTACCGCAGTTAAAGTACGGTAAGTATCTTCTGAGAAGTCTTCGTGTCCAGGAGTATCAAGTAAATTAACTAGCGCATTGTTATATGGAAACTGCATGACAGAGGTAGTAACTGATATACCACGCTCCTTTTCCATTTCCATCCAGTCAGACTTTGCATGCTGATTAGAGCCACGGCCTTTTACAGTACCGGCTTTTTGAATCGCTTGTCCGAACAAAAGTACTTTTTCGGTGATGGTGGTTTTACCAGCATCCGGGTGCGATATAATTGCAAAAGTCCTTCGCTTGCTAATTTCGTTGATAATATTCTGGTCTGCCATTAATAAGTTCTTTTAGTTTGATGCCAAGTTACATGCATAACATTAAGTGTATGCAAGGCAACCCGTTAAGTTGATCGTTATTAACTGGGCTTTGAGCAATTTAGTGTGAATAAATTGACAACAATTAACGCCATATAGCTAATTTTTTAATAGTGGCAATTGTAACAGGAGTCGGTATAAAAGTGTGCTATCTAACTTAAAAATATCTTGGCTTTGTCTAATCACTATTTTAGGGGGCCATCTAACTGTAATTTAATCGGTAGATACAATAAATTTTAACAATGATGTTTTCACTTAAAGCACAATAAATAGGGTAATTTTTTTAAAACTTAGCAGATAAACTTAAAGTGCCAAGAATATAAAAGTCTCCTTAGCAATAACTTATTAACGACCCATGTATTAAAACATTATATTTTTACTCTAAATTAACGCTAATCGACCTTAGCTTCTTGAGAATTAAACCTGTAACGCATATCATTGATAGATTGCACGGAGGATAAGTAGTTTGGTCATGAAAACCAGTAAGTTAAGCATTCGATTATTATGGTATATAACCCCTTTGGTGATATTACCTTTGCTATTTTTAGGTGGCTTTACCCTAACTAATGTAACCAATTCGACCCAAAAACAAGCCGACCTTATAATGAGCCGCTTTGTTGAGCAACAGCAACAAAAGGTTTTTAACTACATAGACTCGTTTCATTCCACAGCAAAACTACTATCGACCTCACCGGTTTTAAGTGACTTTTTATCAAACGACATTCACGCTGATGGCAGCTATACTCGCCGTTTAGGGGCACTAATGGATGTTTTTGCCAGTTATAGCGAAGCCTACCCAGATATAATTAGTATTAATTTAGTGTCGGCCAGTGGTAAAAGTGACGCGTATTACTCTAACAACCTAACAACCGCACCGCAGTCATACCCATTTTTTAAGCAAGTACTGCAGAGTAATTTGCGCCAGCAACAATTTATGGTGCAAAACAGCGACGGCACCACAAATTTATTTTTTGTACAACGCGTTCAAAGTGTAGATTACTATTTAAAGCGGCCACAACAACTTGGCTTTATAGTATTACAAGTCGAACCTTCTATATTAAACACCAGTATTTTAGAAGCGCCTTACAACAATACTTTAAATTTATTGCTTACAAACGATGGGCAAATTTTATTTAGCTCAGACTACAGTTTACGCGGGCAATACATTACCGAGCACGAGCTTGAACAAGTGCATAATTTAGCTGATGTAGGCACTCTTTCGACTATTGAGCTTTCTAGCATAGACAAAATAGAAAGAATGATTTTTGCCGTACAAATGAGTGGCGGTTATTATTTTGTATCAACCATTCCAAAGGGCGTGCTTTATCAATCGGGTAAGGCTATTAGCTTAATTACAGGCTTAATTGTGATTATTTCGGTGATCACTCTGCCTATTCTTATTTTTGTGGTTGTTCGCAACTTACTACTTAACCCCATTGAGCTTTTAGGGGCGGCTAGCCATCGTGTTGGTGATGGTGATTTATCGGTAAATTTACCGGCTCATACCAATGATGAAGTTGGGGTATTGTTTAACGATTTTAACCACATGATCAACCAAATTAGACACTACCAAGAACAGCTTGAAGAATATAAACACCACCTGGAAGATAAAGTAGAAAGCCGCACTAAAGCGCTTGAAGCGATGAACAGCCAACTTGAACTTGCGATAGCTCAAGCTGAGCAAGCCAACCAGCTTAAAAGTCGTTTTTTAGCAAATATGAGCCATGAGATACGCACTCCACTTACTGCCATTATGGGCTTTACCGAGCAGTTACTAATTAACGATAAAGTGGTTAACGATAAGCAGCATTTAAATACTATTTTAAGAAACTCTAAACACTTATTAGAGCTAATAAACAACATACTCGATTTATCTAAAATAGAAGCAGAAAAGCTTGCAGTAGAGCAGGCGCCACTCAATGTAGTCCAACTAGTTCACGATATTGAATCAATTATTGAACCGCTAGCACGAGAAAAGCAGCTCGCGTTTAGCATTCATTACGAGCTGCCATTACCACGCACTATTTATAGTGATATGACGCGTTTAAAACAAATCTTAATAAATATTGCCAGTAACGCCGTTAAATTTACCGAACAAGGTAAAGTGTCTATTTGTGTGCATTACTTACAAAGTAAGCAACAGCTTGAGTTTGTGGTTAAAGACACAGGTATTGGTATGTCTGAGCACCAAATAGAGCGTATATTTAAGCCTTTTGAACAAGCTGATGCCACCACAACGCGACGTTTTGGAGGCACAGGCTTAGGTTTGTGTATATCTAAAAACTTAGCACAGTTATTGGGTGGCGATGTCACTTTAAAAAGCGAAATTGGTATAGGCAGTCGCTTTGCTATTACCGTTGATTGCCATATTAACGAGCCTAAACAATCATTAGAGCTTTTAACTGAGAAAGCACAGCTTATTCCAGAAAAAGACCCTTTCTTGTCGTTTGCTACTTCTAGTTTTGATGCCAATATATTGGTGGCCGAAGATAATCCAGATAACCAGCTTCTTATAAAGCTTTTATTACAAACCTGGGGGCTTGAGCCTGATATGGCTAATAACGGTGCTCAAGCGGTAGAAATGGCACTAGTAAATGACTACCAGCTTATTATTATGGATATGCAAATGCCTGTAATGGGCGGCCTTGAAGCAACTAAAATGCTACGCCATGCCGCCTACGATGGGCCTATAATTGCGCTTACCGCCAATGTAATGAACCATGATATAGACACCTATATAGAAGCGGGTTGCGATAAAGCACTCGCAAAACCAATCGATAAGGACGCGCTTGAAAACGTACTGGTAAGCTACTTAAATCTTGAAAAAGATAATCAAAATAAGTGGGATAGCTTACTAAAAAGTGAAAAGTTTCAGCAAATTAACGATAACTATGTGGCTAACCTGCCAAGTTACCTGCAAAAGGTAAACAGCTTAAAGGCGAGTAACGATGCAGAAGCACTTAGAAGCGTAGCCCATAGCCTAAAAGGCAGTGCGGGATGCTTCAATTTTGATGATATTTACCACAGTGCAGCTTTATTAGAAGAGAACTTACTAAGTAACGATCAAACACAGCGCCCTACTTTGATCATTAATTTAATCAATGCAATAGAGCAAACTATCGCTAAAAGTAAAGAAACAGCTTAAAGCTTACAAAAAGCCTAAGTTAAGCGCCATACCCATTAGTATGGCGTCCTCATAACCATTTTTAGTCACATCATTGCTCGGGTAATAATTTTTACGTACCGACATTTGCGTAAAGCCAGCATGTTCGTAAAGCTTTATTGCACGCGCGTTTGATTCGCGCACTTCTAAAAACAAATTTTCAGCATTTTGCTGCTCGCCATATTCAATAAACTGGCTAAGTAACTGCCTTGCAATGCCTTTACCTTGCTTACTGGGCGCTACACATATATCCATAAGGGTAAAGTCAGGCCCTGCCTTTTCACCAATATAAAAACCTACTAGGGTGTTTTCATCGAACGCCGCTAAATTAAAGTAACGACCGCCCATGCAAGAGCTCATTGTTTTAAGAGACCAAGGATGAGAGTGACAAGCGGTTTCAATAGCCATTAATTGAGCTATGGCATTTTCGTTTACAGGCTTAAAGTTTATCAAGGTGTGTACTCATTAAAGCCCATAGAGCGCGCTTATCAGAAGCACTGAGCTGTGAAGATGGTAGTGTAAGCTTATCGTCGGTTAACTCTATACCAGCGCCTTTAAAAACATGATTAATTGTTAAAGGAGGTACGCTTAACCGTATATCACTTAATAACGGCTCACTCAGCGTTAAAGGTTCAGCGGCTGTGCTTTGCGAAACGTCTGAAGAAGAGTCATTATTTTTTGGGCGATAGTGCCGATTTAGTTCAAGGTTTTCTATACCAAAAATAGCTGCGTAACGTGGATGCATAACAACTCAGTAAATTAAACACGGGAACAATATATGAAGTAATAAAAACGATGTAAAGAAGAAATGGCAGGGGCGGAGAGATTCGAACTCCCAACCGTCGGTTTTGGAGACCGCTGTTCTACCAATTGGAACTACGCCCCTGCAATGTCGACGAATTATAGAGACCTTTTAGAAAAGGTAAAGTAAAAAATTAACTTTTTAGTTCAACTGCCTTTAAATTATACAAAACGCTGAATTAGCAAGCTAAATAGCGTTATAAAAACACTTTGCCAGCCCAGCAGAGCCTAGATGTTATGCTGTAAATACTCTCACCGGTAATAATTTGGTGCCGAGCATCACGTATTTCATCCGCCCTCATTATTTATGGCGCCTCCTCCCGCCCTAATGCAGCATTTAAGTGCATAAACAAATCAATAACATTAGCAGCATTTATGATACAGTTTAGCGCCTAGGGGATCCGCGCCTTACCACCTAATTGCATATTTCATCATGTATCTTACATACGCGGATCATTAACAATGCAAATATGGAGGAGCTTTACTATTAGCCGTTGCTAGTAGTCCACGCCGTGTTATATGAAGTTTAAATCAAAAAAATACAGTATCGATTCAACCGATTACCAAGTAGGGCAAGACAACGTTAGCAAATGGGGCATGGATATTCATACTAATGTATTTTCTGTTTCTATTGGTCTATCTCTACTTTTTATAATTACCCTGCTTGCCCTATCACCTAACGAAGCCAAAGAGGCAATTAACTCAATAAAAAATGCCGCACTAACTAATTTTGACTACGTATTTATGTGGGGTGCCAATATATTACTGCTGTTTGCAGTAGGTATTGCCGCTTCACCATTGGGTAAAATTCGCCTTGGCGGCGATAAAGCAACGACAGACTATTCAACCTTATCGTGGGTATCTATGCTCTTTGCTGCGGGTATGGGTATTGGCCTTATTTTTTGGGGCGTGGCAGAACCGACTGCGTTTTACACCGACTGGTTTGGCACCCCACTCAATGCAGAACCCTTTAGCACACAAGGCCGCGAAATGGCTTTAGGGGCTACAGTATTCCATTGGGGCCTGCACGCTTGGGCAATTTACGGTATGACCGCTTTATGTTTAGCCTATTATGTTTATAACAAAGGCTTACCGCTTTCTATGCGCTCTGTATTTTATCCACTTTTAGGAGACCGAGTTTGGGGCAGATTAGGTGATGTTATCGATGTAATGGCGGTATTAGTAACCCTTTTTGGTCTTGCGACCTCGTTAGGTTTAGGCGGAGCACAAGCTGCCAGTGGTATTAGCCACGTACTGGGCTTTGAAAGCTCCTTATTATTACAACAAGGCATTATTTTATTAATTATGAGCTTGGCTATCCTCTCTATTGTGCGTGGTATGAATGGTGGCGTAAAACTCCTAAGTAATATAAATATGGGCATCGCTTTCGTGTTTTTGGGGTTAGTGTTTATTTTAAACTTTACCACCGTACTTGATTCTGCCTACACGGCCGTACTCGGCTATATTAAAAATATCATTCCACTAAGCTACAGCACAGGCCGAGAAGATACGCAGTGGCTACATGGCTGGACCGTATTTTATTGGGCGTGGTGGGTTGCATACGCACCTTGCTTTGGTATGTTTGTAGCGCGTATTTCAAAAGGGCGTACCATACGTGAGTTTTTAGTGTACGTATTACTTATTCCTACTCTCGTAACTACCGCGTGGATGTCGGTTTTTGGTGGTGTAGCAATTGAGCAAATTATAAATAAAGTTGGGGTACTAGGGGCGAATCAAGGCATTACAGATGTAACGCTTAGTTTGTTTTATATGCTAGATGCTTATTCGTTTGGTACGCTGCTTTCGCTTTTAGCTGTGGCGTTAATAATTATCTTTTTTGTCACCACTCTCGACTCTGGCTCTATTGTAATAGATAGCCTTACATCAGGCGGCAAACTAGAAGTGCCTATAAAGCAAAAATTAGTATGGGCCGTTATTGCCAGTATTATTGCTATGTTAATGCTGTGGATTGGCGGTACCGACTCAATTCAAGCGTTGCAATACATTACTATTATCGCCGCCTTACCTTTTACGTTTATTTTACTGCTTGGCAGCCTGAGTTTAGTAAAAGGCATGCTGACTGAGTTACCCCCTAAAACTTAAAAGCTTAGCCTTAAAGTTAGTGCGTAAAAAAGCCCGTTTATTAAACGGGCTTTTTAATGTGCAATAATCAGCTCAGTAAATTAAGCTTACTTATTTGGTATTATTCCCACTCTATGGTGGCAGGTGGTTTACCAGAAATATCGTAAACAACGCGTGAAATACCATCAATTTCGTTAATGATACGGTTAGAAACCACACCTAAAAACTCATACGGTAAATGTGACCAACGTGCCGTCATAAAGTCAATAGTTTCAACACAACGTAGTGATACCACCCAGTCATATTTACGCGCATCACCCATAACCCCTACCGACTTAACAGGTAAGAATACAGTAAACGCTTGGCTTACTTTATGATAAAGCTCGGCTTTGTGTAGCTCTTCAATGAAAATAGCATCAGCACGGCGTAGTAAATCACAGTACTCTTTTTTAATTTCACCTAGTACACGTACACCTAAACCTGGTCCAGGGAATGGGTGGCGATAAAGCATGTCGTACGGTAAACCAAGTTCTAAGCCTATTTTACGTACTTCATCTTTAAATAATTCACGCAATGGTTCAACTAAGCCCATTTTCATGTCATCAGGTAAGCCGCCCACATTGTGGTGAGATTTAATTACGTGTGCTTTACCTGTAGCAGATGCTGCAGATTCAATGACGTCTGGGTAAATAGTACCCTGACCTAACCATTTTGCATTTTTAAGCTTTTTAGCTTGCTCATCAAATACATTGATAAACGTATGGCCTATGGCTTTGCGTTTTTCTTCTGGGTCTGACTTACCAGCTAGGTCAGCTAAAAATTGATCTTCAGCGTCTACTTTAACAATATTTAAGCCAAACTTATTGCCAAACATATCCATTACTTGCTGACCTTCGTTTAAACGAAGTAAACCATTATCAACAAATACACATGTTAGCTTATCGCCAATGGCACGGTGAATAAGCATAGCCACAACAGATGAATCGACACCGCCTGATAAGCCTAATATCACTTCGTCATCGCCAACGGTTTCTTTGATACGCTCAATGGCATCATCAATAATTTTGGCAGGTGTCCATAGTTTTTCACAGCCACAAATATCAATTGCAAAACGCTCTAATAAACGTTGTCCTTGATGTGTGTGCGTTACTTCTGGGTGAAATTGTACACCGTAAAAACGCTTTTCTTCATTAGACATAGCAGCATGCGGACACGTTGGTGTTTTAGCTGTGGTGCTAAAACTTGCCGGCACTTCCATTACTTTGTCGCCGTGGCTCATCCACACGTCTAAAACGCCGTTGCCGCCATCAGTAATATGATCTTCAATTGCATCAAATAATGCACAGTTACCCACTTTTTCTACCTGTGCATAACCAAACTCTTTTTTATCAGAGCTATGTACACTACCGCCAAGTTGAGCTGCCATGGTTTGCATGCCGTAACAAATGCCCAGTATTGGCACGCCAGCGTTAAACACATATTCAGGTGCACGCGGGCTGTTCTCTAGTGTGGTTGACTCAGGGCCACCAGATAAAATAATACCTTGTGGATTAAACTCGCGAATTTGCTCTTCGGTCACATCCCATGCCCACAGTTCACAATAAACACCAATTTCGCGGATACGACGCGCGATTAATTGAGTGTACTGCGAACCAAAATCTAAAATTAGAATTCGTGAATCGTGAATATCTTTGCTCATGAAGGATCTCGTAAAGTAGATGCTAGATTCCACTAATTTACTTAGTGGCTATAAAAGAGGGCTGGTAATTCCAGCCCCGTAATTTAAACGTGTTGTTTAACCTAAGCGGTAGTTAGGCGCTTCTTTAGTGATTTGCACATCGTGAACGTGCGACTCACCCATACCTGCAGATGTAACACGTACAAACTGAGGTTTTGTATTTAGCTCTTCAATGGTGGCACAACCCGTTAATCCCATTGCGCTACGAAGGCCACCCACTTGCTGATGAATAATCGTTGCAATTGGGCCTTTATAAGCGACGCGACCTTCAATACCTTCAGGTACTAATTTGTCAGCTTGGTTAGATTTTTGGAAGTAACGATCCGACGAACCTTCTTTTTGATCCATCGCACCTAACGAGCCCATACCACGGTACGATTTGTAGTAACGGCCTTGGTAAAGTTCAACTTCGCCTGGCGCTTCTTCAGTACCCGCAAGCATTGAGCCCACCATTACACACGATGCACCCGCAACCAATGCTTTAACAATATCGCCAGAAAAACGAATACCGCCATCAGCAATGACAGGAATGTCACGCCCTTGTAAGCCATCTACCGCATCAGAAATAGCCGTAATTTGTGGCACACCACAGCCTGTAACAATACGCGTAGTACAAATTGAACCTGGGCCAATACCTACTTTAACCGCATCAACACCGGCATCAGCAAGAGCAATAGCGCCTTCGGCAGTGGCAACGTTACCGGCAATAATTTGTAAATCTGGGTACGTTTCGCGAGTTTGAGAAACACGGTCAATAACCCCTTGCGAGTGGCCGTGTGACGTATCGATGAGTAAAACATCAACACCCGCCTCTACTAATGCAGCAATTCGCTCATCAGTACCTGCACCAACACCAACAGCAGCGCCCACACGTAAACGCCCTAGCTCGTCTTTACACGCATTGGGTTTGTCTTGCGCCTTTTGGTAATCTTTTACGGTGATCATGCCTTTTAGTTTAAACGCATCATCAACCACTAAGATTTTTTCAATGCGGTGTTCGTGCATTAAACCCAAAATTTCTTCGCGCGACGCGCCTTCTTTAACTGTTACTAGTTTGTCTTTTTTAGTCATAACGCTAGAAACAGGCTGTTCAAGCTTAGTTTCAAAACGCATGTCACGACCGGTAACAATGCCTAGTAGGTTATTTTCGCTATCAGTCACCGGGAAACCCGAGAACCCTTTTTCTTGCGAAAGAAGCGTCGCATCTGCGATGGTTAAATCGGCAGACACAGTAACAGGAAATGACACAATACCTGCTTCGTAGGTTTTAACTTTACGTACGTTTCTCGCTTGTTCTTCAATAGTCATGTTTTTATGGATAAAACCAAGACCACCTTCCTGCGCGAGGGCAATAGCTAAACGAGCTTCTGTAACAGTATCCATAGATGCTGAAATAAGCGGCAAGTTAAGTTTGATACCACGCGTTAAGCGAGTTGAAATATTTGCCGTGTGTGGCAAAACAGTAGAATGACCAGGTACTAAAAGTACGTCATCAAAGGTAAGAGCTTCTTTAGCGATTCTAAGCATTTTGGCAACTTCTCACATGTGGATCTAAGATAAGGAATTGCGGCCAAATTTTAACAGCGTTGCGCGCATTCGTAAATAATATTTCGCAAATATTTATGATAAACTTATCTCATAACTTACCTCATAATAGTTTTAGGTTGTTTTATATGTTTTCGAAGCCTTCGCAAACGGTATACACCGTGTCGCGCCTTAACAAAGAGATTCGTGCAGTTCTTGAGCAGGGCTTTGCATCGCTTGTTCTAACCGGCGAAATTTCCAACTTTATTACCCCTGCTTCTGGGCACTGGTACTTTTCGTTAAAAGATGAAAAAGCACAAATTAAAGCAGCTATGTGGCGCGGCAACAACCGCAGTCAAAGTTATCGCCCCGAAAACGGCGCTCAAGTAACGGTTAGAGCCCGAGTTTCACTTTACGAACCACGCGGCGATTATCAGCTTATTGTTGAACATATGGAACCTGCAGGTGAGGGCCAGCTTAAGCAAGAATTTGATGCATTAAAAATGCGCTTAGCCGCAGAGGGCTTGTTTAGTTCGGCCTATAAAAAACCACTGCCGCAGAATATAAACCGTGTAGGCGTTATAACCTCAGCAACGGGCGCTGCTATAAAAGATATATTAACCGTACTTAAACGCCGCGCTCCACAATTAGACGTCATTATTTACCCAGCCATGGTGCAAGGCAAAGAAGCCCATGTGCATTTAGTTAACCAAATACAGTTAGCCAATGCACGCAATGAGGTAGACGTACTTATTTTAGGGCGAGGCGGTGGCTCACTAGAAGATTTATGGTGCTTTAACCATGAACTGCTTGCCCGCGCTATTTACCAAAGTGAATTACCTATAGTGAGCGCAGTAGGCCACGAAATAGACACAACTATAAGCGACTACGTCGCTGATGTTCGTGCAGCAACGCCTTCTGCAGCGGCTGAACTTGTTAGCCCTAACACGCAAGAGCTACATAATAAGGTGGTTGAGCTCATTAACCGGTTAAATAATGCCTTTAAACACAATATGGCCGATAAACGCGCACTAGCAACACAGTTAGAGCATCGGCTTAATTTGTGTCATCCGCGCAATCAACTAAACCAAAAAGCGCAGCGATTAGATGAGCTAACTATAGCCTTACAACAAGGCATGCGTAATCGCCTATACCAACAAGAGCGCACGCTTAATAATTTGATCCCGCGTTTAATGCGTCAATCACCTGATAAAAAGTTATCGCAGGCCAGTCATCAGCTTATGCAGATACAAACCCGACTTGAGCAAGCAATGCAGCACAAGTTGCAACACGCGCAAAATAGCTTAGCGCTGCAAGCGAGTAGGCTCGACTCGGTAAGCCCACTTAATGTTTTAGCGCGCGGTTACAGCATCACCAAATCTCAACAAGGCAAAGTGGTTAAATCGGTTGCACACATTAAAAAAGGTGACGTGCTAATCACAGAGCTGGTCGATGGCGCTATAAAATCGACCGCGTTGTAAAGCCCTCTTGATTAAAGCTCTGTGGCCATAAATAAAGTGAGTTCGGTGTCGCTTGACGTTGAGGTTGTTCTTTTAAATTGCAACCAAAACTCTTGCTTCATTAACTTATCGTTTAGCTCTCGCCATTGGGTGTGATCAAACGAATCGTTATCAGTTGGTGCGGCAAGTTCAAATTTACATACTGTGGTTTTACACGCTGCGCTGACAATCTCAGGGATAGCACTTAAATCAGAGGTAAGTAAAAAATCTTGCAGTGCTGTTTCTGTTTGATAGGCCCACTCTTCGTTGCGTGTTTGCTCATCAAATTGCGTTTGCAAAACGGCTTGTGCATCAGAGGGGTCGCGCAATTGTTGCACCGCGTTTTTCATCAAGGTTTTTTGCGCTGCTAATTGCTGCTTAAGCTGAGCAACTTGCTCTTCTAGAGAAAGCTCATCAAGCGGTTGTGGGTCTGGGTTAGGCGGATTATCTTTTTGCACTAAAGCAGCGCTTTGCTCAGGGGCAGCTGGTACAACAGGTTTTGTTGTTGCATCACTACCTTTAGGCGGCTGAACAACAGGGGCTTGCTGCTTTGTATTTGCATGTTGTAACTTTGCGGGGCTTGCGTCACTTGAAACCAAATTAAAGTAGCTCCACGTTAAACCTACACCCGCAATAAATCCTATCCCTAGTGTTAATAAGCTATTTTTGTTCATTTTAATTCCTTTTAAAATTTTTTATTTGTACAGGTTAATATTACAGCATAGCGCTGGTGTGTGATTCGTTTTCAGGTTCTTGAGTGGATAAAAAGTTTTGATTCATACTTTGCGCCGGACAGGGGCAATCCGGTCTGCCAATAATTTTAGCTGGTACGCCTACCGCAGTGGTATGTGGCGGTACCGCGGTAAGTACCACAGAACCTGCGCCAATACGTGCGCCCTCGCCTACTTCAATATTACCCAGCACTTTAGCACCTGCGCCAATAAGCACACCGGCTCTAATTTTAGGATGGCGGTCGCCCTGCTCGTTACCCGTACCGCCAAGCGTGACCGATTGCAGTATTGATACGTTATCTTCAATCACTGCGGTTTCACCAATAACAATACCGGTGGCGTGGTCAAACATTATCCCTTTACCAACCTGACACGCAGGGTGAATATCAACCCCAAACACTTCTGAGGTACGGCTTTGAATAAAACGAGCAAGCTCTTTACGGTTTTGCTGCCACAAACAGTTAGCCAAGCGATGCGCCTGAATAGCATGAAACCCTTTTAAGTTTAAAATAACCGTAAGGTAGGTTTCAGCTGCTGGGTCTCTGTCTTTAACGGCTTTAATGTCTTCGGCAACATAGGTAAGCATGCGGTCGCATTTTACAAACGCTTGGTCGAACAACTCACGTATTGTAAAAGCCGAGACCACAGCATCTGCCAATTTATTAGCAACAATAAAGCTTAACGCTGAACCCAAACACTCATGATTTAAGATGCATGAATACACATGACTTGCTAAAAGTGGTTCGCGAGTTACGACTTCATTTGCTTCACTGCGAAGCTGTTGCCAAATTTCATGACGCATAATACTACACTGCCTTAAATTGATATAAAAAGAGCTTTTTCCCAAGTTTAACGGATTTAAAGCCTAAGGTGTTAACGCCTTAGTTATTTGTTCTGGTTATTAGGTATAACTAAGGGTAAAAAATTATACGAGTGCTAAATCACTCACACATAAAGCATCTTTTCCTTTATCTTTTGCTTTATAAAGTAAATCGTCTGCTTCTTTGATTAAATACGCCGCTGTAAAATCACTACTTGGTGTAATAGTAGTCAACCCTACACTAACAGTGAGGGTTCTGCTGGGCAATGAATGTTTATTTTCAATGTTTAACTGTTTTAGGTTTTCTAAAATATCGTTCAATACTAACAAAGCCTGATCTGAGTTTGTATTGCCATAAACTAATACAAATTCTTCACCACCAAAACGCGCGCATAAATCACTGGGCCGTTTAGTGTGTTCATTAAGTACTTTAGCCACCATTTTTAAACATGTATCGCCTTGTTGATGGCCATAGGTATCATTAAGTAATTTAAAATCATCAATATCAATTATAGCCAGTGAAAACGGCATACTTAAACGCTGACAACGATTCCACTCTTGCTCTAAAAAGGCATCAAAAAAGCCTCGGTTAGCAATATCTGTTAAGCCATCAATAGCGGCAAGTTTTTGTACTTGCTCTTCTGCTAGTTTTCGCTCGGTAATATTTTGATGACTAATAGCGTAATACGCATTATCTATATGGTTAAACGAGACCACACGCATCATAAACCAACGTTTTTCATCTTCGCTATGACACGGATATTCTAAATAGAAGTCGCCATTAGCACCTGAAATAACTGATTTAATACCGTTAAATGCTTTTAAACCGAAGCTGTCTCCTTTTTGCGCCGCTTTCTCACACTCAGTTAAGTAATTTTGTTGCTCCCACATATCACAGCAGGCACAGTCGTTTTGTTCGCCAAAGTTTTGCCAGCTTCGGTTAATATAAACTATGTCGCCGTTAGAATTAATAACCACGACTTGGTCGGGCGTGGTATCGAGTACCAACTTAAAAAACGCTTTATCGTCAATCACGAGCTTTCCATTTTAGCTTTGTTGTTAACTAGTATAATCAATAACAATTTTTTAACACAACATTGTTACTTTGCATCACGCTAATTGCTTAATTTATTAATGTGAAGTAATACACCGTATGACAGTTAAGTGATCTATAAAAATTCATAAAATTTACTTTTACATTAATAATCAAGTACTAATGAAGCATGACAGGGCTGCTGTCATGTGCCAAACTAGCTACTGACATACTACTGACGGCGTAAAAAATAAAAACAAACGCTAAATTAGCATCATCAACTCAACAAGGATAACGATGATGAAAAACGATATATTAAATACAAAACGACTTGGTTATAAATTCTACTTTCAAGATGGCGACAACCAAATTGCCTGTTTTGGTAGTTACTTTACTGGTAAAGAAGAAGTGTACATAAACGATGATTTATTCAGTAAAAAGCGCACTATTAATTGTGCGAGCACACATTCTTTTGATTTTGAGGGCTCACAGTATCAAGTAAAGTTTGACATGCTTAATATACTCACAGGGCGCCTAGAATGCACACTTTATAAAGATGCAAAAATCGTTGCAAAACAAGTTCAATCTAGTCTTTCGGACGACCCTAAAAAGGCGGCATTTTTTCTTGCTGGCTGCACATTAGGCGGAGCGGTGTTTGGCTATACAACGGCAACCATTGTTGAACTATTTGTAGGGAAGCTTTAACGTGCAATTAAATCCTACAACAATTAAATCGCTTAGAAGTAAGTTGAATTGGACACAGCAGCAGCTTGCAGATGCCTGCGACGTAAGCTTGCGGACCATTCAACGAGTAGAAAAACAAGGCGCCGCTTCTAAAGAAACCACTATGGCACTATGCGCGGTACTTGAAGTACGCCAAGGCGAGCTAATTAAACTTGATGAACCTATAAATGACAACGTTAAAAGTACACCAACTAAAAGCTTTTTAGCGGGCGTTGTTATTAGCTCCTTAATAAGCTTTGCTCTAGGCGCAGGTTCAGTGCTTTTAGCGACTAACTAATACCCTACGCTAATTAAATAAAAATGCCCCAGGCTATAAGCACTGGGGCATTTTTTATATATTGAATAAAGCGCTTAAATTACTGAAACACTTTTTCAACGGCCATTACTTCAATATTTTTAGCTGGGATTGCTAATTTGTAATCGGCAATGACTTTATCCTCAGCAACAAGTTCTGCTGGTTTTTCTGTGTTGTAAACCATTGGCGATGTTTGCTCTGACACTAAACGTTTTTTCATGTCTTCGCCGTCACCGGTAATAAACACATACTGCACGTTGTCTGTTTGCAGGTTATCTTTAATCACGCGATTAACATCAGCAAGTGTTAGCTTTTCAAGTTTATTTGTCACGTACTTTACAAACGACTCCGTATTATAAAATTCGCTATCAAGTGCATAGCCTAACTGGCGGTTTTGACTTGCGACAAGCTGCGGTACGTAGTTAATTAAAAAGTTACGTGTTGCTTCAAAGTCTTTTTCGGTTAAACCATTTTTAATGAGCTTATCCAGCTCAAACAATGCAGTACGCGTTGCAAAGTGTGCATCGTTATTAGAGCGCAGCGGGCGTAACCAGATTTGGAATATTTGCTCAGAGCGTCCTAAGTTTGCATCAGGTTTAGTTTGAAACATACCACGCGGGAAGTACTCAATGTAGGCGTAATCACCGTAGTTCATACCCCGTGTTTGACGAATTCGCTCATACAGGTATGAGTTAGAACTACGATGCTCACCAAAGTACGAACGCACAAGCCAAAGGGCGGTCCAATCTTCGCTGCTACGAATAGTATCAATTGGGAAACCAAACGATACCGCGGTAGATTGCGCTGACTTTTCTACAATTGTTGCATGATGTCCTTTAAGTTCTGGTGCATCAGGAATACTTAATCGGCTTTGCTCGCCTTTAGGTAGGGTTGCTAAATCACTCATAATATTTGCTTTAAGTGCTTTTGGCACAGCGCCAATTAAACCCAGTGTTAGTTTAGATTGGGTAAGCTCTGTGTTGTAAAATGCTTTTACATCATCAAGCGTTAGTGCTTCTAAATCCGAAATATCGCCGTAGTTGTAGCTTTCGTATGGGTGGCCTTTATAAAGCGTGCTGTAGAGTACTTCTTTACCAAGCTCTTCGTCGTTAGAGGCTTTTAAGCCCGATTTAATACCGTCGATCATTTCTTTTTTAAGGCGTTTAAAGTCATCGTCTCTAAAACCTGGGTTAAGCAGTTGCTCGCTTATAATTGCATACCATGTTTCAGCATTGTCTTTATGTATACGCCCTTGGAACGACAGCATTTCTTTATCTATTTGATAACCGAAACTACCCGCAAGCGGGTAAAGCGCTTTTTGTATCTCTTTGTAACTCGTACTTTGCGAGCCACCTTGAGCAAGCATAGCGGCTGTAAGCGCAGCAACCCCTTTTTTACCTTTAGGGTCTGCGGCAGCCCCTGTATTGAATAAAAAGTTTACATCAATCAGTGGCGAGCTATTGGTTTTATCAAGTACTTTAAATACTGGTGCTTCAGGGGCTTTATCAAGTTTTGCGACTAACGCGTTTAAGCTTGTTTCTTGCTCAAACCCAGGGGCTTTATCAAGTGCCGACATAGTTACGGTTGTACGCGTGTCATCTACAAAGTATTTATTAGCCACGGCTTTAATATCTTGTGCTGTGATGTTGTCGGCCGATTTATAAAGCTGGTTAATTACCTCTGGATCGCGCTCAAAATGCATGTATCTTGCAAGGGTTGACGCAATTGCTTGTGATGAATCTAAGCCGTTAATAAAGCTGTATTTAAGGTTTGATTTTAAATCATTTAGTTTTTGCTCATCAACAAGCACGGTACGTGCTTTTGCGTAAGTGCGATTAATAGCATCGCGTGCTTTTGCTAAATCATCTTCATTTTCTACTTTTACAAATACATGCAATAAACCAGGATCTTTTGTCTCTGGATTGTAGGTAAACATTTGACTCGCTATTTGTTTTTCAACAACCAATTCTTGGTATAAATCTGAGTTATTTGAAAAATAAAGTTGTGAGATTAAATCAAGCGCGGCTCTATCTTTTTTTGCAGGCTCCCAGGCCGCACCTTTGTAAGATACAAGCAACCAATGACCAGGCAGACCTTCGTTTTTCTCATGTACATATTTAGGCGCTTGTTGTGCAGGCTCGGCTTTTATATCAGCAACGTAATTGCCTTTTTTCCAGCCACCCCAATGTTTTTTCACCATAGCCATGGTGGCTTTAGGGTCTACATCGCCGACAATTACTAGCGATACATATTCTGGCTTATAAAACTTATCAAAAAATTCTTTACCGTACGCCATTTGATCTGGCATGGCTTCAATATCTTCAAAAAAGCCCATGGTGGTATGTTTATAGGTGTGTGTATCAAACGCTTCTTCGCGAACTGCGCTCAATAACTTACGAATTGGGCTGGC
This sequence comes from Pseudoalteromonas sp. S3776, assembly GCF_005886915.1. NCBI lineage: Bacteria > Pseudomonadati > Pseudomonadota > Gammaproteobacteria > Alteromonadales > Pseudoalteromonadaceae > Pseudoalteromonas > Pseudoalteromonas sp. S3776. The sequence goes on along the minus strand of NZ_PNCU01000038.1, from coordinate 27,763 downwards.
GTTATTTTTTAAATACTCCCCTTTAACCGTTAGCGCTTCGGTTCTAAATTGCTCTTCGGTGTAGGTTAAGTTTTGAAAAATATCGGCTTCAATTTCAAGTACTTTATCAAGGTGCTGCTTTGAAAAGTTTAAATGGTAGTTTGTGTAATCATTAGTGGTGTAAGCACGGTTATCTACCCCTGCATTTTTAAAAATGGCAGTGTATTCGTCTTGCGGGAATTTTTTAGAGCCTTTAAACATCATGTGCTCAAAAAAGTGAGCAAACCCGGTTTTACCTTCTTTTACTTCATTTCGTGAACCAACCGATACCGGAATTTGCAGCGACACGACATCGGGGTAATCGGTTTTAACAACCATTACACGTAAGCCGTTATCAAGCTCTTCGATTAAGTACTCTTGCGAAAATACACGCTCATCAGCGGCTGTTGTTTGCTGTTGCTGTGCTGCTTGGGTGTTTTCGCTTTGCTGTGTTGCGCAGCCTGTTAGTGCCAGCGATACCGCTAAGCTTGTTGCTAGTAATTTAAATTTCATTGTTGTCCCTTTTTAAATTGAGCAAATTTGTTATTAGATTTAATGCTAATTCATAGTTGATTATGCCCTAAAGGAAATGATTGTAAGAGCTTTGCGACGGTTTTAATGTAAACAACTGTGTCAATTCCCTATTTTAAAAACACTTAAGCATGAAAAATACTCAAGTTAATTGAAAAACTTTCACCAAATAAATCTATCTAGACGTCTAAATGGCTGCTATATTAAATTACATACATTGGACTAAGCTGGAATGAGGATTATGGCTTTATCACTACAAGAAAAAATAGAAGACACCAATCAAGGTGTTTATCTTATTGGTACTACCCCGCCTAAAATTGGTACTGATAAAGTGCAACTAAAAATCATTGCAGAAAAACTACTTGCTCGCTTACACGAAATTGAATACGACGGCGTAATAATTTACGACATTCAAGATGAAAGTAGCCGTACAGATAAAGCACGCCCATTCCCGTTTAAACAAACGGTTGATCCGCGTGAATACAGCCACTTACTACGTAATTTATCTGCTCCTGATGTTATTACTTACAAAAGTGTGGCACAGCGTGGTGTAGAAGAGTTTAAAGGCTGGTTGGATGAAACCAAAAGCGACTACGATTTAAAAAATGTGGTTTTAGTGGGTAGCCCTTCATCGGTGGGTGATATAAAACTAAGCTTGCCCAATGCCTATAAAACGCTTGCAGAGCAAAGTGATGACTTCTTTTTAGGGGGCGTTACCATAGCAGAGCGCCATGCAAGTAAGCGAAATGAGCACGAGCGCCTTATAGAAAAAACAGCACAAGGGTGTCAGTTTTTTATATCGCAAGCGGTTTACGACGCACAAGCAACGATAGAGCTAATCACTAGTTATGCGCGTACCTGTAAAGCGCAAGGTATTACACCAAAACGAATTATTTTAACGTTTACCCCGTGCGGTGGCGATAAAACCTTAGAGTTTATGAAATGGTTGGGTATCTCAGTGCCAGAGGCCACTAAATGGCGCATGCTTGATGCAGAGAACACCTTAAGTGAATCGGTACGTATTTGCCGAGAAAACCTCGACCTAATACTTAAAAGCTGTGCGCATCTTGATGTGCCACTGGGCTTAAATATTGAAAGCTTAACAAACCGTAAAGAAGAAATTGACGCATCAATAAACTTATACCGTTTATTAAAAGCCACGATGGAATTAAACTTAGCCGAAAAACAAATCGCTTAGAGCCTCATTCTCCCCGTTTATAGCAAGCCTAATGGCTTGCTTTTTGTTGCTATGTTTAAGTGTATTGCTTTTATTATTATGCTTTTTTAGCCAATTTATACGCTTGTTTATTTTTATACATTTGGTGATCGGCCAAATTTAATAACGTATCAAAAGGTTGCTTTTGTTTATTAGTAAAACTTTCGCCTATGCTAAGTGTCAACGCGCATACGTTGTTTTCTAATAGTGCGTTTGTATACTCAATTTTTATTTTATCAATAATATGGCTAAGCTTACTTCTATCACTGATTTGCATTACAGCTACAAATTCATCGCCCCCTAAACGCCCTACTATATCAGCCTCTCTTAAATGTGTTTTTAAGGTATTTGCTAAGAGGATTAACGCTTGGTCGCCTATTTCATGGCCATAAGTGTCGTTTAGTTTTTTAAAGTCATTTATATCAATAAACAAGCAACACACATCAAAACCTAAACGCAGCGCTAAATTAAGTTTGTGTTGGGCAAGTAAGCTAAGTGCACGGCGATTATAAATATTGGTAAGCGGGTCAAGCATGGCTATTTCGCGCATTTGCTCAAAGCTATAAATAAGGGCTAAATCGTCTTCAATTAAATCACGAAGCTGCTCTATTAGCTCAAAATATTCATCGGTGTAACTGGTTTTTTTTGAATCTTTTAAACACAAGGTGCCAAATACTTCACCTTCAGGCCAGTGAATTGGCAAGCCTAGGTAGGATTCAACGCCCTCTTCAATCACCTCGGGCATGGTATTCCACTGCGTATCGTTGCGGGTATCGCTAACATACAAAGTGTTGTTGTTTTCGGCTACATATTTACAAAATAAGGGCGTTTCTGGAGGGAGTATAGGGTTGGTTTCAAAGTGTGAGCCGCCTTCATTTGCTCTAATAACTACGCGATAGCCTTTACTAGTAGCCTGAACTATATAGCCGGAAGGAGCCGAAAAAAGCCCCGTAATCAGATCAATGGTTTTTTGCCATTTATGTAATGATATTTGGCCATCGATACCAGAAAATGCCCATTTATCTGTTTCAAACATAACTATACCTCAGCTATTTAGTGGCCTTAGTATAGCCAAATAACTATGTTTAAGGCTACTTTCTGCGGCGTTTACTTGGTGCTCTTTGCCCGGTAATGCGCTTTTTATCGCGATCTTTACGCGCTTTGTTGGTGTTTTTACGGTTATCTTTAGGGGGCTTGTTTAAATCAGGCTCGTAACCTTCTAGCCATTGTGGTGTTAAACGGGTATCAAGTAGTACTTCAATTTCTTCCAGTAGCCATTGCTCGTCAATACTTACCAGCGACATGGCAAGGCCTTGCTCACCGGCGCGCCCTGTACGGCCAATTCGGTGTACGTAATCTTCTGCTATGTAAGGTAGCTCAAAGTTTATTACGTATTTAAGCGCTGGAATATCTAAACCGCGGGCAGCTACATCAGTGGCAACTAGTACCCGCGTTGTGCCTTCTTTAAAGTTTTGTAATGCACGGTCGCGTGCACCTTGCGATTTATCGCCATGGATAGACTCAGTTTTTAAACCGTCTTTACACATTTCTTTGGCAAGTTTATCGGCCATTTGCTTTGTACGCGTAAATATAAGTACTTGGCGCCAATTTTTCATGCCAATCATGTGTGATACAAGCTCGCGCTTTCTATCTTCATCAACTGCGTAAATAACTTGCTCTACTTCAACGGCGGCTGAGTTACGTTTATCAACTTCAATCAGCTCGGGGTTTTTAAGTAGCTTTTTACTCAGCTCAAACACGCTGTCATCGAATGTGGCTGAGAACAATAAGGTTTGGCGATCGCCTGGAATGTGGCGCAAAATACGTTTTATTTCATCAATAAAGCCCATATCCAGCATACGGTCGGCTTCATCAAATACTAACGAATCAACACTTGAAAGCACCACACTGCCTTTAACGATATGATCAAGTAAACGCCCAGGCGTTGCGACTATCACTTGCGCCGTTTTAAGTGCTTTAATTTGTGGGCCAATACTTGCGCCGCCATACGCTAAAGCGCCTTGGATATTGCTGCCTTGAGCGTATTTTTCAAAGCTTGCAAATACTTGCTGAGCAAGCTCACGTGTGGGGGTTAAAATAACCACTCGGGCTATACCTGGCTCATCTTTTTTTGGTGTATTTAAAAGCTTATGTAGTAGTGGTAATACAAAGGCGGCTGTTTTACCTGTGCCTGTTTGCGCACTGCCCATTACATCGCTGCCCGCTAATATGTGCGGAATAGTTTTAACCTGAATGGCGGTAGGCGTGGTGTAATTATTTTGCTCAATTGCTGTTAGTAATAACGAATCGAGTTTTAGAGATGAGAACGATGTGGCAGACATAGGCTTAGCTTTAAAATAACAAAGAGCGCCATTATACCTGAGCTTTAGTAATAAAAAAGGCGCTATAAATAGCGCCTTTATTTAAAATAAACTTTAAGCCGGTTTTAAGGTGGCTTTTCGCTCATTATAAAACGCGATTAAGTCATCAACCGTTGCTTGGCAGTATTCACGAATACCCGACACTACCATGTGTTTTTCACCAAAACCGACTTTTTCGCCGTTTTCTAATAGGTCAAAGCGCAAGGTAATTTTGCCGCGCTTACCTGTGTACTCAAAACTTGGCTCAGCAAACTCAAGCGTTGGCGCTTGAATATCAATGTTATCAAGATTAATGATCATCGACTCGTAAATAACCATAGGGCGCGCTGGGTTAATCATTACATCTTGCTTGCCCATTAGCGGAATAATTACATGCGGAAATGCAGCACCAGAAAATTCAACATAGTTTTTTATTAAGCTATTTGTAAGTGTTGGGCACTTGCTGGTTTGGCCTTCGCGTTTTACCTTTAAAATTACTTTGTCGCCATTGGTTACATCAAACTCATCAGCCCCTTGTGGGAAATTAAGTTTAGTGTTTTCGTCAACCATACCGGCAAAGGTAAATTCCATTCGCTCACTTATACCGTAGCGGTCTAATACTAAAGAAAAAAGTAAGTCTCCTGGCGCGCAAAACTTTTTGGCATCTTTATCATGAAGTGGGTTGTAATCATCGGCAACGCACTTTGCGAAACGACACCCTTGCTCACGAGAGATAGAAACATAGTCAGCATGCTGCTGAAAGTAAGGACTTAACATAGATTGTTCACTGCTTAAACTGCTTATAACCTGCCCATACTACCAGAAAAAATTTAAAGAGAGGTCGAATCACTTACAAATTCATACAATTAACTTAAGGGTAAATATTGCACATACCTGTTTTAGTTAGTAATTTAGGTACCAAACTTAAATAAGGGACTAATTATTATGTTACGTGTTTTTGCAGCAATAAGCGTATTCACTGCTTTAACTGGATGCTCAAACGTGACTTTTCATACCGATATAGATAACGATGTTTTATCTGAGGAAATTGGTACGTACGTTAAAAAACGAGATTTACAACAGTTTTATAGCGACCAAGAAGCACACGAAAGTGGCGCCACACTTTTAGGCCGAATTGAAGGCAAAAGCTGCAGTGGAGATGGTAGAGGCAACAGTAGTATAAGCTATAATCGCTCTAAATCAGAGTCTATAGATTTACTTAAAGCTGATGCAATGCGCAGAGGTGCTAACGCCTTTACTATAAATTCTTGTCGCGAAATATCTGTATCGTATTGTGACCTGTCTGTTTTATGCAGCGGACAGGCCTACGACTATTAATAAATTATATATTAAGCGCAAAACTAAGTAGTACGCGCTTTCCTGACTCAATTTTAGAAACGCTGTGCTCGTACTTGTCGGGCCTAAATAGATACACGCGGTTAAACCAATTAATAATGCATTTTGAGCATTTAAAAACCCCACCCGCTTTGGGTTTTACGAGTACAAAATTAAGTTTGTAGTAACGCCCTTGCTGCACGGGGTCTATATGGTTCATTACGCTGTGGTTTGTAGGGTAAGTAACTAGGTTTATTGAAAAGGCATTACTGCTAAATAAAGCTTTGTTTTTTACAGGTGCAATCATGCTGCCTCCTTTTAATTTACATGCAGCATTGTAGCATTTGCTAAAGCGCCACTGCTTGCGCTAAACAATATCAAAACGCGATGACATATAGCCAAACAGCCTGAAACAAAAAAGCCGAGCTTAATTAATAAGCTCGGCTTTTTATAAAGTATAACTAAAGATTATGCATTTGGGTATGTGCGGTACGCACGCTCAATATTTTTAGCCTGCTTTTTAGAAATACCTAAATGAGCAAGTGCAACACGTAAACGCGCACGTGATAAGTCTGAGCCTAAAATTTCCATTGCATCAAGCACTGAGGTAGACGATGTTTTACCCGTGATTGCTACAAATATTGGCTCTAAAAAGTCTTTAATTTTAAGCTCGTGGAATGTAGCAACTTCTTTTGCAATGGCAAATATAGCTGGCTTATCAAAACTACGTAAACCTTCAAGCTGCCATACAAAAAACTGTAGCGCTTGGCGTATTACGTTTTCGTCAGCTTTGCCCGCTGTTAACAGTGCTGGGTCGTAAGTTGGAATGCCGCCTACAAAGTGGCCTGCTAAGTCAACCATATCCGAAAGCGTATTAATGCGCGTTTTAGCCTCTGGTAATACTTTAGCTAGCATTTCGCCATTAAACTTCCAATCAACAAAGCGCTGTACAAGTTCTTCATCTGTTAGGTTTTCGCGGATCCACATGCCGTTTAACCAGCTTAATTTTTCCACATCAAATACTGGGCCGCCAAGTGATACACGCTTCATGTCGAAGTGTTCAATCATCTCATTTAGAGTGAATTTTTCACGCTCATCTGGCATTGACCAACCCATACGGCCTAAATAGTTAAGCACGGCTTCTGGTAGGTAACCCATTTCTTTATAGTAATTAATAGACGTTGGGTTTTTACGCTTAGAAAGCTTTGATTTATCTGGATTACGTAATAATGGTAAGTGGCCTAATACGGGGGCTTCCCAACCTAAATCTTGGTAAAGTTTTAATAGTTTAGGTGCTGAGTTAATCCACTCTTCGCCACGGAAAATATGGCTTATTTGCATGTGGTGGTCATCCACTACGTTTGCTAAAAAGTACGTAGGGAAACCATCGGCTTTTAATAGCACTTGCATGTCTACGTTTTCCCACGGGATTTCAATTTCATCGCGTAGGTAGTCGTTAAACTTAAAGGTGCCTTCGCTAGGTATTTTCATGCGTATAACATAAGGCTTACCAGCAGCTAAGTTTGCTTTAATTTCATCTTCTGTGAGGTTTAAACCACGACCGTCGTATTTAGGGCGCAGACCTTGTGCCATTTGCTCTTCGCGCATTTGGTCAAGCTCTTCGCTGGTTGCAAAACAATAAAACGCTTTACCTTGCTCAACTAATTGGTGCGCGTATTTTTTGTATAAATCGCTACGCTCAGATTGACGGTAAGGGCCAAATTCGCCGCCTACATCAGGGCCATGATCCCACTCAAGACCTAACCAACGCAGGCTATCCATAATCGCTTGTTCTGACTCTGGCGTGCTACGAACCTGGTCTGTATCTTCAATACGAAGTACAAACTCGCCGCCTTGTTGTTTAGCAAAACAGTAGTTAAATAACGCAATATAAGCGGTGCCAAGATGCGGGTCACCTGTTGGAGATGGGGCAACACGAGTACGGATTGTCATGATAATGTCTCTTTTAATAAGTGAGATAAAAATTAAGGGGGTCGTTTAAGCCGCTACTTTGTTTAAGTAAGCAATAATATCGTTAGATTCGTACAGCCACTCTACTTGGCCATTTTTTTCTATACGTAGGCATGGCACTTTAATTTTGCCGCCTTGCTCTAACAGCTCTTGACGAAATTGTTGATTGTTTTTTGCATCACGCGTTTCTATTTTTAAGCCTTCGCGCTTAATTGCACGGCGTACTTTTACGCAAAACGGGCATGCTTTAAATTGATAAAGTTTAAATTGTGAGGTTTGCTGATCAAGCTGTGCTTGCACATCGCTTGCACGCTTTTTACTGCGAGGAGTAAATACAAAATTAAAGAATAAAATTATACAACCTAAAAACCAACGAACGAATTTCATGTTTGTGCCTGCCTACAACAATTTAAGGAGCCAGATTTTAGCACAAATTTACAATCAAAAAAGCTCAATACTATTATCGGTGGTCACTTCTTCATTTACCTCAAGCTCGCTATAAGCAGTCACTTTATTACGGCCGCTATTTTTAGAATGATACAGCGCCATGTCGGCTTGGTGCACTATGCTAGATACAGTATCAATACTTGCCAGCTCTAAAAAGCCAATGCTAATTGTAAGCTGCCCAACTTGCGGAAAGGGGTACTCAGCAATATTTGAGCGCAAACGGTTAAGTGCTATATGCGCTTGTGCCTCAGTTTTGGTTTGAAATAGTACCGCAAACTCCTCGCCACCATACCTAAATACGTAGTCTTCTAACCTAAAGTTATTTTTCAGCAGGCGCGCCACAAGTAAAATAACCTCATCCCCTATGACATGGCCGTAATTGTCGTTTACGCGTTTAAAGTGATCGATATCTGCAATGGCTAAATACCATCGTCGCTTTTCGTTTGTATCATCACGGGGTAATAAAAAGCCTTTGCCTGAGACAATTTCGATCACTTTTTTATCAAAGGTTTGTCTATTTAAAAGCTCGGTTAAGGGGTCTAAACGCGATTTATGCAGTAGCCCTAGCTGATTGGCATAAATATTTAAAATATGCACGGCGAGCATTGTGGTGGTTTGCGCTAACTCTGTTGTGGTTTCTATTAGTAATATGCCAATTACTTTTCCAAAGTAATACATTGGCACATACGTTGTTACTACACCTAAGGCACGGCTTACTCTTATTTTGTTTTGGGTCACTTTATTAAGCAGCGCTAACGCTTCGTTAGACTCTAATACTTCAAGGCGAGTGTCGGTGTTTATAAGCGTAGGCGGTAATTGCGCACTAAAGTGTTTATTAATATAAATAGCAAAATTTTCAACTTCGAGCAGGTCGCCAATAATCTGTACTAATGATGCATCTAAATCACTTTCTTCTTCTTGCTGAGTTAGATTGATTATCCATTCGTGCCCGCAATTGTTTGCCTTCATTAGTTTACCTAAACTGTTTTAACTTCAATCAGTTTAGACAAAACTATCAACTTTGCTAAATAATTAACCAATACTTTTGAATTAGGGCGCATTCACCTATGTGGATTAAAGTTTGTTTTACTAAGCACTATAAAAAACTAAAGTAAAACTAAGTCGTCTCTGTGTAGCACCACAGCACCACTATCAAAGTCGAGTAGCTCGCCTATTTGCTCTGAGTGAGCACCTTTAATTTTATTTACTTCAACTTGGTTAAAGCGCGTTAACCCTCGTGCAATAACATGGTTATTGGCGTCTATTAAATCGATTAAGTCGCCACGCTCAAAACGGCCAAACGCATTGGTTATGCCTTTGGCTAATAGGCTTGCCCCTTTGTTTTGTAGTGCAACAATAGCGCCTGCATCAATCATAATTTGGCCGGTACTTTTAGGCCCAGCCATTAGCCACTTTTTACGGCCATCTTTTGGTGCAGTAAGCTTTAAAAACCGCGTACCGGGTAATTGCTCGCTCATACATTTTAAAATAACATTATTGCCAGCGCCTTTTGCAATAATAACTTCAACCCCTGCGCGCCTTGCTACGTCGGCGGCTTGTAGTTTTGTGGCCATACCGCCGGTGCCTAAATTTGTACCGCTACCACCAGCCAGTTGGCGTAATTCATCGTTTATATGGGTTACTTCATCAATTAGTTTTGCATCCGTATTGGTTCGCGGATCGCTGGTAAATAAACCTTCTTGGTCGGTAAGTAGTAATAGCTTGTTGGCATTAGCTAAAATAGCCACAAGCGCCGATAAATTATCATTATCACCTACTTTTATCTCGCTAGTTGCTACTGCATCGTTCTCATTAATAATAGGCACCACATCGTGGCTTAATAACGCATTTAAAGTGTCGCGCGCATTTAAATAGCGTTCGCGGTCATCTACGTCGGCACGGGTAAGTAACATTTGCCCTACGTTAATACCATACAAGGTAAATAAGCTTTGCCAAATATGTATAAGCTGGCCTTGCCCAACGGCTGCCAACATTTGCTTATCTATTAGGCCGCGGCCACAGGGTTTAATTAGTTGTTCGCGCCCCGCAGCAACCGCGCCACTTGATACTAATATAACTTGGTGGCCTTGCTTTTTTAGTTCGCTACATTGGCGAACCAGCTCAACCATATGGGCTTTGTCTAATTTATCGGTGCCGCCTGTTAGTACACTTGTGCCAAGCTTAACAACAATTACCTGTTCCCTACGCATTATTATTTACTATTAAAATTAAAGATAAATAAACTTATACCAGCTCGGTATTTTTGAACAAGTTAAAATTATTCATGCTAGGATCAGCGTTAATTTAATTTGATAAAATTTCATTTATGCCAGCTAGTTTATGCCTAATTATTGCTACCTTTTTATGGGGCAGCTCCTTTATTGCGCTTAAGTATGCTATTGCCGTTTACGACCCTGCATTAGTTATATTCTTACGCATGTTAACCACCTTAGTTTTATCGCTTTGTTTATGGCGCTATGTAATTCGGTTTGAGTATTTAAAAGGCGATTGGAAGTACTTATTAGGTATGTCGCTGGCTGAGCCTTGCTTGTACTTTTTGTTTGAAGGCCACGCAATGGAATACACCTCGGCCTCTCAGGCGGGAGTTATTGTTTCGTGCTTGCCTATTATTGTGGCATTGATGGCGTTTTTTATGCTTAAAGAGTATATCAGTAAAGCCATTGTGATTGGGTTTACCTTATGTATTGGCGGCAGTATTTTACTTACTTTGCTTTCACCCAATACTGATCAAGCCCCTAATCCATTATTGGGTAACTTTTTAGAACTTATGGCCATGGTATGCGCGGCGTTTTACACCATTAGCATTAAGCACTTGGCCAATCGTTACTCGCCGTTAACGCTCATTGCTTTACAAGGCATAAGTGGTAGTGTGTTTTTTGCACCGTTTTTGTTTTTTATCGACTTACCAAGCGAAAACCAGCATGACCTAGCCGCCCTTATGAGCATTTTGTATTTAGGCTCGTGCGTCACCCTCGGTGGCTATGGCATGTATAACTATGCAATTGGCAAAGTATCAGTGTTAACTGCTGCGGCTTACTCAAATTTAATTCCTATTTTCACGCTTATTTTATCAGCCATCATTTTGGGTGAAGTGCTCGATTTTTGGCAATGGGTGAGTATATTTATCGTGTTTGTTGGTGTAATGATAAGCCAGCGTCATCAAGAGCTGGTGGTCGACATACCGCTTAACGAAGCTGGTGATGACCCCATCAACTCAGCCGATACAAGCCATCTTAAATCAGTGCCCGATGCCAACGAGTCAAAAGGGTAACAGGTTAATAAGTAAAGCCCAGGCGTTTGTAAAAACGCCTGTTGGGATTGATGAATAACCTCAACCCCCTTCACTTTATAATGCTGAATTACGCCATTTTGCAACTGCAGCGTAAACGTTTCACCCACTTTGGTGTGTTGTAAAAATGCAAAGTGAGTGTCGTTGTGACCCGCTATTAACGCACCGCCTTGTGCATCGCCAAGCTTTGCCCCCGGCAAAAAGTGGCTTGGTGCAAATGCTAAATTACGACCACTTGCCCCAGCTAAAACGCTAAGCGTTTTACTGTACTTAGGCCAGCTAAGCTGCGCTGTAACAAAGGTATCGGCGTAAAACCACGGTTTAACGCGAGCGTTTGGCGTAATAAGGGCCTCTTGCCAGGCCTGCTCTATTAATACTTGTGCAAGCCATGCCTTAGCTTGCATATAAGCACCATGAGAAAACAACCCCAGCCCGGCGATTAATAAGCCTGCACTTAGCCACTTATTCATTTAAATGCCCGAGTTAATTTTACCGCGCCGAACCCGGCTAACAAAATACAGCCCAGCAGGATGTAAAGTCGGCTCTGTCCATCGGTTTGCGGTAATCGCATAGCTAGCCCTTGTGGCACTGCGTTTTTAGCTAGTGCAGTTTGCTTTGCAGGCTCGTTAATTTGAGTGTGTTCAATAGCTATAAAGGCCGTAAATGGGCTAAGTAATTGATGCGTGAGCGCAAGCCCTTGCACCTCATTTTTAACTGTCTGCCGGTCATTATACAAAAGCAACGATTTAATTTTTTGGCGCGCCCACAGCTTATCAATCCCTTTTGCGTTTGCGCTATTTTGTGCGCTTAGTTTTATATTCAAGGGGCCTTGAGCGGTTTGCCCATTAAGCGTAATTCGACTCGTATCGTTTAGCTTTATAGCCACCATTATTGGCTCGCCAAAATATAAATCGGGCAAGGGGGAAGGCCAAAAATCTAAACTAATACCACTTTCATCGCTTAGTGCTAAATTAGTGATAGCTGGGTGAGCAAGCTTATCAAATAACTGCTGCATTTTAGGCTGCACTTCATGTGTGCTACCGATAAACGTAAACGATCCTTTGCCTATATCTGCAGCGCGGCGCATAAAAAAGCTATTAGGTGCACTACCAATACCGACAGTAAATAAACGGCTGTCGCCCAATTTACGCTGAATATTATTAAATAAGGCGTCTTCATTACTTACACTGCCATCCGTTAAAAATACCACTTGGCGTACAAAGCCTTCAAAACTGCTACCATCAAGGACAGCATCAAGGGCACCTTGTATTTCGGTGCCGCCATCCGCCTCTAAGTTATAAATAAAGCGCTCAGCGCGGCGCAAATTAAAATCGCTGGCAATGAGGGGTTTATCGCTCATGGGGGTAACCACGTTATCAAAGCCAATAATGTTAAAGCTGTCGTCGCTATCGAGTAAAGAAAGCGCATAAAACAGCGCCTTTTTAGCTTGCTCCATAGATTGCCCGTGCATAGAGCCTGAGGTATCTACAACAAACACCATTTCACGTGGTAGGCGCTGCGTTTGCGTAAAGTGATCAGCTGGTGGCATTAGCATAGCAAGTCCGTATCGGTCGCCATTTTCAAACTGCTGAGTAAAAAATGCCGCCTGAGCGCTTTCTTTTTGTAGCGGTTTAAACTCCAGCACAAAATCGCGATTTATGGCTTTTTGCTCATTTAAAGCAACCGTATATTGACCAAATGCTGGGTTATGAATGTCTACGTTATGAAATTTAGAATTTATTTCTACCAGCTCCAGCCCTACGTCTATGTCTATATTTAAGCTAAATTTGCTATCGGGTACATCCTCTTGGCTTTGCTCTGAGCTTTGTATGTTGTAAACAGGGTTTAACCAGCCGCTTGGTGCCTGATTTAATACGGTTTTGTCGGTGTTACTTTGTCCAACTTCACCGCTAATTGCATGATAGCGCGGCGTAATAGTTGTAGGAAAACGAACCGCAAATGTACCACTGCTGTAATTAATAATTTCTTGATACTCAAGCTCAACAATAACCTGCTCGCCAGGGCCTATATTTGCCACATTAGTAATAAACATATTCGCGCGCTGCTGGCGTACAAGCGCGGCTTGCTTGCCAGCCTTTTTTGCCGCTTGGTATTTTTTTTCGGCCTCCACTTTTTTATCTATTTGACCTTTAATGACCCGCTCACCTATGCGCATCGTCATTGCATGAACGGCGCTTTCATCAGGCAGCGGAAACACATAACGCGCATTTACCGCAAATGGATTATCGTTTTGATAAGTTTGCTTAACGACCACATGGTTTATTAGGCCGGTTAAAGTCATGTTTGCGTCACTTTTTAAAATAATGGCTGGCGCTACAGGCGCACCGCCACTGTCAAAAAGTTCAAGCTTGGGCGACTGTGCCTGACTATTAAAACTAACCAGAAGCACACTCACTAAGAAAATAAAAATGCTTACTTTAGTAAGCATTTTGGTTGGGTTACTCAACATAAAATCACTCCATCGAACGCTTAACTTTACTCAAATAAAAATGGCTTTAGTTACTTGCCGTTTGGCCATTTACCGGGTTTATTGAGCGAGTAGTCAGTGTTACGCGTCTATCAAAAAAGTTATCTTCAACTGTGTTGCTATTTGCTAATGTATGCTGCTCACCAAAGGCCTGCGCACTTAAACGTGTATGGCTAATACCGTGCTTTATAAGGTAACTTTGCACTGCGTTTACACGTTTTTTAGACAATAAAAGATTCGCTTGCTCATCACCGCGCTGATCGGCAAAACCACTTAAATCTAACGCTAGTTGCGGCTGGTTTTTTAACAGCACCACAAGCTGGTCTAACTGGGCAGCAAAGTGCGGGGCAATAACACTTGAGCCTGTTTTAAATTGTACTGTCATGGCAAGTAAGTTATTTATTTGCGATTGTGTTAGCTGCTCATTTTGATTAGTGAGTACATCTAACTGTTGCTCAAGCTTATTGTTGTGATTAAGCACGTGCATGTAGTCGCTGGTTTTTTCCTGCATCAGCGTAATCGCGCGCTGTTGCTGGGCTATTTTGTCATCGGCCACTTTTGAATCACCAATTAAGCCTCCGGCAAATGCGCCAATAAAGGCACCAATTGGCCCACCAACGACACCACCAATAATGGCGCCTGTACCTAAGCCAATGGCGGTTTCTTTGTGTGCTTCTTTAGAAGGGGTGTTAGCGGCTGACGCAAATGCAGGTGTACACACACTGGCTACTAGCGTTAATGCGATTAATGTCTTCTTCATGATGTAATCCTTAAACTTGTTTTAATTTGTGATGTTTTGTTTTGATGGTTGTATTAAAACAACTGCAAGTGGCAACAAAGGGGAGCAAAAATGGCAAAGTACTGAGCAATTGTGGCAAAAAAATGGCAATTGCCTTTTTAACCGTACATAGCTGAAAAACTTCGATATAGTGCGTTTTAAAATAAATAAGGGTGAGTAGAATGAAAAAAATAGCCATCATTGAAGATGAAACCGCCATCCGCGAAAACTATATTGAAATGCTTAGCGCTCAAGGTTATCAAGTAAGTGGTTTTGCTGATCGCGTCAGCGCAGAGAGCGCATTTAAAGACGCCCTACCTGATTTAGCCATTGTTGATATTGGTTTAGGCCACGAAATTGACGGCGGTTTTTTACTTTGCCAAACTTTGCGTACGCTTTCTAAAACACTGCCTATTATTTTTTTAACTGCACGCGATAGCGAAATAGATACCGTGTGTGGCCTGCGTATGGGCGCCGATGACTACCTAACAAAAGATATTAGCTTAGCCCACTTGGCTGCGAGAATAGGCGCGCTATTTAGACGCATGGAAGCGCTTGAACAACCCGCCGATGCCAATGCATTAATTACACGCGGCCCGCTTAAACTCGACACCCAGCGCATGCAGGTATTTTGGCAGCAGCAATTGGTTGATTTAACGGTGACCGAATTTTGGATGCTGCACTCCCTTGCGCAGCGCCCAGGCCATGTTAAAAGCCGCAACGATTTAATGAGCGATGCAAAAATTTACGTAGACGACAGTACTATCACCTCACATGTAAAACGCATTCGTAAAAAGTTTATGGCACTTGATAGCCACTTTGACTGCATAGATACCGTGTACGGTATGGGCTACAGGTGGGAGCAACGCTAATGTTACGTTTTGGCCTACGCAGTAAATTTATACTTCTGTCGTGCTTTTTGTTTTTACTGCCGTGGCTTGGTTACGAGTACGTGTGGGAAATGGAAAAATTTTTACGCCAAGGCCAAGAAAAAACCCTCGTAGGCACCACACGGGCGCTCGCCACCGCCCTGCATGAGCGCCCAGCACTGTTTGATGAGCAAACCAATTTTTTAGACCAGGTAGTAAAAGGGCGCGACTTATATGCGTACAATCTTAAAAACGCCATTCAACTTGATGGCAAGCTGAGCGACTGGCAAAGCTATCAACCACTCTTTTGGCATTACGATAAACGTTATTTACAAAAAGCAGGCAAGAAGCATAAAGCTGAGGATTTATCGTTTGATCATATGGTTGGCAAGTTTGATAGCTATTTATATGCTGTGTTTAAAGTAACTGACGATCATCTTGTATACCGTGCTAAAAATAGTTTAAGCATTACGAATAACGACCATTTAATAATTGGCCTAAAAAACCCAAGCGGCGATTTTAATACGTACATTATTGCCCCACGCCAAGATGGCTGGGTAAATGCATTTAATGCGACTACCAAAACACCGTTTACAAAAATTCAGGGCTATTTTATGCGCACTGAATCGGGATATAACGTAGAGCTGCGCTTCCCCATTAATATGCTGGGTAACAAGCTAGGCTTTGCCGTGGTCGATATCGACACAAAAAAAGCGCCGTTTGATTCTAAAACAATGTCGACTTCTAATTTAAATAACCCCAGCGATTTAGGCTCGGTATTGGTGCCCTCACCCGAAATTAATCGAATTTTAAAAGGTATGGGCCACAGCGGCAGCCGTATTTGGGTGGTTGATAACCATCATCGCGTATTAGCGCAGTCGGGCACAATTCAAAATGCCGATGGCGTATGGGCCGACGGGCTCAAAAACCAGCCGCCTAAAAATGCTTGGCAGCGCTTTGAGCAAACGTATTTACACCCACTTTATTATAAAATTTTAACTCGCCCCGAAAACGAGTTTTTAGATACCCTACACGATGTCGCTTCAATGCAAGGTACGCATTTAGCTAAAGCTCTCAAAGGGCAACCAGCGTCGTCTTGGCGGTTAACCCCCGACAGGAAAGCCGTTATTTTATCGGCGGCTTACCCTATTTGGATTGACGACAAAGTCATTGGCGCAGTCATCGCTGAGGAAACCACTAACGGTGTACGCACACTGCGTAATAAATCGCTCGAAAAGCTCTTTAACGTTATTTTAGCGGTGATGCTAATTGGCACCGTGACGCTGTTCTTTTTTGCCTCGCGTATTTCGAGCCGTATTAGACGACTGCGTGATACCGCAGAGCAAGCCATTGACGCCCAAGGGCGCATTACCGGCAGTATTAATTACAGCGACTCAAACGATGAAATTGGCGACCTTTCACGAAGCTTTGCCAATATTGTTGGCCGATTAGGTGGGTACACTAACTATTTAGAAAATATGTCATCGCGGTTATCGCACGAACTGCGCACGCCAGTGGCTGTGGTGCGCTCATCACTTGAAAACTTACAAAGCCTGCCACAAAACGAGCTAAGCCAAAAATACTTAGAGCGCGCCAGTGAAGGGGTTGAGCGCTTAGGTAAAATAATAACCACCATGAGCGAAGCCACACGCCTTGAGCAAAGTATTCAAAGCAACGAGAGCGAGCCGTTTGATTTACAAAAAGTCATTAATGGCTGCATGCAAGGCTATCAGCTTACTTACCCTGAACAATTATTTGAGCTTGATGTATGCCAAAACCCTTTACCTATGCAAGGAGCTCCCGAATTTATAGCTCAGCTACTTGATAAGCTTATTAATAATGCGCTGGAATTTAGTGAAGCCAATACAGCTATTAATGTAGGCCTTAAGCAGAGCGAAAATAAAGCAATATTAACAGTGAGTAATACAGGCCCCGTACTGCCTGAAGGGCTAACTGAGCATATTTTTGATTCTATGGTGTCGGTGCGTAGTCAGCAAATGCAGCAACAACCACATTTAGGGTTAGGGCTTTATATTGTAAGGCTAGTATGTGATTACCATAAAGGCAGTGTCACTGCGCAAAATAACGAGTGCGGTAATGGCGTGGTATTTAAAGTAACCCTGCCTTTACAAAACTAGGCTGTGCATAAAGTAGCGCCCTGCTGAGTCGCCCTTATTTTTTGCACAGTGATTACAATTTACTACAACTTAAAATGTAACTATTCACTTTTAATTCAGTCGAACAGCCATACCCTGAGCGCTAATTAAGGAGAATAGATCATGAACAACCCACTTGAGCGTGAAGAGATCGAATTTATTTTTGATTTATACAGGCCCCAAGAGCAAGCACCTAGCTTACCTTCAGAGCCTGTCACCTCTACATATAAAAACTTACGACAGCCAGAACAAGTTAAAAACGAAGGCGTGTCTGAATACCTCAGCTAGGGTATTGCCTATTGCGTTGCTTGCTCGTGTTGTAAAAACGCTTTGATGCAGTTTATTTCTGCCAGCTTTACCTCTTCGCCTATTTCTGGGCCTTTTTTGCCATTTTTTAGTGCAGTTTGCACTACCTGCTTTTTATCCAATTTTTGTAATTCATTAAAAATTGCACGCAGCTTAGCTCCTTGCGGATAGGGCTTATCTACGAGCGCTTCTCCGCGCCCTTGCGCATCACACTGGCATGCCTGGGTAAACGAAATAAACCGCTCAGGGTGCACTAAAGCATTAAAATTAGTGACAATTAATTTATGAATCGTTTGTGGCCTTAATTGCTCAAGCGTATGGCATAAGGTGTGATTATCGCTGGTGAGTACGCCAATATCGCGAAAGCGGTTAGGCACTTTTAAACGCTCACAAAACTTTTCTACTACGGCTACCCCTTCGCGCTCATGGCCGCGTAAATTACCGCGTTTTTTATAGCTCAGTGCCTTGCCAAAATCATGAGTGAGTGCCGCAAACCGTGTTTCTAAATTAAAGTTTAAATCGGCAGCGCGCCTAAGCACCAACATAGTATGAACAAGCACATCGCCTTCGGGGTGGTGATTGGCAGGTTGCGGTACACCGTCCATTTGCTCTATTTCAGGGAAAATACCTAAACCATGCAGTGCTTGAAAATACAGTTCTGGGTGTTTTTCACCCAGTGCTTTTTCGGTTTCAAGCCATACGCGTTCGGGCACTAAATGATTAAGCTCACCTTTGTTTTTAAGCTCGCGCATTAGTGCATACGTACTTGGGTGAATACGCCACTCACTTCCGTAACGCGCCAAAAAACGCGCTATGCGTAATACCCTTACAGGGTCTTCTACAAAGGCCTCTGTGGTATGGCGCAATATTTTATTGTGTAAATCGCTTTGGCCATTAAAAGGGTCAATAACGGTGCCGTTTTCATCGAGCGCCATTGAGTTTATAGTTAAATCGCGCCTTGCAAGGTCTTCCTCGAGCGTAACATGAGGACTGGCGTCTACCACAAAGCCGGTATAGCCTTTACCACTTTTTCGCTCAGTGCGGCCCAAGGCGTATTCTTCTTTTGTTTTTGGGTGTAAATAAACCGGAAAATCACTTCCTATAGGCACAAAACCAAGCGACTCCATAGTTTGGGGTGTTTCGCCTATAACAACATAATCGTTATCTTTTGATGCTATATTAAGGAGCTGGTCGCGTACCGCGCCACCAACAAGGTAAACTTGCTTAAGGTTGTGTTTCACTGTTTATCCTAATCACACTGGGTGGTTATTTGATATCGATCATACCATTAAAATAGCCATTGTTTGCCAAGCTTAAGTAAGCTCATTACAATAGCGCTTTATTTAAAGCCGCAGCCTTATACTCAATGAAAAATCATTCATCAAAAAAAGAACTTATGCTACTGCCTATATTACTTGTGGTTATTGTAATGTGCGTGGCGGGACACTTTTTACTACAGGCTAACTTTCAAGATAGCAACATGGTTGAATACATGTTGGCAGCGCTGCCCTTTGCGATGTTTACCCTAGTTATTGTGGCATTTAAAATGGCAGCTAAAAGCGAAGCCAATGAGCAAAGCGAGCAAGACTCTTAATTTTACTGTTAAAGAATATAATACCCAAACCAATCAGGCTTTATTGGCTGAGCATGCCCACTTGGCGTAAGCTTGATATTTAATTGGCTGTCGAGTAAATCTATAGCAAAGCAGTCATCTACATCATGTAAATCATCTTTATGAATATGGCTAAGGCCTGCAAGCAAATCGCTTTTAGCGCGCTGCTTGGCCTCTGCTGGGCTACCGGCAACATACAAGGCAAAGTCGTGTTGCTCTGCCATAGAGTCGCTTCTGTAAGCGCCTAAATTAACAAAATACAACTGCTTATTTTGCTCAACGTAAGTATCAACGACTTCTACTTTATAACCGTCGATATGGTTAACTGCCATGTAGCTGTCCATATGCACATTGTTTTTATCGCCCACCCATTGGCTTTTTAGTTTTGAGTAGGTTTGCTCAATGCTTTGACCTACAACAAAGCGAATATCGTGCATTTCTATGTGGCAGCCTTGAATTCGCCCGCCTAAATACACCATAAATAACTGCATTTAATTACCTTACTTTTAAATTACACTAAATTATCGACATCAATATTGTGTTTTTTTATTAATTTATAAAAATCCGAACGATTACGTTTGGCAAGTTTTGCGCCTTCGGCTACGTTACCACCGGCCATTTTAAGGGTGTTTATTACATAATCGCGCTCAAACTCTTTTTTGGCATCGTTTAAAGAAAGCGGCTCTGCACTGGCTTCGTTTGAATTAAGTGCGTTTAACACTAAGTGCGCAGAAATTACCTCGCTGGCGCTTAATGCGACCACTTGCTCTACAACATTTTGTAACTGGCGAATATTCCCAGGCCAGTCGTAACGTACCAGTGCATGCATGGCATCGTTTGCAAAGCGCTTTTCTTTTTGGTTCATACGTTTAGCAATACTTGCGCTAAAGTGTTGGGCAAGCAAGCTTATATCTTCGCGGCGCTCACACAGCGGCGGCAATTTTAAATTAACAACATTTAGTCGGTAGTATAAATCTTCCCTAAATTGTTGATTGCTAATCGCATCGGGTAAATTTTTATGCGTGGCCGATACAATACGCACATCAATAGGAATTTCTTCTTGAAAGCCCACCGGGCGTATGGTTTTTTCTTGTAGTACACGCAGTAACTTAACCTGTAAGTTAAGCGGCATATCGCCAATTTCATCTAAAAATAAGGTGCCGCCTTGCGCTTGCTGAAACAAACCTTGGTGATCTTTCACCGCCCCTGTAAATGCGCCTTTTTTATGGCCAAATAATTCTGACTCTAAAAGCTCCCCAGGCACTGCGCCACAGTTAATAGCCACAAAAGGCCCTTCGCTTACATGGCTGTGTTGATGAATCGCCTGAGCCAGCAGCTCCTTACCTGTGCCGCTGGCGCCAGAAATAAGCACATTTACTTGGGTTGGCCCCAGTAACTTTACTTGTTCAAGGAGGTGCAACATAGCGCCACTGCGCGTGACTATATTACTTTTTTGGGGCGATTCTTCTGCGTTTACGCCATGTATTTCAATGGCTTTGGCTAGGCTGTCAAAAAGCTCGTCTTTATCTACCGGTTTTGTAATAAACGCAAAAATACCTTGTTTTGTCGCCTCCACCGCATCGGGTATAGAGCCATGCGCTGTCATCATTATAACTGGCAGCGCTGGGTAGCGGCTTTGTAATTGGCGATGTAAGGCCATGCCGTCCATTTCGTCCATACGCAGGTCAGTTATAACTGCATCAAACACGTGGCTTTTAAGAACTTGCAATGCAAGTATGCCGCTTTCACAGGTAGTTACTTCATACCCTTTAGACTCTATTCTTAGTGCGAGTAATTTAAGTAAACTTGCATCATCATCAACTAGTAATACTTTTGCACCTTGTGGTGTGTGTGTTGTCATGATTACTGCTCCTTCGTGTCTTCGCGTAGTAATAACTGTTGCTCTATGGTGGCTAAAGACGATAACGTTTGCTGCATTTTGTCATTTAACGCCTGCTGCTCTTTTAGCGCATTTATTTGCCGCGTAACATGCTGCTTTTGAAGCCATAAATATTGTTTAATAGGCTCTGGCCAAAAGTAGGCTAAATCGAGTTTTTGCAAGCGTGCCATTACCTCTTTGGGTGCGCTTGAAGTGTTAATACACATGTATTTAAAAAAGCGTTTTAGCTCTTTCTCACCTAAATAAGTGTGCAGGCTTGGTTTTACTTTAAAACCACCACATTGATTAGCATGCCATGCAATAACACGTGCTGCGCTGGGGTAAACGGGGTCACTTTTAGGACGCTTTTTAGGATTTGGCACCGCATTTTTTGCAGGCGCAACCTCCTGTGACACAGCTGCTGTTTGTGTGTTATTTGTTGCACACCCAGCTAAAATAACCGCACTACTGAGCACACATAAAATAGCTATTAAACGCGTACGCATGCTATTAAACTCCTTGATTAATTAAAGGTATTTTTATTGTAAATAAGCAGCCTTTGGGTTGGTTATGCTCAACACTGAGCTGACCTTGTAACTGCTCAACCGACTCTTTTACTATGGTTAAACCTAGGCCACTGCCTTGCAGCGTAACATCTTTATTATGCTTACCTTGGTAAAATGCGCTGAATATTTGGGTTTTTTCTTGCTCTTTAATACCACAACCTTCATCGCGCACTTGTATTGTTAGTCGCTTTTGCTCAAGCGCTAAGGTTACATCAACGCTTTGCCCTGTATTTGAAAACTTTAACGCATTAGAAATGAGCTGAATAAGGGTCATTTCTATTAGCTCTGCGGGTAATGCAAGGGGCTGTTTTATTATGCTGTTGTGCCAATTTAGACGTTGCTGCTTAGCCGTTAAACGGTGCTCAAAATGGCTGTTTATTTTATTTATTAAATTACCAAATTCGACCTCGCTAACACTGTCTTTACTGGTTCTGATAGCGTTATAACTAAGTAAGCTGTCAATCATAGTGCGCAGGCGCACCATAGATTGGCTAATAAGCTCAAGCACAGCTTGCTGCTCTTTTGTAATGGGCCCCACTATTTCATCACGAAGTAAATCAGTGCCCTCGACCATTGAAGCCAACGGCGTTTTAAGCTCATGGGTTACATGACGTAAAAAGGTATCTTTTTGTTGCTCGAGCATATGTAGCTGCTCTTGCACCCATTGTAGTTTTTCGCCCAACTCCACCAGCTCACTGGAACCTTGCACCGCTATTTTTTGCTGCCAGTGGCCTTGCCCTAGTTTACCTATTACCGAGGTAAGCCCTTTTAAACGTTTGCTTATGCGCCACAAAAAGCCCCCGCCCACCAGTAAAGTAAGCGGAATAAGCGCCACTAACCAGTTAATAAACGAGCTTTGCAAAGTGCTTAGCTCATTTTGATTATTTTGAATTTGCGCCGCATTTGTATCACGCAACCACACTGTAAGCTCAGCTACCAAATCGCTAATAGGCACAAACAATGCTGCATCTTGTTGGTTGTTTTCAATTAGCGCTTGATGAGTACTTCGTAAGGTTGCTGCTAAGCGGCGCCATTGCATAGTGTATTGCCCAGAGGTACTTTTTTGGCTGAGCGTGTCGATTGTTTGTAAGGAGGATTGCCATTTTTCGTTTATTAGCGTGTCGAGCGACTCGCTTTTTAAAACCCAATTTTGGCGAGTAGCTCGCTCTAGGCTATTTAACTCTTGCTTTAAAAAATTGAACGACTTAGTAACTTGGTAATTATTACTGACAATAAGCTGGGTAACAGCGAGCTGTTTGTTTAACGCATTTAAAAAAACAATCACCACTAAACTAAGTGGCAGTAACGACAGCAGCATGCTAATAATAAACTGACCTATTAAGTTAGGCCGCCAATTGAGCATTGCACGATACTTTTTAGCCAACGTTACAGGCATTATCATTTCCTTTTATTATTTTAAGCGCCCTATTTTAGTCACTTACCTTATACTCTCGCTGAATCAACTTCTATATTTAACCCAATATATCCACCTGTTGCCATTTAGCAACATGCTAACCCATTGATAACTATGTTAAGTACAAAGAGTACGCACCGTCTGTTGCAAAAATAACACACATTTAAGTAAAAAATTCCGACAAGCGCTTCATAGAAACCATAAGCCATTGATTTTAAACACTTATTTAAATTGGCACTATTTTTGTAATAGTGTGTGCAACTTTAATCAATAAGGAAATTAAATGAACAACCGCTTTTTAGTAATTTTACCCATGCTGGCTTTTGGGTTTATGGGCACAGATGCAATAGCTATGGACGTTCAAGCTACATTTAATGAGCTAGATAAAGACAGTAACGGCACACTTAGCGAATCAGAAGCGGGTGAAGATGCCGTACTACACGAAAACTTTTCACAAATAGACACTAACCAAGATGGTCAGTTGTCATTAAGTGAATTCAAAAAGTTTATTCAGTAAATTCATTTAATAAGGAACATGATTATGAAACAACTTATCGCAGCATTTGCATTAATGTTTTTAGCCATTAGCGCCACGGCTTTAGCCTCTTCTGTCAACATTCGCTTTGCTCATTTAGACAAAGATATGGATGGAGCAGTATCACTTGCAGAAGCAAAGCAAGATAAAGAAGTAATGAGGCAATTTGCTGATTTGGATGAAAATGAAGACAAGAAAATTTCTAAAGAAGAGTTTCAAAACTTTAAACCATAATTAAGTTTTACTTAAGCTTTTACCTAGTAAAGTAGGTTTCAAAAGCATTTGCCATAATCCCTGAGGGAATGTGTAAACGGATTTATTGTTGGGAAGTTAAATTATGGCAAGTGCTTTTTTTATTAATCTACAAACACTGTATGTTGGAAGGAAAACCATGAAGTGTGTTTTTTTTAGCGTTATCGCTATTACCATGATCAGTTTTAATGCTGTTGCATTAGATGTTAAACAGCGTTTTGATCACCTTGATGCCAATAAAAGCGGCTTTTTAACTGAAGACGAGTTAGAGCCTCAGCCTCAGCTACTCAGCACCTTTACCCGCTGGGATAAAAACCAAGACAAACAAATCTCGCTTCTTGAGTTTAAAGACTATTTAACCAATAACCTTTACTGAGTAGTATAAATATGAAGACCGTAAGCTATTTAGCGCTTGTTGCGCTGGGCCTTTTTAGCGATGCAACCCTTGCCCAAAGTACAGAAATTGCCGATAAATTTGAAAAGTTTGACCGTAACCACGATGGCTTTTTAACCCGCTCTGAAACCGCCATTGACCCCGCTCTATGGTCGCGTTTTTCAAGTTATGATAAAGATAAAGACGGCAGACTTACCCTTTCTGAATATGGCCTATACGCCAGTAAGTAACTCTTTTTATATGCGTAAGCGCTAAGTTTTTAACAGCCCTTACGCTTTTAAGCTATCTACCTCAACATATTGGTATTCTAAAAGTGAGTTTGCTAGTGTTATTTTACTAACAATAAAAAATAACTAACTTATGCAACTTAAAAAACTTTTCAACCCACTATTGCTTGCTGGTTTATTTGCAAGCTGCACTAGCATCGCTCAAACGCAGGTTATTTATAACGCTAACGGCTATACGCCTTTGTATCAAGGCGGTATACACACATTTTCCACTTTAGTAATTAAAAACGGCAAAGTCGTAAAAACTGGCGATGATACGCTTAAAAACACCTTTCCAGATGCCACACTCATTGATGCCAAAGGCAATACGTTGCTGCCAGGGCTAATTGACGCCCACGGCCATGTGATCGGCCTTGGCGACAATCTATCGCAACTTGATGTGCGTGGTGCTAAGTCGGTTGAGGAAATAACCGCAAAGTTAGAACAATTTGCGAAAAATAAACAAGGTTGGCTATTAGGCCGAGGCTGGAACCAAGAGCTGTGGAGCAACACGCGCTTTCCTACCGCTAAAGACTTAGATAAGGTCGTTAATGACCGCCCAGTGGTGCTTTCGCGCGTTGACAGCCATGCAATTTGGGTTAATAGCAAAGCCTTAGAGCTGGCCGGTATTACCGCAACCACTCAAGCGCCTGATGGCGGCGAAATAATTAAAGATGAATTTGGTAATCCAACCGGTATTTTTATAGATAAAGCAGAATCGTTAATTACCCAGCATATGAGCGCCCCTTCAAAACAAGCTATAAGCGACTCGTTAGATGCCGCAGGCGCCCATTTACTTAGCTTAGGTATTACCTCTACTCACGATGCCGGTATTGATAAAACAACCTGGGAAGTTTATAAAGCGCGCAGCGAGCAAGGTGATTTACCACTAAGAATTGTCGCTATGCTCAGTGCTGCCAGCCCCGATTTAGAGTACATGCTTAAAGCGGGGCGCTACCAAGACGCTGAGTCGTTTATGTCTATTCGCAGTGTAAAAGTGTATGCCGATGGCGCATTAGGCTCTCGCGGGGCCGCGCTCATAGATGACTACGCAGATAGAAAAAACCACCACGGCCTGATGCTAGAAACCCAAGCCAAGTTGGAAGAATTATTTACTTTAAGTTTTAAAAATGGTTTTAGCGCGAATACCCATGCAATTGGTGATAAAGCCAATAAAGTGGTGCTGGATGCCTATCAAAATGTGTTTAAGCAAACGGGCGGTATGTTACTGCGAAACCGTATTGAACACGCACAAATTGTCACCCCTGATGACATACCACGTTTTAAAGCACTAAAAATAATTCCATCTATGCAACCTGTGCATGCTACCTCCGATATGCATATGGCTGAGCAGCGCTTAACCGATGAACAGCTACAAGGTGCGTATGCATGGCAAACATTTTTAAAGCAAGACTCTGTGATTGCTGCAGGCTCTGACTACCCTGTGGAACTAGCAAACCCCTTTGATGGTTTGTATTCTGCTATTACCCGTATGGATCATAATAAGTTGCCTGAAAACGGTTGGCGCGCCGCTGAAGTGCTTAGCCGCGAACAAGCCCTAAGAGCATTTACACTTGGGGGCGCGTATGCAGCGCACCAAGAGTTTAAAATAGGCAGCTTAGAAAACTCAAAGTGGGCAGACTTTATTTTAGTAGACAAAGATTACTTTAAAGTCCCTGTGGATGAGATTTATAAAACACAGGTTTTACAGACTTGGATTGCTGGAGAATTACGTTTTAAAAAAGAATAGCTTACAAAGTAGGCGCTTTTTTAAATAAATGAATTTATTATGAATATTTACTAAAGTAATTAAAAAGTATGTCGATAACTGGGGGAATTTAAAAACCTCTTATGTTTCAGGAAGAAAACATGTTATCTAAAAAAATATCTCTTACTTTATCGACTCTTTTTACTTTATCACTTTGTGCATGCTCTACTCACCCAGTTTACAATGGCCACGCACCTCATAATAATATTGGCCACCATAACGCACACAGCCGCTATTCAGACGTTCATCAACCACGTGTAAATAACTGGCAGTTCCCTGAAAACAACTACCGCCCTATTAACAGCAGCAAATTACTAAGTAACTACACAGAACAATTGGCAATGAAGCTAATTGAAAATATGAACTACATCAACAGTGGTACCCCTGTTGCAATTACATCTTTTGTGAATTTAGATGACAATTTACAAACCACTAATATATTTGGTAATCATCTAGCTGAAAGCTTTATTACTGAAATGCAGGAGTTTGGTTTGTCTGTGGTTGATTACAAGCACACCGGCGCGGTGCATGTAACCCCATTAGGTGACTTCTCGTTTAGTCGCAACGGTAAAGAAATTAAAGGCTACCCACATATCGAATACACTTTAACAGGCACTTTAACTTACACTAATCGCGGTGTAATTGTTAATGCTCGTATTATTGGCGCTAAATCTAAAGTGGTGGTTTCATCTGCGAAAGGCTTTATTCCAAGTTTTATCGTTGAGTCACTCTACCCAACACGCAGAACTGATGGTCTTTTATTAGACGCAGTGCTTTAAAATAAAAAAGGGTTAACTTAAACGTTAACCCTTTTTTGAATTTTTAACTTCTGGCTTCTTTTACTTTCGGCTCTCGGTACAACTTTATTAGGTGATACACATTGACCACTGCTAATAAACCATTGGTAAGCGCTACAGGCACCGCGCCAATAGCCACACCATATACCGTAAATACGATACAGCCAAACATATTATACCAACGCAACTTAACTACATCGGTCATGGTTAACGATGCAACCAATAAAGCTGATGCAATATAACCTAAATATTCCCAACTCAATTGTTCTCTCCTACCCTTTAGGTTAGCATTACACTAATGCTAACTTGTGGCACTTCTCAGTGTTGCAACGTTTAATACCAATGCGCAATAATACTCAATCATTTTGCGGGGCTAAACGTGTCGCTACCTGCGTTAAAAAATTCTCATTTAGAGCAACTAAATAGCGAATTTTTTGCCTAGCTAGACTACGTTTTCCCAACCTCAAAATAGATCACATAATTAAGCGCATTGGT
>NZ_PNCU01000037.1:0-19541 GCF_005886915.1 Pseudoalteromonas sp. S3776 | reverse complement strand
AGCTTACAGCTTACAGCTTAACCATCACTGGTAATCGTATCAATCAGCTCACCCAGTACCGCTTCGGCTTTGCTGGTTTCTACTTGGCAAGTGCCGGCGTTTAAATGGCCGCCACCGCCGTATTTAAGGCATAACTCGCCAACATTGGTATTTGAGCTGCGGTTGGTGATTGATTTACCTATGGCAAATACTACGTTTTGTTTTTTAAGGCCCCACATTTTGTGAATTGATATATTGCAGTCGGGGTATAGGGCGTAAATAACAAAGCGGTTGGTGGCGTAAATGGTTTCTTCTTGGGTTAAATCTAGTACCACGAGGTTTTTATGCACGGTTGCACATTGTGCTATTTGCGCTTTGGCCTTTTCGTTATGCTCGTTATATAGCGCAACGCGTTCAGCTACATCTTCCATTTTTAAAATCTCTTCAATGCTTTGATCTTTACAGGCATCTATGAGTTTCATCATTAATTGGTAGTTTGAAATTTTAAACTCGCGGAAGCGGCCAAGGCCTGTGCGCGCATCCATGATAAAGTTCATTAATACCCAATCGGTTGGGTTGAGTATTTCGTCTTTTGAGAACTGCGCGGCATCGCCTTTATCTACTGCGTCCATCATGTCTTTGCTGATATTTGGAAATTTTTCTGCGCCGCCATAATAATCATAAACAACGCGTGCAGCAGAAGGGGCTTTAGGGTCAATTACATGGTTTTTAATATCGCTTGCGTTACGTACGGTTTCGCTTAAGTGATGGTCAAATGCAATATGGCAGCCTGCAACGTAGGGTAGGTTAGTGGTGATGTCGTTTGCTGTTATGTCGATTTTGCCATCTTGCATGTCTTTTGGGTGTACAAATAAAATGTCATCAATTAGGTCTAAGTCTTTGAGCAGTACGGCACATACTAAGCCGTCGAAATCGCTGCGGGTGACTAGTCTAAATTTATTATTGGGCATAGCTTTTCCATCTTGTTGTGATTGAGTTATCAAATAAGTGTAACAGCTAAAATAATTTTTGAGAGGTTATAGCAATCGAATTAAAAATTTAGTCATCCAAACGTGCTAAATAAAGCGTAAACGGCGTTATAAATTTTTAAGTAGAACAAATGCCTATCGAAAATTATGCCTTTGTTATTATTCTGTTTATCTGTTGCTATAAATACCTCATAATTTAATACAATGGGCATTATGGTTAAAAAAGCGCATAAAAAAGCCAAAACGACTGTTTTGGCTTTTTGTTAGCAAGTATGTATTTGTTTTATTGCTGTATAAAAGTTAAGCGCCTGGTCCGCATTCCATACAGCTGTTAATAATATCTGGGCCAAATTTAAGTCTGGCATTTAAATCGCGAAGGGCAGTACGTAGACCTTCTTCAATTACTGGGTGGTAAAATGGCATTTCCAGCATTTCTGGTACGGTCATTTTGTTTTGCACAGCCCAAGCTAATAAATGAGCAAGGTGTTCGGCTTGTGGGCCAATAAATTCTGCTCCTAAAAATAAGCCTGTGCCTTGTTCTGCGTAAACGCGCATGTGGCCTTTATTTTTAAGCATTACTCGGCTGCGGCCTTGGTTTTCAAAACTCACTTCGCCTACTTCAAAGCAACCACATTCACCTAGGCGCTCTGTAATTTGCGAATAACTTTCGCCAACCATTGCTATTTGCGGGTCACTAAATACGGCGGCAATTTTAGCGCGGCGAAGGCCAATGCGTACATCGGGGAAGCGCCCAGCATTTTGGCCGGCAATAGTGCCTTGATCAGATGCCTCGTGTAGCAGGGGGATCATATTACTGGCATCGCCTGCTATAAATATATTTGAGTTACCACATTGCATTGTATGTGGGCCAGCATGCGGTACACCGCGCTCATCAAGCTCTATGCCGGTATTCTCTAACCCTAGTTTGTCTACGTTGGGTACTCGACCTGTGGCTGCAAGTACGTAGTCAAATTGCTCGGTGTGTTTAGCACCGTCTTTATCGGTGTAAGTAAGCTGGGCTTTATCGCCAACTTGCATCATGTCAGATACGTTTGAGTCGGTATCTACAAAAAATTCTTCAGCAAAAACAGTGTTTGCATAGTCTTTTACTACTGGGTCGGTAAGTGGGCCAATCGCGCCGCCAACACCAAATAATTTTACGTTTACGCCTAAGCGGCTCAGTGCTTGGCCAATTTCTAGGCCTATTACACCTGGACCAAATACGGCCACTGATTCTGGTAGGTCGTCCCAGTTAAATACATCGTCGTTTATAATAAGTTTGTCGCCAAAGTTGTTAAACACGCCTGGGTATGATGGGCGCGAACCGGTGGCAATAACAAAACGTTTAGCGGTTATAATGATGTCATCGTCAATTTGTACGCGGTTGGCGTCTAAAAATTTAGCGTAACCACGAATTTTATCTTCATCTGGTATGTCATCTACGGCTTCTACTACGAATCCTGCGAAGCGGTCTCGTTCGCTTTTAACACGTGCCATAACTGCTTTGCCGTCTATTCGTGGCTTTGAGCTATGTACGCCAAATGCAGGTGCCATTTCAATTGAATGCGCGGCTTCGGCTGCGGCAATCAGTAATTTACTTGGCATACAACCAACGCGTGCACAGGTAGTACCGTACGGGCCTGATTCAATCATTAAAACGTTAGGGGTGAATTGTTTTGCGTTACGATATGCGCTTAAGCCTGCAGTACCTGCACCTATAACAACAACATCGGTTTGTAATTCTTTCATAGTGGTATCCTTTATTATTTTCAATCTGAGCGATGAGATTGATATAGAGGGGCGCGTACGCCCCTGCTATTTTTTACTTAATTAAGCAAAGTATTTTTCTAAATCGTCTGAGCCGCCAATGTGTTGTCCACCAATAAATATTTGTGGAACAGTGTCACGGCCAGTGATTGCTTTAAGGCTTGTTAATGTAGCGCCTGCACCCATAACAACTTCTTCAAAGGCGTAGCCTTTTTCTGTTAGTAGCTCTTTTGCTTTTTTACAGAAAGGGCAACCAGGTTTAGTAAATACGGTTACTGGCTCTGGCTTAGTTTGTTTTGGGTTGATGTAGTCAAGCATTGTGTCTGCATCAGAAACTTCAAACGGGTCGCCTGGTAAATCTGGTTCGATGAACATTTTGTCGATAACGCCATCTTTCACTAGCATAGAGTATCTCCAGCTACGCTTACCAAAGCCTAAGTCGTTTTTATCGACTAACATGCCCATGCCGTCAGTAAACTCGCCGTTGCCATCAGGTAATAATGTGATGTTTTGCGCTTCTTGATGCTCTGCCCATGCGTTCATTACAAATGTATCGTTTACTGATACACATACAATTTCATCAACGCCATTTTGCTTAAGTACGCCGGCTAACTCGTTGTAGCGTGGTAAGTGAGTTGATGAACAGGTTGGTGTAAATGCGCCCGGTAGTGAAAACACAACAACGGTTCTGCCTGTAAAAATTTCGTCTGTGGTTACTGATTTCCATTCGTCGTTTTGACGTGTTGCAAATGTAACGCTTGGGATTGTTTGACCTTCAATATTCTTTAACATAGTTTGTTCCTCTTGATTTGTTGGAGCCATTATGGCGAGAATTTAAATATAGTTCCAATCGTTTGTTTGTATTAAACTAATAGGTATAGCCTATCAGGTGGAGATGAATTTGAACTTAAAAGATTTAGAGTATGTAAAAGCAATAGCTCACCACAAGCATTTTCGCAAAGCGGCCGATGCCTGTTTTGTTAGCCAGCCTACACTAAGTGGGCAAGTAAAAAAGCTTGAGCAAGAGCTTAATGTTGTTTTATTTGACCGTTCAACTAAGCAAGTTACATTAACAGCGCAAGGTGAACGTTTGTTGACACAAATAAACGTTATTTTAGAGCAAACAGAAATCTTAAAAGAGCTGGCGGCTACTTCAAACGGGCCGCTACAAGGTAAGCTAAGAATTGGTATTATTCCTACTATTGCACCGTATTTACTTAGCGCTTTACTGACCTCTATGAAAGCGGCATTTAGCGAGAGCCACTTTACGTTTATAGAAATGCAAACAGCGACTATGCTAGAGGCGCTTGATAACGGCGAGCTCGACTTTGCAATTTTGGCTGATGTTCCTGAGCTTAAAAACTACCATACGGTTAACGTGTACAAAGAAGACTTTATGGTTGCTGTTTCAACCGATAACCCGTTATCTAATCGTAAAAAAGTAGCGCTAAGCGAGCTGCAAAGTTGTAGCCTATTAATGTTAAGTGATGGTCATTGCTTTAAAGATCAAGCCCAAAAGTTTTGTTTTGCTGCGGGGGTGGATGTGTCAAACCAATATAAGGGCAATAGTTTAGAGACTTTATTGGCGCTGGTGGCGATAGATGACGGGGTGACATTTGTGCCCAAGCTTGCGTGTACACAGCGTGTAGGGATTGATTATTTACCTATTTTTCCTAATCAGCAGCGTAATGTGGTATTTGCTTGCAGAAAACATTATCCGCATTTAGCAGGCGTTGAGCAATTAGCGCAATGGTTGGCAGAGCACCCAAATTTAAAGCGAGCGCTTAGGGCGTGTTGACCTTTTTGGATTGAAATTTGTTCAATCTAGGGGCGATTAAACCGCGGCGTGAGGTTTGTAACCTAGTGGGCTAAGTAAAAAGCGAACATCAAGGAGTTAATCGTCCCTAGAAAGAACCCGTTGGGCAGCGCGTGTTTGGTCTTTATGCTACGTTATCGCCTATTTATGGGGGATAACCACACTTCATAGGCTCTGCCTTGCCTAAAAACCAAACACACGGCTGCAAATTCAATCACCAAAGGTTAACACGCCCTATTTAACGCTCTTGGTTTGCAACTTCTACCACATCGTTTATTTGTACCCCAGGCAAAGGCTTATCGTTAAGGCTTACAGCAATGGCGCTTTGTTTATAAAGCTGCTCAACCACAAGGGTATTAAGTGTGGTAATGGTATGCGGCATAGTATTGCCTTGTGCATCAGTTAAGTAGTTATGGTGCGCTATGGTTAATAGTTGGCCTTTTTTAAGGCCATGATCTTTGCCTAGGTTTATCACCAATTTATTGTTTTCCATGTGCATTATTTTTCCCTTAGTAGGAAAACACGCCATAGCTGCTTGTATATCGTAACTGGCCGTTTGATTTATATCGCTAATACTTAGCCCAAAAGGTGATTGCCAAAACCTATCACTATTTACATCAACTATGGCTGTTTTTTCGAATGGCCATACCGCTTGGGTATGATAACTGTTTTGCCATAATTGCTCGTACGTAGTGCCATCAAACAACATAAACTCAATAGCGTAGCTGCGCTGGTAGGTTTCGTCTTGCCAAAAGGCGTAGTCGTTATTGAGTTTATCGCTTGGCGCTAAATTGGTTATTTGGCTTAATAAAACATATTGCGCGTTGCTTCTGGCTGAAAGCTCTTCTAGCTGTGCATTTGAATAGTCGTGTTGCTGATTAAAGTAATTATCTACATTAATGGCTTTGTTGTAGTAAGCAACGGGTAGGGCGCTCATTTTTGTGCTTTGCAAAGCACTAAATAACTTTTTACTAATGGCTTTATTTACGTCAAATATTTGACCCATTAAGGCGTGCTCTCGATGAACAAGCTGGCTTTGTGTTACAGCAACAAATTTATTAAAGTTACTTTGTGGGCATTGCTCTGTTTGAGCAAATACATCAAGCCTAAGGGTAATGGCAAACTGCTCGTTTTGGCGTTGCTCGCTCACCAGCTCTATTTTTTGGATTTCGCCGTGGCTACTAATTTTAAGTTGATCTTGCGTTAATACGCCGTCTACCAAGGTTTGCACTGAGCTAACCCGTGCGCCAGAAAATACTAATGCCTGTGTAATTGCATCTTTTATCGCGGCTGATTTAGCGCTGCTAATGTCGCCATTTTGTATTTGTGCATGGCCGGTAGATTCAAACCATTGTGCGTAAGTACTGGCAGAAAACGTTAATAAAGCAGCGCTAGTGACACCTGCAAATAGTGACGATAAAAACGTGTTCATACTGGTACTCCACATCAAATTAGTTAATTACGCTTTAGCTAAGCAAGGAGTGCACCAATATTAATACTCTATGTTAGCTTGTAGGCAATTAATGGCATTAAACCTGCATTTATTTTTGTAATTAGTTTAAAGGGTGCAAATAAATGCGTGCAATTATATTACTTACTTTAGCAAGCCTTGGCCTTGCCGGCTGTAGCAATGTGTTTGATAAACATGTTGAGTACACATATGTAGAGCCAAATAATTATCCCATTCTTAAAGCGGTGGGTTATGCACCTATTAGCTTGCAGCAAGGCGCTAATAAATCACAAAAGCAATTAATGGCAATTAAAGCCTCTAAGCTTGAGGCATACCGCGAACTGACTGAACAAGTTTATGGGCAAAAAATCACAGCGGGCACGTCTGTAGCAGGTGCAATTGCTCAAAACGATTACATGGAAAGTAAAGTACAGGGCATAATTAAAGGGGCACAAATAATTAAAACCTACTCAGTTGACGATGTGTACGTGACGGAGCTTGAGCTAAACATGAAGCGCGTGCATGACTTATACATAGGCGAAATTAAGCCGCGTGAAGTTAAAAAAGTGACCTACTATTAGGTAATTGACCACTACTTTAAGTTATAAAGCGATACCAAGTTGCTAACTCAGTAGCTGGTTTTAGCGTTAACCGTGTGGAATATACGCATAACTTTACTATTTGCGGGAAAGTTTAACGCGTTTTTTTGTAAATCTTTGATTTGATAAATCAACTATAAACACTACGACGAATAATTACGTGAGTTAATGTATTGAGCAAAACTTATATTGTCTCGCTAAAATTTAAATCTCATAAAAAAACACATACAAAATATCTCATCCTTTTATATTGAGTGCTATGCTGTTGTTACGAATAATATTTGAACAAGTAGTGTAGCGTTTGGTGTATGTTTTTAATTTTTCTTTTTTTGGGCTGTGAATGACACTTAGGCCCACTCTTTCCTCAAATAAGCTATTTTTTTGGTGCAAAAGCAATTTGCGCTATTTACTGCTATTTTTTTTACTTTCAAGCGGCGTGTTTGCGAGCCGTTTAACTATTCAATTTAATACCTTTATAGAATTAATGGGGCAAAAATATGGCCCTGCACGAGTGACTGTTGCACGCAATTGGCAAAGAATGTTGGTACAAACACAAAATAAACCAGAACAACAACAAATACTTATAGTAAACAACTTTTTTGCTCGTAATCTGCGTTACCAAACCGATATACAACTTTGGAAACAAAATGACTATTGGGCTACGCCATTAGAAACGCTTGGGCGCGGCTTAGGCGATTGCGAAGATTATGCCATTGCCAAGTATATTAGCTTACGTGCCTTAGGTGTGAGCGACGACAAACTTAGGCTTATATATGTAAAAGCGAAGCTTGCCGGTACAAACAAAACACAAGCACACATGGTGTTAGGTTACTTTGCTACGCCTAATGCTCAGCCGCTTATTTTAGATAGTTTAATAACAAAAGTGCTACCTGCTGCAAAGCGTGTTGATTTAAGCCCTGTATTTAGTTTTAACAGCCAAGGTTTATGGGCAAATAACTCGACGAAAAGCGTAGCCAGCCCAACAGCAAGGCTATCGCGCTGGCGTAAAATTTTGGAGCAGACATCACAAGAAGGGGTTATGTGGTAATGGCGTCATTTTCTTTATTTAAGTTTTTCAAAAAAAGAAAAATCACTCTTAGGCAAGAGCTGTGGATCGCCTTGCTGGTGGTGATTTTTGTGGGATTTATAAGTAGTGTGTTAATAAGTACTAACTCAGCTAAAAACTACTTCTCTACCCAACTGTATTTAAAAAATGTTGATAATGCTAGCTCCTTAGCGCTGATGATCAGCCAGCTTGAAAAAGACCCTGTAGAGCTTGAACTTTTAGTGTCAGCCACGTTTGATACCGGCCACTACAAACGTATAGAGCTGCAAGACCCTAATGGTGAGGTTATTGTAAAGCGCGTATTTACTGATACGTTGGAAAATACTGCACCGGCTTGGTTTAGGACGATATATGGTCTAAATGTACAACCAGGTGTTGGGCAAGTTAATAACGGTTGGCAGCAATTTGGTACTTTGTTTGTTGAAAGCCACAGCCAATATGCTGAGCAAGCACTGTGGGAAAGCGCGCTTAAATTGTTTTTTAGTTTTTTAGTGGTTGCTTTTTTTGCCTGTGCAATAAGTGCGTATTTACTACGTAAAATTTTAACGCCACTTGATGATGTGGTGTATCAAGCTAATGCCTTTGGCGATAAGCGCTTTATTAAATCAAAAGTGCCAAAAACCTTTGAATTTGCACGCCTTGTGCAGTCGATGAATTTATTATCTACCCGCTTTAGCCGCATAATAAAAGAAGACAATAAACGCTTAGAAGAACTGCGATTTAAAGCGCAGCACGATGAGCTTACAGGGCTTGCCAACCGAGAATATTTTAGTGCCACATTAGAAGCCCATTTACAAAAAGTGAAAGATCATGCCCATGGTGCTTTGTTTTTATTTAGGGTCGTTAATCTAGATAAAATAAGTGAGTCGGTGAGCCGTGTAGAAATGGTTAACTTTTTACGCCGTTTTTCTCAGGTGCTTACGCAGTTTTTAGAATCTAATCAGGCACACTTTTCAGAGAACTATATTGCCCGTATATCGCATACCGATTTTACCGTTTTATTTAGTGATACTGACGATATACAGGCGCTTAGCGAGCAAATAACCGCACTACATAAATCGATTGTTGATGAATACAAAAACATTGATTTGGCTATTGTACACAGTTGTACCTACATAGAGAAAAACGACACCCGCTTTGATTTATTACGCCGTGTAGATGGTTTATTAAAAACAGCAGGTAACAAACCTGGGGTGCAAGCAAAAGTCATTGATAATAAACAAAAGAGTGAAATTTTTGATGATTCTACTGGCTGGAAAAAAGCTATTGAAGACGCACTTGAGCAAAAAACTATTCAGTTAAATTGTTTAGAAATTATGGGCTTTAATGACACTTTGTTGCAGCACCAGCTTAGTTTAAGCTTAGAATTTGGCGGCCAACATTATAAATCTAGCTATTACTATCAATGGGCTAACCGCTTAAACCTATTAGCGCGTTTGGATTGGAGCTTAATTAAGCAAATTGTTAAACAGTATGGTGAAGCGCCGCCTAATGAATTAATTGCTGTAGAACTTTCGGCGCAAACATTAATGGATGATACCGCGCTTGCTTCGGTATTAACCTATGTGTCTGCCTTTCCTGATTTGGCAAAAAATATATGTTTTGATATACGCGAAAACATTGTCGTAAACGAAAAAGATATATTTAAGGAATTTTGCGAGCAGGTACGCTGTATGGGCGCCAAAGTAGCGCTAAAACGTGTGGGGCCTGAGTTTACTAAGATTAAGAACATTCAAGAGTTTGGCTTAGAAATGCTTAAGATAGACAGCATTTACGCGCACAACATTAGTTACAGCCAAGACAACCAAACCTTCTTACGTGGTGTGTGTACGTTGGCTCACTCAATTGGTATTAAGGTCGTAGCGCAGGGCGTAACAAGCCAAGACGATATTGATACCTTAGTGAACCTGGGTTTTGATGGTGTGATTAAAGAGTCGTAAAGCGACTCTTTAATCATAAAAGAGCGGTGAATATTGGCAACAAATAATTAAATACTAAAAATATTAATCTATCTGCCGTGATCAGTTACCTTTTACCGCTAACATAAGCTGTATTCGGTCGCGTACTTTTAGCTTAGTGAAAATTGAACTCATATGTTCTTTAATTGTGCGCTCTGTAATATTAAGTGCCTCAGCGGCTTGTTTATTGGTGGCCCCTGTTATAACTATATCAACAACTTGGCGCTCTCGTTTAGTTAAGCTTTGGATATCGCACGCATGGGTGTAATTTATTTGTTGCTGGCTTAGTGCCCCAACAATATTAGACAGCAGTTGCCCAGGTAACCACAGGCCGCCTGAGCATATAGTTTCAAGCACTTGTTGCAATATTACTTTAGATGCAAGTGCTTCTACATAGCCTCTTGCTCCGGCTTGCAGGGCTGCTCTAAGCTCCTCTATTTCTAAGTTTGTGGTCATTACAATAACCGGTAAGCGTTTTTGTGCGTATTTTTTTACTAGTTCAAGCCATCCCGAAGTGCCCGCCAAAATCCATATAATACTCGAAGTATTAATTTGCTTTGGTTCTTTGGTGCATATTACACAACCTGCAAACGCACTTCGCCAGTGGCTTGACTCTAGTTCTGGTTGTGTAATAAATATACTTTGACGCATTCATTTACTCCAATAAATTCAGTTTAGCGTTCTGTCATTGCTTGCGATGTAGCTCTGAGTACGGGCTTAAGTAAATATTCCAAGACGGTTTTTTTACCAGTGATAATATCCACTTGTGTGGTCATCCCTGGAATTATAGTCAACTCTTCTGAAAAGTTATTTTTAGTGGTTTTTAATTGCACTAAATAAAAAGTATTTTCTCTATCATCGGTAATTGTATCTGCACTTATATGCAGAACCTCGGCTTCTAGTCCGCCATATACTGCGAAATCGTAGGCGCTAAATTTAATCATAGCGGGCTGCCCTGGGCGTAAAAAGGCTATATCTTTTGGCGGTATTTTTGCCTCAACAATAAGTTGATCGTCCAAAGGAACTATTTCTAAAACGTCGCTGCCGGGTTGTAAAATGCCCCCTACGGTATTAACCAATAAACGTTGTACCGTGCCTTTAACAGGCGATTTAATTTCAGTTTGAGCTACTTTGTCGGCAAGCCCTGATTCGGTTTCTTTTATTGACTCTAAACGCAGCAGTGCCTCTGAAAGCTCGTTGTTCCAGCGGTTGATCATTGCCAGCTCAACTTCGGTAACTTTGTTTTTAGCTTCGTTGATAGCTGATAAGCTGCGGTTGATAACGGCTTTAGTGCGATTAATTTCGCCATTTAAATCAACTATTTCACGCTCTAACCTAATGATGTCTATATCAGACACTGCGCCTGTTTTTAGCAATGGACGGGTCACTTGCAGCTCTCTGTTAGTTAGCCTTAAAGCGCTTGTATGCTGTTGCAAAGCAGCTTTTGCCTCAATATGATCTTGTCTGCGTTGTTCAAGCTGGCGTTTATGAATTGCAACTTGTTGCTCTAGTTCTTGGCGGTTGCTTAAATATATTGAGCGCTCATGCGCGACCGCCTCGGGAACCTGCTTAACCAGCTCATCAGGAAAAACAAGCTCTTCTTTTCTGGTAAGTGCCTGTAATCTGGCTACTTTAGCGGTGAGTGATTGCACTTTAGATTGGTTTTCTCTAAAGCTTGAAATAAACCGCGTGGGGTCAATTTTTATTAATACGTCACCTTCTTCAACAATTTGTCCTTCTCTAATATTTATTTTTTCTACCATGCCGCCATCGTAAGATTGCACTAGCTGTAATTTATTTGATGGGATAACGCGGCCTTCACCACGGGCTACCTCATCAAGGGGTGCAAAGCCTGCCCAAACTGTAAGCAAAATAAATGCAATGCAAATGAGATATAATAAAAAACGTGCGCTGGCAGGCTCTTGCTGCATTTTTTCCCATTGTGCATCGACCACCCAATCTTGCGATTCAGGAGGCGAAAGCCAGCCCTTAAATAAGCGATTGAAGATTGATGGCTTACCTTTTTTACGGGCTTCTATGGCTTTACTTACCGATTCAAAAGAGCGCTGCTCTAGTGGCTTTTTATTGTCACTCATGATGCTTGCTCCACGGTTTGATTATTTAGTGCCGCGATGACTGTTTGTTTAGGTCCATCGGCAACTATTTTTCCGTTATCGAGTACGATGATGCGATCAACTAGTGCAAGTAAAGACGATCGGTGAGTGACTACAATTAAAGTTTTATTTTGAGTGGCGGTTTTTAAGTTTTGAATAATTTTATTTTCACTATTGTGATCAAGCGATGAGGTAGGCTCATCTAACAGCATTATAGGCGGGTCATTTATTAGAGCACGCGCTATACCTATAGCTTGTTTTTGGCCGCCAGATAGCAGGCGACCTTGTTCACCAACTTGCAGGTCAAACCCATCGGGGTGAGAGTTTATTAACTCGAATAACTGGCTTTTTTCGCATGCACTAATAATTTGTTCATCTTTAGCGTGCCACGCACTAATAGTGAGGTTGTCTTTTAAGCTACCAAAAAACAGCGCTATATTTTGTGGCACATACCCTATGTTATGGCGAAGTTCTGCGGGGTCTATTTGTTGTATATTATTGTTATCAACCATTACGGAGCCTGCGGTTGGGTCGTAAAGGCCTAGAATAAGTTTTTCGAGGGTGCTTTTACCCGAGCCATTGCGCCCCAAAATAGCGACTTTTTCGCCTGCTTTAATTTTAAAACTAATATTACTAAGTGCTTCGCCTGCGTCGTCTTCATATTTAAAACATACGTCTTTAAATTCTATGTCTCCGTTTAATACAGGATGGCTTAACCAATGTTTATTTGGCGGGCGCTCAACGTCTTTTTCCATTATTTCGTTAAGTGATTGCATAGCGATGGCGGCATGATGATATTGCGCAAGCACGGCTGCACATTGACCAAGTGGCCCCATTGCCCGCGATGAAAGTAAGTAAGCGGCGATTAACCCCCCTTGAGTGAGCTCGCCCTCTATAACGAGATGAACACCTATGATCATAATGATCACGCCAACGCATTGCTGTATCCATGCTGCACTATTGGAGATTGAACTTGAGATTAAGCGACTTTGTGCATTAACCTGAGCAATATAAATAGTCGACTTTTCCCATGTCGATTGGGTTTTACATTCACTGTGAAAACTTTTTACATCTTCAATATTGGTTAAGCTTTCTACAAGTATAGAGTTGCGCATTGAGCTTGCTTTCATGGTTTGCTCTGAAAGCGCTTCAAGTTTTCTGTGGGCCGCTATACCATAACTTAAAAGTATTAGGGCACCTGCAATAATGGGTAAGCTTAGTGGTACACCTATTATCGCAATAACAATGAGGTATATTGCAACAAAGGGTAAATCAACCAGCGCAACCAAGGTTATTGAGCTAAAAAAGTTACGTACGGCTTCAAACGATTGTATGTTACTAGCAAATGACCCAGCTGATGAAGGCCTATTTTTAAGCTTCATACCTAGTACACGCTCCATAATAACTGCCGACACTTTTACATCAATACGACTTGCCGCAAGCTCAACAAAGTAGCTACGCACTAGGCGCAATACAAAGTCGGCGGTCAGCGCTATTAAAATACCTATGGCTAAAACCCAAAGGGTTTCGGTAGCGTGATTAGGGACTACCCGGTCATATACATTCATTACGAATAATGGCATGGCAACAGAGAGGACGCCTAATGCAATCGCCGATATAATGACGTCTTTGTACAATGAACGACATTCTTTTATTACGCCCCAAAACCAGCCGTCTTTAGAGAGCTTTTCGAGCACTGGCGAGCGCTCATCAAACATAAACTCTGGGTGAGTATAAATAATTAAACCTGTTGATTTTTCAATTAACTGATCAAGGCTTTCTTCTACAACAGACTCAGTTAGCTCAGGATAAATAACCTGTGCTGTATTGTTTTTGTGATCAATAGCGGTTACTACACAGGCTTGATTATTATTTAAAATAATAATGGCAGGTAGTAAAGCTGTATTAATCTGGTTGAGAGGTTTGTTTACTACTTTTGATTTAAAGCCCACGCGTTTTGCAGCGCGAGCAAACCCTGAAGGTGTTAAATTACCATCTGTTAATGGGAGGCCGTTTAATAGGGCCTCCCTCGAAAAATCTTTATCATGAAAGCGGCACAATACTGCTAGGCAATCAACGAGTGCGCCACCATGATCAAGTACATCATTTAATTCCATATACCATCCAATGTTATGTAAAACATTTTAAATTTGTTTTTTGGTACCTCTTAACTATCGGTAATCACCGCCTCGATACGGCGGTTTGCCGCATTAGCACGCACTGAAATTTCATTAATGCGAGGCTGGTCAATACCATAACCAAACGATTTAACACGATTAGGTGCTATACCAAATTGCTCAATAAGTAATTGAGCAACGGCAAATGCGCGTTGCTCAGAAAGTTTACGGTTGTATTTTTTATCACCGTCTAATGAGGCATGGCCTTGGATTTCTACTTTTTTATCTGGGTTGTTTTTTAAAAACTCAGCAAGCTTTTCTACCTCCTGCATGTACTCTGAGCGCACTTGACTAGAGTCTGCTGAAAAGGGAATACCTATTTCGACAGAATCAGTTGTTTGGTCATATAAAGTACACCCAGATAAATCTACATTTGTTCCCGCTGGTGTGCTTGGACAAGTGTCTTGCTCATTAGGAACGCCATCATTATCGTCATCTGCAAAACTAGGGGTTTCTGCGGGTATCTCTAAATATCTAGGCATCGCTGTAACGCTCATGTAGGCGTTATCCTGCTCGGCTTTCTTTTGTAAAAAAGCTTTGCGTTTAAACGTAGCAGCTACATCGTAACTAGGGCATATATTTTGTGCGTTATGCACAATTGGATCGTCTGTTAACTCTGTTAATGTTGGGTACTTGTCAGACATAACATTTAGCGCAGGTAGTAGTTTACCCATCTCATTAAGCATAGTTAAAATGGCTGTTTGTCTATCGTATTGAGCAACGATATAAGAGCGGTTAGATTGAAACGCTTCATTTTCTGCGTCAAGTACGTCAAGTAAGGTGCGCTGGCCAATATCAAATTGGTCTCGATAAGCTATTTTTACTCTGTTTGAAGAATTTTTATAGCTTTCTAGTGTAGGCAGCTTTTGCTCTATATTGCTCACATTATGATAGGCAATTTGTAGGCTTTGACGAATATCAACACAAGCTTGATCGCGTTGATACTTGGCAATATTTACATCTTGGTATGCTTGTTCAAGGTTGGCGCTATCTAGGCCACCGTTATACAAGTTATAGGTTATGTCTATACCAACACGGGCTTCGGTTCTGGTCTCGTTTAGGCCTAGCTCATCCCTGTCTTGTGTACCGTAACGGGCTGATAGGTCTACGTTTGGATGAAAGGCTGCCTTTTGTGCTCGGGCATTGGCTTCTTGTGCCTCTATATTATAAAGCGATGCGTAAAAGGCAGGGCTATTTTTGTAGGCTATATCAAGTGCCTGATTAATAGAGATAGGCACATTTTGCTCATCTAACTTAGCTTGTTTTATATCGTTTACGGGCAGCTCGCCAACCACTCTTAAATAACGTGCTGTTACATCGTGCAGGTTAGCGTACTCGGTTAATACATTAGATTGTGCTAGCGATAAGCGCCCACTAATTTGCTCTAAATCAGCTGCTCGGGCAACACCGGCTCCTACACTTTGTTCAATTTGTTGGTATACAGACTCGTGTTCTTGCAGATTTTCTTCAGCGAGCGTCACAAGTTCTTTAAATTTTTGTACGTCTAAAAATGCAATAGATGCATCTAACGCTGTTTGCTCTGTTTGTGAGAGTAATTCAAAATACCGAATGAGCTGAATACGCTCAAACCTTTCAACGGTGTTAGATGTTCTAAATCCGTCGTAAAGCATTTGAGTAACGCTTAGTTCTGCTGTGTTGCGGTTGTATTCGTCTTCAGTACCGTAGTTTCGACGTTCATAGCCTGCGCTGGCAGATACGTCAACGCTAGGCAAGTAGCCCGAGCGTGCTGCATCTACGCCATAAATTGATGATTTAAATGTGTGCCACGCTTGCTGTACCTCTGGATTATTTTCAATTGCTTTACTGGTAACGTATGTAAGGGGTGCTACGGAGCTGTCATCGGCGTGCACTATATTCGTTGCGCCAAGCGCACTTAGCGTTAAGCCTATAAGCAGCTTTCCTTTTTGCTTTAGTAAAGTATTTTTTGTAATCATTTCTTCCTCTTAGGGGTTACTTAGGCCATCAATACCTACCCTATGGTTTAGTCAATAAATGCATATTTCGCAAATAATCGTTTTGGCTAGCATAAAAATTATTATCTACCACTTTTTTATTTTTAATATTTTTTAAAAACTGTACTTGAGTACAGTACCTAATACGTTTTGCTGTTCTACATTTTAATTAATAGTTTTTAATTCTTATGTTTGAGGTAAGTGAAATGGAATCTAATCAATTATTAGTAATAGATTTAAAAGGGTCTGCTGGTGTTGTTTTAGAAGATGGCACAATTAAACCACTTGAAGTGGGCGATACTATTACTGTTGGTGATTTGGTGGTTACCGCCGATAATTCATCGCTAACCATTGATGTGCAAGGAGAAACCCTGTCGATTCCTGCTAATCAAAACGTAAAAATTACCCCTGATTTATTAGCCCAAGAAACCCGCGATAGCAGCGAAACTACCGTGTTTGACGAAAGCTTAGATGCGGCTATTGCAAGCTTAGAACAAAATGATAATAACGAGGGTCAAACGGCGGCTAACTCTGATGTGACTGATTTTTTAGATGCGTTAGAGGGTGATGGCGATATTCTCGATAATTTAGAAGCAACGGCAGCTGGTGGTGCTGGTGGCGCGGGCTCTGGTGGAGGAAGCTCATTTGTTCAGCTGACGCGTATTTCTGAGGGAGTTAATCCTAACAGTGTCGCGTTTGATTCAAGCTTTGATCCTAATTCTACAGAGGCGGTAAATATCAGAGATACCACTGATGGGGTGGTACCTGATGATACTGCATCAATATCATTAAATGAGGTGGGGTTAACAAACTCTTCTCAGCCGACAATTAGCGGTACTAGTGAAAATTTAGTGGGTGAAACTGTCAACATTACTGTGACAGATGAAAATGGTAACTCCCAAGTAGTAAGCGCAGTTATTGGCCCTGACGGCACGTTTGAAATTACATTGCCTAACCCTATAGCTGATGGGCCTGTTAGCGTTGTTGTAGAGGCAACAGACCCTGATGGTAATGCGTTTAACGATGCTATTTCTATTGAAATAGATACCACCGCACCAGTCATTAATATTGATCCTGTTGCAGACTCTGCATCTCAAACTGTGACGGTTACGGGGTCAGTAGCGGGTCTGAATACCGGCGATAACGTTTCGGTAACTCTTACTGATAGCACAGGCACACAACAAACGATTGTTACTCAAATTGATGCACAAGGTAACTGGAGTATTACAACTACATCGCCTTTAGCGGAAGGGGAGTTTAATGTTAACGCTGTGGCTGTTGATGCTGCTGGAAACCAGGCAATTGATCAAGCCGTTGCGAGTGTAGATTTAA
Organism: Pseudoalteromonas sp. S3776; assembly: GCF_005886915.1. NCBI lineage: Bacteria > Pseudomonadati > Pseudomonadota > Gammaproteobacteria > Alteromonadales > Pseudoalteromonadaceae > Pseudoalteromonas > Pseudoalteromonas sp. S3776. The sequence goes on along the minus strand of NZ_PNCU01000037.1, from coordinate 2,321 downwards.
CTGCGCCAGAAATTACAGTTACAGTAGCGGACGAAACTAATAATGCGACTCCGCCATTAACGGGTACTACAACGGGTGTACCGCAGGGAACTGAAGTAACAATAACAGTGACCGATAGTACAGGTGAAGTACAGCTTTTAACAGCTATTACCAATGAAGATGGTAGCTGGTCTGTAGATGTCGGTGTGGCATTACCTGAGGGTAGCTTTACTGTTGATGCGCAAGTGAGTGATAGCGTTGGTAACCAGGCACTTGCTAGTGATGCCGGTACTATAGACTTAACAGCGCCCATTGTGGAAATTGACGCAATTGCCGATACACAAGACACAACCCCTGTTATTACAGGTTCTGCGCAGGATGTGCCGGCAGGCTCTGTGATTAGCGTAGTTATTACCGATATTAATGGCCAAACTCAAACGCTGTTAACGCAAACAAATGATGACGGCAGCTGGTCTGTAAGTGTTTCTACCCCTTTAGCGCAAGGTGAGTTTGAAGTTAATGCAACCGTAACTGACACTGCGGGTAATGAAGCACAAGCTGTAGAGCAAGGGTTAGTTGATTTAACTAGCCCTGAGATAACAGTTACAGCTATTGCAGACACTAATGATACAACGCCTACTTTTGTAGGACGTGTTGAAGGAGCACCAGAGGGCTCTGTAATTACGGTTTTAGTAACCGATAGCGACGGTAATGTACAAACTTTAACAACCACGCTTGGGGCTGATGGCACGTGGAGTGTTGAATCGCCTAACGCTATTCCTGGCGGAGATTTTAATGTTACCGCAACAGTGAGTGACCCTGCAGGTAATGAAGCATCGGCACAAACAAGTGGTGAAGTTACATTTGCCCCTATTTCTATTCAAATTGATTCTATTGCCGATACAAACGATACCACGCCATTTTTAAGTGGTAATACTGGTAACGTGCCTGCTGGTACCACTATAACCCTAACTATTACTGCAAGTGATGGCAGTACGTTTAACCTTTTAGCCGTCACTCAAGAGGATGGTTCTTGGAGCGCTCAAGTTACACAGCCTCTGCCTGAAGGGGATTTTACTGTCGTTGCAGCTGTTATAGACGATGCGGGCAATGAGGCACAAGCAAGTACGGTTGGTAATGTAGATTTGACCGTAAGTATTAATTTTATTATTGATACAAATGATACTACGCCAACAATTAGCGGTACTACGCAAGATGTTGATGCAGGGGCGGTGGTTACAGTTACCTTTACAGGCAGTGACGGCGCAACAGAAACGGTGCAAGTTACAACAAATGCTGATGGTACATGGTCAATCGAAGCAACCGATGAGTTGGTAGAAGGTCAATTTACGGTGGTTGCAACAGTAACCGATGCTGCTGGCAACACAGCCTCTGCTACTGAAGTAGGTGAAATTGATTTAACTGATCCGGCAATTACTGTTAACCCAATTGCAGACACCAATGATACAACACCGAGTGTTACAGGTAGCGTAGTAGATGTTCCTCAAGGTACTGAGGTCACTTTATTAATAACCGATAGTGACGGAAATCAGCAAACGATTACTGCAGTAACTAATGCGGATGGAAGCTATAGCGCCGATATACTTAATGAGCTTAGCGAAGGTGACTTTACAGTGACTGCTAGTGTAAGTGACGAAGCTGGTAATAGCAGTACAGCAACGGTTACTGGCACCATAGATCTAACCGCACCTACCGTAACTATAGCTAATATTGATGATACAAACGATACAACGCCTACTATAAGCGGCTCTACACAAGGTTTAGCAGCGGGTAGTGTGGTTACTGTGATTGTTACAGATAGTGCAGGGGCTGAGCAGCAATTTATAACGGCTATAGATGGTGATGGCACATGGAGTATAGATGTCCCACAAGCATTAGCTGAGGGTGAGTTTAGTGTGGTGGCAAATGTAAGTGATAGTGCAGGTAATAGTGCGCAAGACTCACAAACGGGCACTATAGATTTAACTGCACCTACTATCAGTGTAAATGATTTTACTGACTCTAGCGATTCAACCCCTGTATTTAGTGGTACCACAACGGATGTTGAGCCTGGTAGCTCGATCACTGTACTCGTAACAGACTCAAATGGTGACTCGCAAACCCTGATAGCAGTCGTTGCAGAAGATGGATCTTGGCAAGTGGGAGCTACAGCCCCTATAGCTGAGGGAGAGTTCACAATAACGGCAACAGCCATAGATGCAGCGGGTAATGAAGCCTCAGCTACAACCACTGGCGTTATAGATACCACGGCACCAACCTTATCGGTAAACCCAGTGGGAGACACTAATGACACCACACCAACTATTTCAGGCACAGCAACC
>NZ_PNCU01000036.1:0-6424 GCF_005886915.1 Pseudoalteromonas sp. S3776 | reverse complement strand
TGCTAAGTATACATGGTCTAGATATTCAGCTTTTATCAAAAACACAGCGACGCCGAAATGGTTAGTTCGGGACTTTATATTTTCGCTTCAAGGAAAAAAGTGTAAATATGCTGCTTATAAACAGTTTGTTGAATATGAAAACAATAAAGAAATAAGCGCTTTTTATAGTGCTAAAAAGTTATTGTCGGTTTTGGGTTGTGCGGACTTTATTGAAAACATAAAAGACTATATTGCCAAGTCAGATAGCGAAAGAAAGCTTGTTAGAAAAAAGCACTCAGCAGATGATGTTATAGCCTACTTAGCTAAACACTTTAATGTTGAGGTAGATGATATAGTAACGGTTAAAAAGGGGCGAAAAGAGAAAAATTTACCACGCTGGTTTGCTATTAAATTATGCCAAGATTTAACGGGGTTAAATTTGCAGGCATTAGCAGCTGTTTTTAATGTTGAGCATTATTCGGCGATATCGAAAGCTGTAGGTAGGTTGAATAAATCAATGGTTGAAGATGAAAAGGTTAAATTACAATTGGAAAAACTTCGAGATTGTTTGATGTCTGAAGTCAAGATTTGACCCCAAACCTTTTTTTGATAAAAATACAGAAAAACTCTATATTTCCTATAAAGCAGTTTTTAATTTATCTTAACAACTTTGCTCAGAAGTATACATTACTCAAAGAAAAATATAATATTATTAATATCTAATGTTAAACGGATTTAATTATGGAAGAAATTACAGCTTTCTCAGAAAATAAAACCAAAGAAAAATTACAGGTGCGCTTAGATAGCCTGAAAAACCAACAGGTATTATGTGGAGAAAAGGTAGAAAGAATATTTAGAAGAAAAAATTGCACATATATTTTTTTTACCTCAGATGATTCTCCATACGAGGAGGCATTGTACATTACTTTAGTTGATTCAATAGGTGAAGTTATTGAAAGTGTTGAACTGATGAAGCCATATTCGCCAGGGATTTTGAAAGATTTAATAATTAGAAATGATCAAAATATTGAATTTAAATTTTGGGGGGAATCGATAAATAATTTAATTATTGCAGACAAAAAAAAAGTACACTTCTCTCATATAATACCTTCAAATGGTGTTCATTACTCCAATAAATTATCACCAAGTTATTTAACAATAAAAGATTAAGGTTTCAAACATGGACTCGTTTATTTCTGATAAAGATGTAGAAATTAGTATTAAGCAAATGGAAATAGCTGCGATTAACTTTGGTAGTCGTTTCATAAATGACTCAAAAGTAAGAGCACTATATATGGAACAGACAAAAAAAATGTCCTTGGAATTAGTTAATGCTTATAAGGCTGGAGTCATTACGCCTAAACAGGCAGCTGTAGCTGCAAATGAGATGCGGAATGAAATAATGACTGTTTCTCGCAGTAAAACTAGTGATATTGGTAAAGCTAAAGTAGTTAAGTTAAAGGCAAAAGGTCTGAATTTAGAGACGTTATTAGATAAATATGCAAAAAGCCAGTTCGGTAAAAGTTTCGCTGAGCTTACCGAATCAGAAGCTTCATCAATTTATAAAAAGATAGTTCAAAGTGCAGGGAAGGCAAATCCTAAGGTTAGTGTCAAAGCAAGCAATTTAGGCAAAGCCGGACGAAGTTTATGGGTACTTTCTATATGCATCGCCGTTTATAATATTAGTAGTTCTAATAATAAAATTAAAACTGCAGGGCGTGAAGCAACCAACATTGGGGGAGGTTTCGCTGGGGGCGCTGCTGGGGGCGCGACTGCTGGTATCTGGTTTGGGCCTATTGGTGTAGCTGTAGGTGTTGTAGTTGGAGGTGTTTTAGGCTCTATTATATCTGATCAAGCATATATTGAGCTTGCAGGTCCTGATGGAAAATTTGCAAGAAGTTTTATACCTCGCTTTACTAATGTCTTATCTACTCATGAGAATAAAATGGCAAGTGCTTTAATTACTGAGTGTACGTATGAATTAGATAAGGTAATGGCTGTTTTTTTTGAATTGAATGATAAATATTTCACTGATGTTGATGATATTGCACTAGCTTATGTAGGAATGATTAGAACAGGTAGGTATCCTCTTATTAAGCAAGCTTTATCACTAAATAAAGCTCTAAAAAACTTTCTTATTCAGGTATTGGATAGTGGTTGGACGTCTTCTTCTGAGAAAGAGTGTATAAGGTACCTTCGTCATATCTAGTTACAATGGACTTCTGTAGTGGTCAACTAATTTTGGCCACAGTTTTAAAATTTAAAAGTGTTAGAAATTATTTTTAATATTCAACACTATTCAGCCATATCCCAAACGGTATGCAGGCTAAATAAGTTAATAATTGAAGATGATAAGGTCAACTTACAGTTCGAAAAACTTCGAGATAGTTTGATGTATGAAGTCAAGATTAGATCCCAAGCCTGACTATACAGGAACTGCATATAACGGGGAAATTAAGGGTATTGCAATTGGTGTCCTTGAGAGCCTAGAGAGTGAAGGTTGAAGCATTGTCAGCAAGTGACCAAATTTCCAATTTAAAACATAGCTCAATCTGTGCTGCGGCGATTGTTGCGAGTGTTTTTAGCTATTCATCATTAGCATTCACTATATAAATACTGTTATGGCCTTACAGCGCAGTAGATGAGCTAGGTCAGCGGGTAATAGGTTTTTTTGTTGGAATATGTATATTGTTTGGTGTACTTTTATCAATTGGTAAATGCTTGGTTCTAAAGATTTATAGCCTGTTAGCTTGTAGTGCTATAATTTCATCCCTTATTTATATAATAGGTATTGTTACCGAGCAGAGAGATGGTTTTTCTTTTAATGGCTTAGAACTTTCTGTTTTATTTATAGTACTTAATTTTATTACTCTTTTTCAAAAGTAAATATTTAAAATTTAGCATTAAAGTAATTAAGAGGCTTAAAAGACTACATCAGCAGCAGTTAGAGTAGCGAAAATTAATTGCATATTATTTAATACCCTACAAAATATTTTAATATCGACAAGGACTGTGGGTAATCTTCATAATAAATTACACATTATTCCTCCTAAAACAATCATATTCCAAGAGGTTATTGTGTCAGTCATCGACAAAATTCAAAACTTCAGCGCGAAAATTCAACCTTTTTTTGATAAATTTGGTGCAGATAAAGTACACCTATCTCCTGAAGTATTCGGGTGTTTAAAAGATAATGGTGAGCCAATTGGCAATCAATTGATTTTACGTAGTCTTAGCTTCTCCGATGGTAAGCCACGTAAAGATTTTGTTTATACAGACTCCGATGGTAGTTTTAGATTTCCTGAAAAAACGATTCGTTCCGATGAACCCAGCATACCATTCAAAGAAATATTTACTAATCAATACATTACCACGACTATTAATAGAAAAAAATTTATTATTTGGCGAGCGACATTAATAGGGAAAAACCCTATTGATGAATTTAACAATAAATTAAGTTGCCTTAACGCTGATATTAATAATGAGGCCATTTTATTTAGCTTTTCTAGTAGTCGAGAAGAAGTGAGTTTAGAGGGGACTTCAATTTGTCGTTGGGATAAAGACTTTGAAGTTATTGATGTTGACGAACACCTAAATCTAACTAACGATTATGTTAAATAAAAATATAAGGAAATAATTATGATGCAAGTTTTAACTCCTTCATTAGCAGCTTGATTTGCTGCTATATCATATTCAACTGACACAACTGATGGTGTCGAGGGCTCTGCTTATTATGGAGCTTTGTCTAGATACTTTGATTTTGATAGTGATTCAGTAAAGGGCATAAGTGGATCTATCCTAGAAAGAGTTTTCCGTCATCGTACACCTTTTGGTTGTATTGCTAAGGGAAAAACTAACGCGTTTAAGGGTCATTATGTACTAGCGCTTAGAGGAACAGCAAAAATGCGCGATTGTATTACTGATCTACATTGTGGTGTTTCCACTGGTCCCAATAACCAAAGTGTACATGCAGGATTCAATCAAACATTTAACTCGCTCAAATCACAGTTAGAACAGTATTTTTCGAATAATCCTACAGCTCCTGTTCACGTTGTTGGTCACAGTTTAGGTGGCGCATTAGCTAATTTAGCTGCAAACTGGTTGAAACAACGCTTCAAAGTACCTGTTAAACTCTATACTTTTGGTGCTCCGCGAGTTGGGCTATCGAATTTTGCGAACCATACACAAAATGCTTTACAGGGGGTTTACCGCTGTGTACATGCTGGTGATCCTGTACCAATGGTGCCTGTGTGGCCTTTCGTACACACTACTTATGAATATATTTTAAATTCATCCCCTTTAATATCACCAGGGGCGCATAGTATGTCTAACCCAATACCAGGGTATTTGAATACGGCATCAAAATATAAAACTTATGAAGATATACAAAAGGGATTTGAACTACGCTACCAAGAAGCCACTCGTCTTGAATTTGAAAAACGTCATCAAGCTAGTTTCAATGCTCTTTGGGCCAGGAAAATAGGTGCAGCACTTCTTGATTTTTTAAATAAAATAGGTGCGATTAGTGCACTACAAGTTAGTGTTACAGGTTTATTAACTGTTTATGATGCCATTGCGTCTTATTTAGCGAATGAAGTAGAAACCTCACGAGCTTATGCTGCAGAAGTAAAAGGTATAGTAGGCCATATGTATGTTTTTTGTGGCTTACCAGCAAGTAAGCTTATAGATTTTAGTTACTGTGGGATTCGTGCTATTTTGAAAAAAATGCTAATTAAACTTTCTCAGCTGGCTAAATTCTCAATTGAATTAGCAAGCCATACAGCTCATTTAATGGTTTAAATAAAAACTGAGAAGACTGTAAATAGAAAAAAGGGCAATAACATTGCCCTTTTTTACGCCCTTAAAGTGGTAGCTCTAAATTATAGCGCGACTAAGCTTTGCTCTAGCATTGCTTTTATTTGTTTTACTATTTTAGCTTCTGTTTCAGGTTCGAATTGTTGTATACGTGGGGTGTGAATATGCCCTGTAGGTATACTTGAATTAAGCGCATCGCGCAGGCGAATGCTTCGGTACGATATTTCGTTAGACAAGTAACCACCGCCGCCGCCATTTACCGCAATACTATTTTTAAGCTCGCCATACGAACCGGCTTTATAGGTTTTTTCAAGCGTGGTGACTTCATGATTGTCGATAACTTTATAAGGGCCTTTGGCTTGTTGCATGTAAGTTACAGGCAAGCTAAATTTTACAAATTCGTTGCCCGGGAGTGGTCGGCCATTAAGTTTTGGTATTACTGGGCTTGTTTGCGTGCCGCCATACACAATATTGGCATTGTCTGGGGCGGTTACACTGCGACGTTTACCCGGAAAGTGCTCTAAATCAAATTCTGTCCTGCCCATACTTACGGTGACTATCATGTCTACATTATTAAGTGCGTAGTAGGGGGCAAGTAGTGACTCTATTATGCCTTGATCAAAGTCTTCGTAGCGCACCGGCACCATAACGGTGTTAATTTCTGCGCTCACGCCTTTGTAATTAATAACTTGGCCGTCGAGTAATAACGCAGCAACACCTGAGGGGTTACTTTGGTTTATGTTTTTATCAAGTAAAAAAGGGTCAAAGCCCGTTAGTAATATTTTTTAGTGCTGCCTGATGAAAAAGCAAGGTCAGTACGTCCTCTGCTGCCTTCCTCAAGTAGGGTTAGTAAGGTATTTAACTGAGCCTGCGTAATTGAAAACTTAGGTGATGTTGTACGTATTACTTTGCTTGAAAGCAGGCGCGCCCAGTAAAGCTCTCTGTCGTCGTAATTATTGGTTTTTATTATGCGTTGCTTGGCACTTTCCCACAGTTCAAAGCTAAAGCTTTGTACTAATGTTTTTGCACTTTTAAAGTCGCTTAACTCTTTAAATTGTTGCTCAAAACTAGATACTTGTGGGGTAAATGCTTTTAAAACATTTGGCATTGCTGATTGGGCTTTGTTGATACGCTGTTCTTCAACAGTTAAAGGATTACTTAAAGCAGCGAATGAAGAGGCGATTAAGCTGGTCGCTAATAATACTTTGATCATAATATTCCTAAGATAAGGCTATTGTTTTATATGTAATTTACCATCCTATGATTACTAATCAAGAGCAACCTATTAACGTTGAATCGACTGAAATTTGCTTTTGTTGTTTGTTATGCAATTCAACACTGCAACATACAAGGAGCTCAGTGCGACCTTGTTCTTCTTATTTTTCAGCAGTATTGAGTACAAGCGCTTGCTGTTTTATTTGCACTGCAGAGTTTTTTTCTATTAATAAAATCGCAAGTTAGCGAGCGGCTAAAAAATGGAGTCGTAATGCGGGTATTATTCAAAAACCTGTGGACGGGCAACAACTGTAAGTTGGTTTGGGATAGGCGAAACTCAACGCATAGCCAATGTAATAAATTCAGCTACAGATAAATACCAATGCTATTGGTTGTAGATACCATCTCTCATTTT
>NZ_PNCU01000035.1:0-29900 GCF_005886915.1 Pseudoalteromonas sp. S3776 | reverse complement strand
AACAGGTTCTGCCTAGGGGCCATTTACTCTTTGTTGCCTACATGGATGTAGGTAAGGGGCGTGAGCAGGACGCGGAAGCTTTACTCGGTTTTTACTTAGCCCACTAGGTTACAAACCTCGCGCCGCGATTTAATCGCCCCTAGATTGAACAAATTTCAATCCGCAAAGGTCAACACGCCCTAGCATTATTTTTACACTTTTATTTTAAAGCATAGCAAGTAATAAAATACCCTATTAAATAACGTGCTTTTAGAGCTTACTTAGTTACATAACCTGTTTTATGTTGTGTAATTGTACCTGAAAAGCGAAAACCATCTACCTAGCCTTTCATAAGTCTCACTCATTTAAACAATTACGCTTGTTCCAATCAAACGTTGAAGCCTCGCTGAACAAAAATATGACCTAAAAAAGCCAAACAAATAGCTTAATCAGACTATTTAATCAGTAAATTTGCATATTTATGGTTAGTAAATTTATTACACCTTTACGGTTTTACTAATGCGCTGTGATTAATATGTTAATTTTTCTAAAAAGGGGATATTTATAGGGTGATTACATTTGATTACAATCTGAATAACTTTGATTTCAGGTGTGTTTTTATTGGTTTGGGAGTTGTTTAAGTTATTGGTTGAAATCTGTTTTTTTTAATTAACACTGAAACAATCAATAACCTTTGTACCTTTTATGGTTATTCTTTTTTGCTGTTGTATATACATTCGCCTGTCGTTAAGTTTTTGTTCAGTTAACTGAGCCTAAGTTGCCCCCCTGACTCACAATTCTTATAAAAAGTGAGCATTACCAATCAAGGTAAATTTCCAACAAGTAGGGTTTATTCATGAAAAAATCAACTCTTGGTTTAGCTGTAATCGCAGCAATCCCAATGTTCTCAAGTATGCAAGTAGTAGCGGCCGAAGATGGCGCAAACGCTATTGAAAAAATTCAAGTAACGGGTTCTCGCATTAAGCGCGCAGATATGGAAACCGCTAGCCCAGTTACTTTAATCGGTGCAGATGACATTGCTGCAACCGGCGCAGTTTCGGTTGATTCCGTATTACAAAAAATGACTGCTACGGGTGGTGCAATGACCAACCCGGGTATTAACAATGGTTCTGGTGGTAATGCTTCTATTGATTTACGTGGTTTAGGTTCACAACGTACACTAGTACTTGTAAATGGCCGTCGTATGATCAACTCAGGTACTGGTGCTGCTTCGACTGTTGATTTAAACACTATCCCAGTGTCTATGATTAAGCACATTGAAGTACTTAAAGATGGTGCATCTGCAGTATACGGTACTGATGCGGTTGCAGGTGTTGTAAACATCATCTTAAAAGATGACTTTGAAGGTTTAGACTTAAACGTTAAATCTGCAATCACTACTGAAGGTGATGCTGATGAAACGTCTTTCGATATCACTATGGGTGGTAGCTTTGGCCGTGGTAACGTTGTAATTGGTCTTCAATACACTGACCGTGGTGACGCATCTCAAGCAGACCGTAGCTTCTCTGATTGTCCATTAACTGAAGATGGTGACGGCAGTGCACCTTACTGTTCAGGTTCTTCATACACGCCAAATGGTCACGTATGGTCAGGTGACGAATCACTTCAAGGTCAAGCAGACAACGGTTGGCATGACTTTGGTTCTGATGATGCGTACAACTACTCATCAGACAGCTACCTATACACGCCTATGCGTCGTTTAAACCTTACAGGTATTGGTAGCTTCGATCTTACTGATGACACGCGTTTATACTCAGAGTTTACATACTCTAAACGTTGGTCAGAGCAACAAATGGCACCACAGCCAGTATGGTTTGACTTTGATTACACTGAAGAGATGGGCGATTCACTAACTAGCCACAATATTAACTACGGTGATGAAGTTTCTTACGGTCGTCGTATGACAGACACAGGTACGCGTGATTTCTCACAAGTTGTTGACACTGTGCGTACTGTAGTTGGTGCAGCAGGTTACCTTGACAGTGGTTACGATTGGGATGTGTCTGTAATTTTTGGTCGTAACGATTCAGTTGACCGTTTAAGCAACCTTCACAACATGGGCTCTATCCAAGATGCAATCGAAGCGGGTGACTTTAACCCACTTATGCAATCTTCTTGGTCTGCTGAGAACTTAAGCGATTACGTTTACACTGAGCAAAACTCAGGTGGTAGCCAATTACTAATGTTCACTGCTTCATTAGCGGGTGAAGTGATGGAACTTCCTGCAGGTTACGTAGGGTTTGCAGCGGGCGTTGAGCGCCGTGAAGAAAAAGCATGGTACATTCCAGATTCAATCACGTCACAAGGTCTTGCAAACGACCCACGTGTTGAGCCTACAAGCGGTCGTTTTGACGTAAATGAAGCGTACTTAGAGCTTGCAATTCCTTTAGTTAGCGATGCGTTCTTAGCGCAAAACGTTGAACTAAGCACTGCAATCCGTGCTTTCGATTACAGCACATTCGGTTCTGACGAAACTTGGAAATTGGGTTTAACTTGGCGTGTAAACGACGAAGTAATGCTTCGTGGTGTTCGCTCTACAGCATTCCGTGCGCCTACAGTAGCTGAACTATACTCAGGTAATTCACCGTCTTTCGAACAAGTTAGCTTCCCAGGTGCACAAGACCAGGCAGAAGTAACAGTAGGTGGTAATGACCAATTAACGCCTGAAGAAGCTGATACGCTAACAGCAGGTATTGTGTACGAGCCAGAGTGGTTTGAAGGTTTCTCAATGACGTTAGATTACTACGACATTGAAATTGAAAATGCTATTGCTACCGTTAACAACCAATACATTGTTGATTCATGTCTAGCATCAGATGGTTCATTAGCTAATCAAGGTACTGCGTTATGTAGCTCAGCTGCGCTATCGTTTAACCAAAGCACTGGCCGTATTGCTTTTAATAACCAACTTCAAAACGTAGGTTACGAGCAAACTAAAGGTTACGATTTAAACTTAAACTACACATTTGATGCAGCGGGTCTTGCATGGAATACATCATTAGATGTTACTTACCTAGACGAGTACCTAGTAGACGTTGTTGAATCAAGCATTGATTACGCTGGTTTAATTACTTCTGGCATCGGTGGTTATGCAGATGTTAAAGCTAACTTTGAGCTAACTGTCAAAGGCGATGCTTGGAATGCAAACTACAAAGCGCGCTACATTGCAGGAATGGATAGCTACAGCTGTCAAAGCGATGTTTCATCATGTTATGCGCCTACAACGCCTTCAGTTGTATACCATGACATAAGCGGTGCTTACATCTTTAATGAGACTGTGTCTGTATCTGCAGGTGTAAATAACTTATTTGATAAGCAACCTCCTTACTACACTGGTAATAACGACTCTAACACTGACCCGTACACATACGATGTATTAGGTCGCCGTGTATTTGCTGGTGTAAACGTTAAGTTTTAATTAGCACATTAATCGTATTAAGGCTCAGTGTTTACTGGGCCTTTTTTATTGAACAAAACAAAGGAGACAAGTACACTTAAATACATTATTAGAAGGAGAACTGATTGTTAAAACAAGACGAAAATTTATCTTTTGTCATAGAACCAGAGCTAACCCCTCGCTCTGAGCAACGTATCGACTTGTACTTTTCTATTCCCAACGAAATGGGTATCAACGCGCAAACCCTCAGTGAAGAGTCTTATTTTAATAACCACTTTAAATCGCACTTAGCTTATAACGCTAAAAACATACACTTACCTTTAGTGCGTAGCCGCTTTGTTAGTAAAAACAAAGGTGAGCAGCAAGATTACCGTCAAAACCTTAATTTGTACTGCTATCAGGTTCGTTTAGCGCTCGATGCTGATATTAAAGATGCGTTAAAAATTCAAGAGGTAGAGGCTTTTTACGCCCGCGCACAAGAGCTGTTTGAACAAAGTGAAGGGCTGCTAAAAAAGCTGCGCAGGTATACCCCTGATGATGAAAAGCTAGTCCCGTTTTACACCAATGCGGATAACTATTTAAGTTGGCATGTTGAGCAGTCGTTTTTAAAACTTTTAGATGAAGGCCCACGCAGTAGTGATTTTGCTAAAGAGCGCAACGATTTACTGCAATTTTGTAAAAGCGAAAATACATACCGCTTTGAGCAAAATTACAACTCAGAAACCACGCTACAAGATGGTAACCGCATTACTAATAAAATGCGTCTACTGCAGCGCCTTATAGAGCACGGCGTTATTTTGCATCGCAATACGCGTTATTTAAATAGTTACTTAAAGCGTTTAGTGAAAGGCACAGTAACAGCGGTTATTATGGCATTTGTGATGGTGGTTATACTAAATGCACGTTCAACCTTTACCGAAGTTACCGCCACGCTTATTTTAATATTAGGGGTTATTTACGGACTACGTGAAATATTTAAAGAAGATATTACGCGGGTAATTTGGCGTGCTATTGTGCGGGGGCGCCCCAAATGGCGCTTTGTATTTAAAAACAGCATCACTAAAGACCGGGTGGCAAGCCAGTTTGTTTGGCTTGAATACATGCGTTTTAAAAAAATCCCCAGCGAAGTAAAAACAATATTTTCGAAACGGCGTCAGCAAAACAAATTAGCCGCGCAGTGGCTTCATTTTGCTAGTGAAACACGTGTTTCTGCGAAAGAATTTTTACCTGGCTACGACACGCTACAGCAAAGTATGCGTTTTAATTTGGCACCTTTTGCACGGTATTTAAAACGCGGTGAGGGCAAGCTGTATCATTTAGATGGCAATAAAATATCAAAGCAAGCGGTTGAAAGGCGATACCAGTTAAATTTGGTGATGGTATTAAAAGACGAGGAAAGAACCTTATATCAACGTTACAAAATCACGCTTAATCGCAGTAAAATAGTTAATATTGAACTTATTTACTCTAAAAAATAAAAAGGGATAGCACGGCTATCCCTTAGAGTTATGTAAACTAAGCTAATAAAGCGCAGTGTTACTTTGTAATACCATGCTTTGAATAAATCGTTACTTTGTCTGAAACAAGTGTGATTTCGATGTTTTTAGACTCATCACCCCAAACACAGTTAGTATGCAGTGTTTTTTCTACGCAGTTATCAGCAGAGCCTAAAATCGCTTCTACCTCGGCTCTATCCATGCCAACTTCAATTTTTTCGTAGTTTTCTAGACTTACTTTTGAACAAGCTGCCAAGCTTAGCGCTGCTGCGATGATCAGGAATTTTTTCATTGTTATGTCCTATTGATTTAGTGTTTATACTTACGTATTTGTACAATCATGCCCATACGAGGATGATCAAAGTAATGGATTTCACCACTAATCACACGTTTAAATTGTGAAAAGCGGGCTGATTCAATATCCCCATTAGGTAGTTTTTCGTTTACGTCAAACTCTGCCGTTATGTACAGGTAGTGGCGTAAATGTATTTTAAATAAACCATCTAACTCCCAATAGCTTAGGGGTTGATCAGAGGTATCAAACAGCTGTGGTTTACTTTGAACAAGGCTAATAAAGTCGGGGTTTGCATAATTTGGCGTGGTGTTAACATCGCGCTTTATATGCTCCCCAGAAATTAAGTGTACGCTTGGCGCTCGCGATTTACTTACCCCTTCAAAGCGCCAGCCGGTATGTAGTAGCGGGTCTAAACCTTTGCGGTCAAGCTCTCGGCGCTGAGCGTTAAATTGTAATTGCTCGGGTGCCAGTAGGTAAGGCTCATCCATTGTGTCTTGCGGCGGTGCCAATGGCGTAACGGGCAACTCGTCGTAACTTTGCATAAAGTCGATACTGTTATCACATACACCCGATTGCGGGTTGGCATTAACTAAAGAGTCGGTAAAGGTGCGTTTTTGAAAGCGACTATCGCCATCTATACATGCCTGCATTGCTTGCTCTGTGTATAAAGGGGTCAGTAACTCTAAGGTATTTTTCGCCTTAATGGGCTCGTGCTTTAAGCTAAAGTCTTCTTGTAAATAGGGGGCAGGGCGCTGTTTAAATATCAGCACTTCTACTTCAAACCAACGTTCTGCAATTGCGGTGCTGCTAAATAAGCAACATAACACGATAAGCGATTTTTTTAGCAACATTAATGGCTAACCTTTTTTTCGAAATCTGCAATCATTGCAGTGACCATTTTTAAGCGTTCACGAGGGTTTACCTCATTAATTGCAAAGCGCAATTTATTTGCGCCATCCATTTTGTACACATGGGGTGCACTTTGTATCAAGCCTATGATGAAGCTAGGATTAACCTTGGTATTTTGGCTAAATTCAAAGTAACCCCCTTTAGGGTTTGCCTCTATTTTTGTAATGCCTAAATCGCTTGCACGCATTTTTAGTTGCTGCATACTAAATAGGTTTTTAGTGGCATCAGGTAATAAGCCAAAACGGTCTATTAGCTCTACTTGTAATTCGTCCATATCGGCAAGGTTAGCACAACTTGCTATGCGCTTGTACATACCTAAACGCGCATTAACATCGTGTATGTAATCATCAGGTAATAAGGCAGGGAGTTTTAAATCAACTTCAGTTTGCTGCTGAAGCAGGTTTTCAAGCGTTGGCTCTTTGCCATTTTTAAGGGCATTAACTGCCTGCTCTAGCATTTCCATATACAAACTAAAGCCAATGGTTTGCATTTGCCCTGATTGATCGTCGCCTAATAGTTCACCCGCACCACGTATTTCTAAATCATGTGTAGCAAGGGCAAAACCTGCGCCTAAATCTTCCAACGACTCAATTGCTTGTAAGCGTTTGGTGGCATCTTTAGAAAGTGCTTTAGCATCGCCGGTTAAAAGGTATGCGTACGCTTGATGGTGGCTACGTCCTACACGCCCACGTAATTGGTGTAACTGAGCAAGGCCAAGCTTATCGGCTCTGTCCATAATAATGGTATTTGCAGTAGGTACATCAATACCGGTTTCAATAATGGTGGTACATACCAGTACGTTGTACTTTTGATGGTAAAAGTCCGTCATTATTTGCTCAAGCTCTTGCTCGCGCATTTGCCCGTGCGCAGAGGTAACACTTGCCTCTGGCACCCATTCGCTAATCTCTTGCGATACGCGCTCAATGGTTTCTACATTGTTATGTAAAAAGTAAACTTGGCCGCCGCGTTTTATTTCACGCAGTATGGCTTCGCGTATTAAGTCGCTGTCGCGTTGGCGTACAAAGGTTTTAACCGCTAAACGCTTAGCAGGCGGGGTGGCAATAATCGATAAATCGCGCATACCGCTCATTGCCATGTTTAACGTACGCGGAATAGGCGTGGCGGTAAGCGTTAATATATCTACATCAGCACGTAGTGACTTTATTTTCTCTTTTTGTCGCACACCAAAACGGTGTTCTTCATCAACAATCAGTAAACCTAAATCACTAAATTTAATATCTTGTTGTATGAGTTTATGAGTACCAATGACGATATCGAGCTTACCATCAGCCATTTTTTCTAGGGTATCTTTTTGCTCTTTAGTTGAGTTAAAGCGCGAAAGCACACCCACCTCGATAGGAAAATCGGCAAAGCGGTCTTTAAAGTTTTCATAGTGTTGCTGAGCAAGTAGGGTTGTAGGTACTAACACGGCTACTTGTTTATTATCGTTAACCGCTACAAATGCGGCGCGCATAGCTACTTCTGTTTTACCAAAGCCCACATCACCACATACTAAACGGTCCATAGCGAGCTTAGATTGCATATCGCCAAGCACGGCTTCGATTGCGTTACGTTGATCGTCCGTTTCTTCAAACGGGAAGCTGTCGCTAAACTGGCGGTAGCTTTGGCCATCAAGTGCAAATTTATTACCAGGCTTTGCTTGGCGCTGTGCGTAAATATCTAATAGCTCTGCGGCTACGTCACGTACTTTTTCAGCGGCGCGTTTTTTAGCTTTTTCCCACGCATCTGAGCCCAGTTTATGCAGTGGGGCGCTTGCTTCTTCACCGCCAGAATAACGGCTTAGCATATGCAATGCCGATACCGGCACATACAGCTTTGCTTCACCAGCATAGGTGATGGTAACAAACTCAGTGATGACACCAGCGGCGTCAATTGTTTGCAGGCCTTGATAGCGGCCAACACCCTGATCGAGGTGAACAATTGGCTGGCCTTCTTTAAGCTCGGCTAAGTTACGTATGAGCGCATCTTGGCTTGCTTCGTATTTATGTTTACGGCGCCTGCGCTGCGATACTTTAATACCAAGCAGTTCTTGCTCAGTAATTATCGACAGACTCGGCTTACTGCCTAGTACTACACTTTGCTCAAGCGGGCTTACAATTAGCCCTACATCGCTTTGGCTTTGGGTAAACTGAGTTAAATTTTCAAACTCTTTAAATTTTAAGCCACTTGGTTTGAGCACACTTAATAATGACTCGCGTCGGCCATCAGATTCAACACTGAGTAATATGCGGCTTTTTTTCTTTTTTTGCGCTGCAACATATTCTATAAATGCGCCATAGGGTTCGTGTTGTTTGTGATCGATTCTTACCGCTGGCAGCTCGCTTACATTTAAGTTTTTGTTGCCCGCTTTAGTAGGCAACTTAGCTTGTGATAAGCGTATTCGCGCAAACTCACCTAAATTAGAAAACAACTCATTAATAGGCTGATACAACTCGCTGGGCGCAAGCAGTGGACGTAGGGGATCGACTTTACGGTTTTCATAGCGTACGTTTACATCGTGCCAAAAGGTCTCTGCGGCGTGTTCTAAATCACCTAATTGCATAACCGTAGTGGTGTTTGGCAAGTAATCAAAAATGGTTGCAAGCTTTTCAAAAAACAACGGCATGTAGTATTCAATGCCGGCAGGCCACGTACCTTTGCTTACTTGCATATAAACAGAGTCTTGCTCTGAGCTGGCACCAAATTTATCGCGATAATTTATTCTAAAACGCTCAACGTCTGACTCGTTGGTTGGAAATTCATGCGCGGGAAGTAACTCAATTTTATCTACCTTTTCATCTGAGCGCTGAGTTTCCACATCAAACAAACGAATTGAGTCTATTTCATCATCAAAAAAGTCGAGTCTAAAAGGATGGACACTGCCCATCGGGTACAAATCAACAATGGAGCCACGTATTGCGTATTCACCGTGTTCCATTACCTGCTGTACATTTAAATACCCTGCTTGTTCTAAATTACTGCGCAGGTGATGGGTGTCGAGCTTATCGCCTATTTTAAAATTAAGGGTAGAGCCATAAATAAACGACGCGGGCGCAGTGCGTAACATTAAGGTAGACACAGGCACTATCAGTACACTTTGCTGCTCGTTCTTTAATGTGTTTAACGTGGCTAAGCGTGCTGAAATAATATCTTGGTGCGGAGAAAAGTGGTCATAGGGTAAGGTTTCCCAATCAGGGAATACCATTACTGGGTTGTCTGGCAATAGGTATTCGAGCTCGGTTTCAAGTCGCAATGCGCTTGGCGTATCTGGTGTAACTATAAGCACTAAATCGTTTTGCTGTTTTACACCTTCTGCAATGGCTATACTTAATGCACTACCAGTTAGCTGCCCCCATTGAATTTTATCTTTTTGAGATTTTACCCACGGCAAGGCTGCCCATTGCTCAAACGCCATTTAGTGCTCCATTTTTTAGTTGGCGCTTGCTCACAAACGCCATGCAGTTATTTAGTCTCGGTAAATTTTTGTTAAGTCTTGATAGTGATCAATTCTGCGGTCGCGTAAATACGGCCATATACGTCTTACGTTTTCTGAGGCTTTTTGATCAAGTTCTACTACTAAAATTTGCTCATCAGTATTGTTTGCCTCTGAGAGCATTTCGCCTTGAGGGCCTGCAATAAACGAGTTACCCCAAAATTGTATACCTTCGCTTTGTCCGCTAGGGTCGTTTTCGTGGCCTACACGGTTGCAGCTGATAACAGGTACGCCGTTGGCAACCGCATGCGCACGCTGGCTTATAACCCACGCGTCTTTTTGGCGTGTTTGTTCATCGCTTTCATCACGGGGATCCCAGCCAATTGCGGTTGGGTAAATTAATACCTCAGCGCCAGCCATAGCCATTAAACGCGCCGCCTCTGGGAACCATTGATCCCAGCACACTAATACACCTAATTTACCTACTGAGGTTTGAATTGGCTCAAAGCCTAGATCGCCAGGGGTAAAGTAAAATTTTTCGTAAAAGCCCGGATCATCAGGAATGTGCATTTTACGGTATTTACCCGCAATGCTGCCGTCTTTTTCAAGTACCACAGCGGTATTGTGATAAAGCCCAGTGGCACGCTTTTCAAACAGTGAAGCCACAATAACAATACCTAGCTCCTTGGCAAGCTCACCCAATGTATTTGAGCTTGGGCCCGGAATTGTTTCGGCTAGGTCAAATACATCCACATCTTCTGTTTGGCAAAAGTACAGACTACGATGTAGCTCTTGTAAAACCACAAGCTGTGCGCCTTGCTTAGCAGCATCACGAATGCCAGCAATCGACTTAGCCATATTTTGCTCGGCATTATCACTGTTAGTTTGTTGCACTAGGGCAACGGTTAATTTTGCAGGGCTTGTCATTGTGCTGCTCCAGCTAAAAATCCACGAGGTAATTGCATGGTAATGCAATGTAAGCTACCAAATTGTTCAATAATAGGTAGGCAATTAACGCCAATAATAGTGTGCGTTGGGTACGCTTTTTGAACTTGCGCGAGTGCCAGTGCGTCATAGTCATCGTTATATGTAGGAACTAAAACCGTATTATTGATAATCAAGTAATTTGCGTATGTTGCCGGTAATCGGGTGTTGTCATCATCAAACACCGGTTTTGGCCATGGCAAATCAATTAATGTATATGGGGTATTATTTTGTGTTTTAAAGCTTATTAGCTGTTTTTCCATCGCATCTAATGCGCTAAAGTGCTCATCTTCTTTCGCATCGCACTTAACATATACAAGGGTATTATTAGGCGCAAAGCGTACCAGTGTGTCAATGTGGCTGTCGGTATCGTCACCGGCTAGATAGCCATGATCTACCCATAAAAAGTCAGTTGCGCCTAAATGCGTTTTTAAAATTGACTCAATATCGCCAGATGATAAATCTGGGTTGCGGTTTTTGTTCAGTAAACATTCGCTGGTTGTAAGCAGTACACCGTGTTCGTTAATTTCAATACCGCCGCCTTCAAGTACTATATCAAGGGCTTGGTATTGATTTGCTTTATTACCTAGCTTGTTAACCAGTACGGCGTTAATTTTATTATCCAGGGCACTTTCGAACTTATTACCCCAGCCATTAAAGATAAAGTCGTAAATTTTAAGTTGGCGAGAGTCGTTTATATTTGCGCAGGTAATAGGGCCGTGATCGCGCGCCCACGTATCGTTTGTAGGCGTAACAACAAAGTGCACTTGGCCTAAATCTATATTCGCTTTTTTTAGCAAGGCAGTAATGTGGCCTTTAAGTGCCGCGTTATGGGCAACTATAACAAGCTGCTGCACGGCTGTGATATGCGTTGCAAGCTCAACATATACAGGCTCAACGCGTTCAAGCGTATCAGCCCAGTCGGTCTGTGCATGGGGCCAGGTAAGCATAATGGCGTCTTGGTCAGCCCATTCAGGTAAAAGTCTAAAGTTCATGAAGTTTTTATACA
This sequence comes from Pseudoalteromonas sp. S3776, assembly GCF_005886915.1. NCBI lineage: Bacteria > Pseudomonadati > Pseudomonadota > Gammaproteobacteria > Alteromonadales > Pseudoalteromonadaceae > Pseudoalteromonas > Pseudoalteromonas sp. S3776. The sequence continues at coordinate 18,377 of NZ_PNCU01000035.1, read as the reverse complement.
AATTACGGTGGCGCTAGTTTAGCATTTTACATGCATATGTCAGCTATTTATCGCTGCTTGAATCATCTTCAATTTGCTCGAGTTCTTGGCGTTTTTTTAGCTGGCGTGTTTGTGCATGTAAGCTGGCTCTTACAACTAACTCTTGGTCTGTGGTTCTTATTGCAGTAAACAGTAATGTGTATTGGTAGTGTTTGCTGTCTTGTTTTTCAACGGCCACCACTTCTGTATAGCAGTAAACGGCTGAGGCTTCGTGGTGCAAAAATAGCTTTGTTCTAAAAGCTTGGCCTATTGCGTATACATCAGTAGAGGTAAAACGAATGCCGCCTCCGCCATAGCTATCACACTGAATAGCATTATCTTGGGCTTGCTCTGAAGCTAAAATGTGACTCATTATTAAATCAATTTTACGCGACTGAGCCTGTAAAAAAGACGCCAGGTCTTGTGCTAAATCGCCTAAGTTTCTTAAAGGTCTTAATGAGGCTTGTTCAAGCTCACTAACTTCGTTAGCTAGCTTAAATAGAGGAGGTATGTCGTCTTCAAGTGCGAGTTGAGATTGCGGGACTGCCTGGTTTTCTACAGCAAATAAGTTTACCCGAATGCTTTCATTTATTTGAAAGTACTCTTCAAATTCGCTTAATCTTTGACTGTTCATAATTATCTCCACTGCGTATTCATTAAATAGTAGCGTTGTGGGGAGTAAATTGCTAGCAGATAAAAACGTTAAATACTTTGTTTATACGTGGTTTTTAGTAATAAAAAAGCGGCCAATGTCATCCTAACATCAGCCGCTTGGGTATTGATTAATTAGCGCTGGGAGAGCTTATTTAAGTAGAGCGGCTAATTCATGTAAATCTTTCACAACATGGTCTGGTTTTTTAGCCAGCGGGTAAAGTGTTTTACCTGGGCGGGCGATAAAGGTTGTTTGTAAGCCGGCTTCTTTCGCACCTGCTACATCCCAACCGTGCGCTGCTACCATCATTGCCTCATTTGCTTTTACATTTAATTTAGTTAACACCCACTCGTAGGCACGTAAGTCTGGTTTATAAATTTTAATATCTTCAATGCTGTAGCGCTCATCAAAGTACGACATTAATCCAGCGCTCTCAAACTGGGCTTTAACACCTTTGTTTGATGAATTTGTCAGACTTACTAACTTATAGCCCTGAGCTTTGAGTTTTGCCAGTCCTTCTTTCACATCTTTGTGAGGCGGTAGGGTTAAAAGCGGAGTAACAATGGCTGTTTTAGCTTGTTCATTTGTAATGGCTATATTGTTATTTTTAGCAACCATGCGCAGCGATGCAACGCCAATTTGTCCAAAGTCGTGATAACTGCCACTTACGGTATCCACCAGTGAGTGATGCAACATAGTCGAAAACCAAAGCGGTAATAAATCTTCACGCCCGCCAAGGGCTTTACCAATAGAGGTGCGCATTGAGGTTAAATCAAGGAGTGTTTCATTTACATCAAAAATAAGCACTTTAGGCTTTACTTGCGATTGTGGCTCCTCAGCTATAGCGCTACCAGAGGCTAAGCTAGTACCAACAAGTAACGATAGGGTAAGGGTTTTTAACGATTTTAGAATAGACATTAGTATTGCTCCAATTCAAGGGCGGCCATTACATCAATAGGCTCTGCACGTAGGGTATAGTCTTCGTTTAAAAAGGCATAAGTGATTATGCCTTTTTGGTTAATTACATATGTGGCGGGCAAGGGTAAGTTATAGCTTTTGTCGCCGTAGTATTTTTCAAAATCAATGCCAAATTGGCTATAAAGTGCTTGAATGCGCTCATCTAATGTAAACAGCAAACCAAACTGCTCAGCTACCTTATTATTAATATCTGAAAGTACGTTAAATTCGAGGTCATTTTTTTGCGCGGTAGATAACGTTTCATCTGGCAATTGAGGAGATATAGCAATTAACTGCGCACTGTGCGTTTTAAATTGAGGTAGGTAATCATTAAGCGCTTTGAGCTCTAAATTACAATATGGGCACCAGTTACCCCGGTAAAAGCTAATTATTACTGGGCCTTTATTGAGTAAATCAGCTAATTCAACATGCTCGTCGTTGTGATTTTGTAAGCTAAAGTTACGTATTTTAGCGCCTACTTGCAGTGCCTTATCTTTTATATGTTGAGCAATGAGCTCATTCGTTGTTTGCTCCATTAGAGCTAATACATCGCTAGGTAGCTTCGCTTTTTTTTGAACGTTATAGGCATCAATCTGTTTTTTCAAACTCATGGTTAAATCTCGAAAATAGCTTTAGGCAGATTATGTGTGTTCTATTAATTTAAATATATATTGCAAAACTGAAAGCTTCATTTGAAAATATTAAACATGAAAAACTGTTTAGCCTACGTATGTATAATTTAACTGACCTAGAAACATTTATTGCTGTGGTAGAAAACAAAGGGGTGCTGGCAGCTGCGCGCGAGCAACGCTTGTCACCAGCAACTGTGAGCCACAGATTAAGCAAGTTAGAGCGCGAGCTCTCAACCGTATTAGTGTTCAGAGACAGTCGGCGGGTAAGGTTATCACCTGCGGGTGAGCTATTTTATCATCGCGTAGGCGCTATTATAGAAGCCCTGCATGATGCAGAGCATAGCATTGGCGCACGTAGCTCGTCGGTGAGTGGGTTATTGCGTGTGACTATGCCACCGTGGGTATTTTCAAAGTATGTTATGCCTAAGTTGACCGAGTTTGAAACACAATACCCAGCACTTAAGCTCGATTTTTTAATTACAGATCATTTTGTCAATGTAGTCGATGATGCGCAAGACGTGGCAATTAGAGTAGGGCAGTTAACCGATTCTGGCCTGCTTTCACGTAAGATTGTCAATAACTCGCGTATTTTGTGTGCCGCGCCAAGTTACATAAAAAAGCATGGTATGCCCCATACATTAAGCGAATTAGCTGAGCACTATTGGGTGTGCTTACCCTGGCAAAGGCAGTTAAAACTGTATGATGAAAACAATAAAATACACACCTTTAATGCCAAAACACGCTTTACTATTTCTAATTCCGATAATATGACGCAGGCAGCACTTGCGGGACATGGCATAGCCATTAAATCCAAAATAGCCATTAATGATGAGCTAAGTGCCGGAAGTTTAGTAGAGGTTATGCCCAATGCAATGGCACAAAGTGACGCTCCAGTGTGGTTTTTACGCCCTCAAAATAGCTTAACCACCCGTAAAACAGAGGTGTTTTACGAGTTCATGAAGTCTTTATTTGCCAGCTATGAATAAGCGATAATATCCTCGCTTAATAATAAACAAGGTTATAAAGCCAAAAAACTCAGCAAAAATAGCAATTATTATGGCGCTTGCAAGCGCTGCTATTATAGAGTCTTTTTTTAACACTATTTGCCCTTCAAAGCGTTGCCATACTTGCTTTTTAATGCTGCTAAAGCCACTGGTTAAGGTATATAAATAAGGTGATTGGTTAAAGTTATTAACTGCCACTTGTAGGGATTGTTGTCGATCATAGAGGGTTTTGATATGGATAGCCCCTTTACCGACTACATCGTCTCCAATATTTTCATAGTGGGCAATTAGCTTGTTTAAATCGTTATTAAAGTAGTTTTGAGCATCTTTTCTAAACGGCGCTAATGCGTTATTTGCCTCAACAAAATGTGCCTGTAAAGCATGGCCGTAGTCACTCACAAAGGCGGGTATTTGTACCCCTAATAGTAAACCTGCTGCAAAAAAACTGAGCCTTATGTAATCTAATAATTTACTCATTTGATCTCCTGTTTACTCAAATCCTACCTAAACAACGGCAAATTAACATTTACGCTTGTTTTTATGCTAAAAACTCGTAATCTATCGGTAATAAAACAACAATAGGCCTATGTTAAGGATGACTACCAAAGTAAATATGACATCAACGTTTGTTGATATCACTAAGCAATTAAAACGCTTTGTGTCGCGTATTGTACAGCCCGATGACGTAGATGACATTGTGCAAGAAACTTTTATTAAAAGCTACGAAGCTGATTTAAAACAAGATATTCAGTTTAGACGCAGCTACATGCTCAAAACTGCAAAGCACTTAGCACTTAATCATATAGCCAAATGGGACAATAAATTTAGTGACTCGTTAGAGCACGATGCAGAATTACCTCCGCTGCTAAAATCCTCACAACTTGAGGATGAATACACCTCAAAAGAGCGTTTTTTACTTTTTTGTAGAGCAACGGATCAATTAAATTCTTCTATCCGTAAATGTTTTATATTTAAAAAAGTGTACGGTATGAGCCAAAAAGAAATTGCCCAGCACATGCAACTAAGTGAAAGCACCGTAGAAAAACACATAGCCAAAGGGTTATTACAAACCATGTTATACATGAAAGAACATGAACAAACTTATAACCAATCTGTGGCAAGTAATTCAGCTCGTAATTCGGCGCTGCCAATTGAGAGGGTGGCTAAATGAGCAACGTTCACCAATTTACCTCAAAAGATTTAATTTTAGAAAAAGCATGTGAATGGATAAGCGCCATTGACAGAGGCTTAAATAAAAATGAAAAAGAGCAGTTTAAGCTCTGGATGATGCAAAGCACCGCCCATCAAGATGCTGTATACGAACTGGCCCAGCTGTGGGATGAACTGGCCGTATTAAACGAACTGAGTAGTTTGTTTCCACATAGAAATGCAAAACCGCAGAAAAATAAGTGGGCGTTTACTAGTGCCATTGCCGCAAGCTTATTTGCGGCATTAATGGTGTGCAGTTATTTATTAATTAGTCTTGAAAACGGCTACAACGCAGAGCAGGCCAAAATAAACTACACCAAAATTTATACAACCAAAGTAGGTGAACAAGCCACGTACGTTTTACCTGATGGCACAATTGTGCAACTAAACACCAATAGTTTACTCGAGGTAGCTTATAGCAAAGGGCGACGTCAGCTATTACTGAGTAAGGGAGAAGGGCGTTTTAATGTAGCAAAAGATCCAGCTCGACCCTTTAGTGTGATGGCTGGCGATAAAAGCTTTACGGCACTGGGTACTGTATTTAATGTACAGCGAAATACCTCGTCTGATTTAGAGCTTGTTGTAACCGAAGGCAAAGTGATGATCACCGATCCTAGTGTTGCAGTTAATGCTGATGATTTTAAAGACTACCAACTGGCTGATAATAACGCTAAAAAAGTCCGAAATATTAATGCTAATATTGTTATCTCAGGCGAAAAAGCAATTATTGAACAAAGCATTACCAAGCCTATTACCCAACTTTCTGTGGACGACGTACAACGTGATTTAGCGTGGCAGAACGGTATGTTAATTTTTAATGGTGAGCATTTAAGCGATGCCTTAAATGAAGTGAGCCGTTACACCCCTACACGATTTGAGCTGTCGAGCGCTGAGCTTGCCAACATAAAAGTAGCGGGTGTATTTAAAGCCGGAGATGTTGAGGGATTACTTGAGAGTTTGCAGACTAATTTTGCAATAGAGCATGAGCATTTAGGTGAGCATATGGTGAGCCTAACACAGCAAACTAAATCATAAGAAATGTTATGCATATCAAACAAATGTTAGGTGAAGTTGCATTTTCAAATGTTATTGGTAAAAAAAAGTTTAAAAAAAAGATAAAAAACTATAGAGGAATTTTGTTTGTCAGCTGTTTATATAAATTGCGCAGTAACCAAACGCATCTACTTAGTGGTTTAAGTGTACTTGCTCCGGCTATTTTTAGCATGAGTGTGCAAGGGGCAACACAAACTACCCAGAAAATGGTGCAATTTGATATACAAGCGCAGCGAGCAGACAAAGCCTTAATAGAATTTGCTAAACAAACAGAGCAAACCGTAGTGTTTTCTTATGAGTTGGCAAAAAAATACCAAGCAAATTCGGTTTATGGTTTTTATACCCAATTAGATGCACTGCAAGCATTATTAGTGGGGACTGAGCTCGATGCGGTTGTCGATCAAAATGGTTTACTGAGTATAAAACTCAAACAAATCAATAGGAAAGATAACAACATGATGAAGCTTTCAGGGGTTAGTGCAGCTGTATTACCAGCATTGCTTGCAGCAAATTCACACGGTGTGAATGCAGCCGAGGACGTTGCGCAAGAGAATATAGAAAAAATTGCTATTGTAGGTAGCCGTGTCGCAGGGCGCTCAGTAGAAGATTTACCCGTACCCGTTGATATTTTAAGTGCTGAAGCACTTGAAAACACAGGCCAAACCGAAGTTGGCCGTATGTTGCAATCTATTGCACCTTCATTTAACTTTTCAAGCTCGTCAATTAGTGACGGCACAGATGCCTTACGACCTGCAACACTGCGTGGCTTAGGGCCTGACCAAACATTAGTGCTGATTAATGGTAAGCGTCGTCATCAGGCAAGTATTATTCATATCAACACCTCAGTAGGACGTGGTACCGCAGGTACCGATATGAATGCTATTCCGGCCTCTGCTATTAAACGTATAGAAGTATTACGAGATGGCGCCGCAGCGCAATACGGCTCAGATGCAATTGCCGGTGTAATTAATATTGTACTCAAAGATGGCAGCGAAGGCGGTAAAGCGGCCGTTAATTACGGCGAATATTCAGAAGGCGACGGCGAAACAGTAAACGTTGATTTTAATAAAGGGTTTGCCCTAGGTGATAGCGGCTACTTAAATGCAACGCTTAATTACCGCGACCGCGCGCCTACTAACCGCGCTGGCTTACATGGCTCATGTCAGTTTTATGGCTGTACAGAGCTGAGTGATGGTACTTTATTGGCTGGCGATCCGCGTGAACTGACCGCCGATAGAGATACCTTCCGTATTGGCGATGCCGACTCACAACAATTTGGCTTAACGGTTAATACAGGGTATGAGTTAGGTGATGGCGAGTTGTATGGCTTTATTACGTATTCAACGCGCGATAACGAATCAGCGGCGTTTTTCCGTCACAATGCAAATGCAGGCGGTAACCCGGTATTACAAGATAACGATGCCACCATCCCGTTAGGCTTTTTACCTAAAATTAATACCACCATTGACGATATTTCTTATAACTTTGGTTACAAAACCGATTTTGATAACGACGCAAGCTTAGATGTATCGTACACATACGGTGAAAACAGCATTGATTACACAACCAGTGACACAGTTAATGCCTCGTACGCTAACTTTTTACGTTACGAGCAAGGTTTAAGTGCCGCTGATATACGCAATACTATTCCGCGAGAAGCTTATGCTTATGGTATGGAGCTATCACTGCAAACCATTAATATAGATTTTACACAAAACTTTGATGACTATTCACTGGCAATGGGTGCAGAAATTCGTACTGATGAATACCGCATTTTAGAGGGCAGCGAATATGCGTACCGTGATTACGACACCCTTGATGGGGTAAGTATTTATAGTGGTTTAAGTGGCGGAGTGGGCTCAGAAGATGCCTCTGGTGGCACTCAAGGTTTTGGTGGTTCTTCACCGGCGTCATCGGTTGATGAGTCGCGCGATGTAATTTCGTTTTACCTTGATGCAGAAACTTACCTAATTGAAGATGTTATTTTATCAGGCGCACTGCGTTACGATAATTACAAAGGCTTTGGCGATACGGTAAACTTTAAGCTTGCCGGTAACTGGGCAATTACTGATGATGTGTCATTGCGTGGTGCATTAAGTTCAGGCTTTAGAGCACCGTCAATGCAGCAATTGTACTTTAACAACATTAGTACACAATTCGTTGTAGCGGAAGACGGCTCATTAGTTGCTGAGGAAGTAGGTACATTCAGAAACGACTCAACCCTTGCGCAAAGTCTAGGTATTCCAAAGCTTAAAGAAGAAAAATCGCAAAACCGCAGTTTAGGTATTGTTTACAATGTAACAGACAACATTAATGTTACTGTAGATTACTACTCAATTGATATTGACGACCGCATAGTAATTAGTAACCGTTTAGGCAAAGGGCTTTCTTCAAGCCTAGATGCGGCATTAATCAGCTCAGGCGCAGGTGCAGGGCAGTTTTTCTTAAATGGTGCCGATACCGAAACTTCGGGTATTGATTTTGTAGCGACTTGGAATACTGAGGGCTTAGGCGGCACACTTGATTTTACTTTAGCGGCTAACTTTACAGAAACTGAGGTTGTATCGTTATTTACGCCATCGGGTTCAGGGCTAGAAACAGTACCTGTTGAAGATGTATTCTCTGATCAAGAAATTTCAATTATTGAAGAGTGGCAACCAGAAGATCGCATTAATTTAAGTGCGCTTTATCAGCGTGGTGACTGGACAGTAAACCTTTCACTTAACCGCTTTGGTGAATACACAGTAGAAGATGGCGGTCGGCAAACTTACGGAGCAGAAATTTTAACTGACGTTAAAGTTAACTATTTTGTGACCGAAGATTTATCTGTCAATATTGGTGCAAACAACTTATTTGACGTATACCCAGATAAAAACACCATTGGTAACTCACGTTCGGGCACAATTGTAGACGCTAACGGTAATACAATTGTAAGCAGCGATGGTGTATTTGAATACTCTCGCCGCTCTGCACCATTTGGTTTTAACGGTGCATACTACTACGTAGGTGCAGAATACCGCTTTTAATAAATAACACTCCCTTATGTTATTTAAGTTCAAAGGGCCGTAAGGCCCTTTTTTCGTAACTTACTATTTTTGAAGGTAATTATTTTTTAATAATAATTTATTAATTTTTATTGTTGACAGGAAGTAATAAAGGATTAGAATTCACCTCGTTCCTGAATGTTTTTCGAACAATTGGAACTAAATTTATTAACATTAATTTCGGCAAATTCACTGAAAGGTGAAGACGCAAAGTCTCCGGTCTAAGGGCTTAGCCTATGATAGCGGGATCGCCTCGTACATATGTTGTATGCAGTAAAGCGTCATGCCATCTCATTGGAGATCGTATGAATATGATGAATATCAAATCACTTCTTACCCTGTTATTAATACTTTCATTTAATGTGAAAACAGTTCTGGCTGATACCGCTATAAGGTTCAATGGCGTCGACAGTTATGCCAGTTTTGACGTATGGCAACCAACAGGTCCGTTTAAAATTGTAGTGTGGCTCGGTGAAGTACCAAGTGACCCATCTAAGAAAACCTATTTACTATCTAATTCTAATACAAAGGAGTTTGTATTATTTAATCAGTCAAGTGTACAAATGAAGTTTGGTGATAAATACCCAGGTATATGGAATAAGCTTAATTTTTATCAAACACGTTTTCTAGAAATTACAGTAAAAGATGGAGAGTTAATTGCTTCCGACGGGGTCAAAAGTGTTTCAGTAAAAAAAGACTATATTGATCCTATAGATATCTCATTCGACTGGTTATTTAGAAGGTCTAATAAATTTTCAGAAGGCGCACTGCAGGGTTTAGGATTAATCGACTTAAATAACTTTGAGAATAGCCGTAATTTCGGGGTAAGCGCCTCAGGAGACCCACAACTAATATCTGTAAAAGAGGACTCATTTTTTGAATTCCACAATATTACACCAGATGATTTAATAATAGGATTAGATGTACCTAATCCTAATGTCTCAGCTGTAAATACTATCTCTGAGTTAGCTGAAATGATATCTATCAAATATCCAGGTAACCCACTTATTAACAATACAGCTAACACAGGAAACGAGTATGCGTGGAATGGGTATTATTGGTTAAGAACATACCTACACTTTTATAGTGTAACCAAAAACCTCGAGTATTTAGATTTAGCTGTAGAGTTAGCTAATAAAATGCTTAGTGATACAGATATAACACGAAATAGAAATAGCTTTTCTGCATCGAATAATTATAAACGAGCACCTAAACTTTTTTTAAACGAAAGAGATAAGATTGCGCCCGGTTGGGAGAGATCACTTAGTGATTCAAGTATAACTGTATTGACTGATGGTATGATTTTAAACGGTATTATGCGTATAGTTGATATAATTAGAACAGAAAATCTAACGGATTATTTCTCTTTTGCCGATTCATATACATTGAGTGCTCATAAGATTGTTGACAGCCATGAAAGCTCATACAGCGATAGTAAGAACTCAGCTATAAAAGGCAGCTTTTACTATGTAAATCTTTATAATGAGAATTATGGCGATACTGGTTTATACAGTAACCCTTTAGCACATAATCATAATCTAACTATGGCAACTGCTATGCTCTACTTGGATAAATGGGGTGATAGACCTGATTTTTACAAAACAAAAATAATGGGCATAATAGATTTTTTTACAGAAAACCTCGAATTTCAGAATGATGGTGCCTGCACATGGAATTATAATTGGGACCGTCGCGGAGAATCGTACGAAAGATATGAAGATATTAGTCATGGTCATATCGATGTTGGGTTTTTTGTTGTAGCTGATAAAGAGGGATACTTGAATAATGTAGATGTTATGAAGTGTTTAGCAAAAACCGCCATTGAACGCATCGCCATTGGACCTGGACCTATACCGCAATTTGTAACTGGAGATGGTATTAGTCAAAAAAGTGAGCAAATTGCATTCTCTTATGATTGGCGAGAGCTGTCTAAATTTGAGCCATCAATTATAAATCGTTCTAATAATATAATGAGACATGCAGTAGGCAGAATCAATTGGTTTAGACAATATGCAGCTATAGCTATGACTTTGGAAAAATAATTTAAAATGGCTTAGTTAAATTTTAACTAAGCCATTTAAGTACTTAGTGCTTTTGCATGCGGCTCATTTCTGTATGGCAACTTTGCATGGTTAATAACGTTTTAGCTAATGCAGCTTCACAATCAGCGGGCTGTGGTTTGTCCATAGCTGCTTTAATTTCTTCAAGAGTTTTATCTTCTACTTCTTCAAGCTCCTTAACGTATGTTTTATCGTTATCAGAGCTGAAAGTAGTGAGCAGGGCGGTGTAAGCTCTGCGCGCTTCTACAGCAAAAGAAGAGCCGTCTTCACGCTCGCCTTTTTCGTTAACTGCATAAGGTTGTAAGCGCTCAACACTTACTTTTCGTGCGTCAATCATGCGTTGAAATAATGCGCCAATGGCTGGGTCTTCAACTTTTTCTTGCGCTTTTTGATAAAAATCAATGCCACTGTTCATTACTTGGATGATGTCAGTAATATGAGTTGCTTCGGTTCCTTGATGGGTATTCATAATGACCTCTCTTTACATGAATTTAAATGTCATAGTAAATAGAGCAAAGGGCATTCCAAGTTTTCGATTTGTTTTTAAGTGTTTGAAATTTAAGTTTATTATATATTATTAATAGCAAGCGAGGTTATTTAAATTAATATAACCTCGCAAATTTTACATGGCTTTTGTAATAAGGTTATTTAAGTTCATCTGCCACTTCGGCTACTTTTTGGCGCAACCAAATATGACTTGCGTCGCGATGTAGTAAAGGGCTCCAAATCATATCAAGCTCAAAAGGCGGTATAGGAAATGGCGGCTCTAAAATTTTAAGGCCTGCATCATCTAAGTAAATATTGGCAGCTTTTGAAGGTAAGGTTGCTACTAAGTTTTGCTCTTTGGCTAAATGAATGGCTACGTGGTAATTACGGGTAAACGTGGCAATATTTCGGTGTTTACCAAAATGAGCAAGTGCTTCATCAACCCAACCTAGCTTTTGTACATCTTTAGGGTCCATTCCTACACCTACCCCAAAGCCGGTTTTACTTACCCAGATATGACGCGCTTTTAAATAGCTATCTAGGCTGAAATTTTCGATAATTGGGTTGTCGGCTTTTACTAAGCAGCAAAAGCTGTCTTTCCAAATACGTTTATGATGAAAAGATTGCGGTAGGTTTTCAAAGCGGTTAATGGCCATATCCACTTTACCATTTTCAACATCATGGAATGTTACATCACTTGGTGTGAGTATATCTAACGTTGTATCGGGTGCTTCTTCATGAAGTTTACTTAAAAGCTTTGGCGCTAAGGTACTGGCTGCGTAGTCACTGGCCATTATTCTAAATACACGTTTACTTTGGCTGGCTTCAAATTCACGATTCGGTGCGAGGGTTTCCTCTAGAGTCATTAATATACCGCGAATAACTGGCTGCAGCTCTATAGCGCGCTCTGTAGGAACCATACCTTCACTGGTGCGCACCAAAATAGGATCGTTAAACAAATTGCGTAAGCGCTTAAGGCCGTTACTCATGGCCGGTTGAGTAATACTTAACTGGTTAGCGGCGCGGGTTACATTGCACTCGCGCAATAGAGTATCAAGGTAAACCAGCAAATTTAAATCTATTTTACTTATGTTCATTGTGTGTCCTTTAACGCTTACCAGTGATGAATAAAGCGTTGTGCTGTCGGGTATGGGTATATGTGACTAACATAGCCCTTTTTGATATTTTGTTGAGCTTGCTTCCAAAAGCTAACATCAACAAGCTCGGGGTGTGTACTGAGCAAAAACTGTTTGTACTTTGGGTTTGGCATTACAAAGGTACAAAGTTGCTCAGGAAAAACATCCTGTGGCGCAACTGAGTAGCTTTGTTCATCGGTTAAGTAATCATCATAGCTTTTGGCCTTAGGTAAGGCTCTAAAGTTCATATCAGTTAAGTACTGAACCTCATCATAATCGTAAAAAATAATTCGGCTGTGTTTGCTTACGCCAAAATTTTTAAGCAGCATATCGCCTGGGAATATATTTACCGCAATCATTTCTTTAAGAGCTTGTCCGTATTCTTCTATTGCATCGGCGGCACTTTCTTCGCTTGCATTTTCTAAAAATAAATTGAGCGGTGTCATGCGCCTTTCAATATATAAGTGCTTTATAATAAGCCACGGCCCTTCAATAACCATAGATGAGCCAATGGTTTTATGCAGCTGCGCTAGTAATTTACTATCAAAGCGAGCCAAAGGAAATACGACGTTAGAGTACTCTATGGTGTCGGCCATGCGGCCAACCCGATCGTGACTTTTTACCAATTGATAGCGTTTAAGTACGGTATCGCGGCCAAACGGTTTGCTTTCGCCAAACTTGTCTTTAATAACTTTAAAGACGTAACCAAATGAGGGCAGCGTAAATACCATCATCACCATGCCCGGGGTGCCTGGCGCTATTATAAAGTTATCGTTTGAGTGAGATAAGTGATGTAAAAACTCACGGTAAAACTCAGTCTTGCCTTGTTTATGAAACCCGATGGCATTGTAGAGCTCAGCAAGCGTTTTATTAGGCATAAGTTGATTTAAAAATCGCACCATAGCCGAAGGCGCATGGGTTTCTACCATAAAATAGGCACGTGCAAAGCCAAAAATAACCCGCATTTGCGATGATTTGGTTAACAGTGCATCGAGATATAAACCTTTATCTTCATGATGAAGTACCGCGATAATAAAAGGCTGTACACCACTTTGAGAGACCACTCTGCCCACAATATAGGCTGCTTTATTACGATAAAAAGGTGCGTGCAAAATATCAAAACGCATTTGCCAAGGTTGGTGGTGTGTGTCGGGCGCTTGTTTATAAAATGCTTTTACGAGCAAACGTATATCACGCTCTAAATTTACAAATGGGGCTTTAAAATCAAAATGTTCAATAATGCGCTTTATAGTGGGTTTTAAACCATCAACCACAGGAAAGTAGCTTCGGTATTCTGCCTCAACAGGAATAGCAGGCGCATCTTTTAATGTGGCTTGTACAAATATAAAGTCGTTATGAAAATAGCGCCTGTGGTACAAACGGCAAAATACTGAGTTATAAAACGTTTCGGCAAGTTCAGCTTGAGGGTGGAAGCATAAAAAACGTTGGTACAGTTTTTTTACTTCTAGCCAAAGCTGTTCATCTAAGTGCTCAGTTAAGTGTGCCTGTTTTAATGCTTTTGTTGTTTCGTTTACTCTGTCATCGTAATAACTAATGCGCAGTTTACTTATGTCATTAATATGCTGCCAATCACGTTTAGCGAAGGCAAGCGGGGCTTGAGCGGTAGTTTTTTGAAACAGCTGATAATGCTTTTTAAAGCCCGTTAAAATTAATTCTGCTATGTGGCGTGGCTGCATAAACACTCCTTAAAAAAGTGCATATAACGTTTTTAGTGTTAGTGGTGCGGATACGTTATACACGTTAGAGCTTTAACTCTATAGTTGTTAAGGGTATGTTATTTTAAGTTTAAAACCAAGATAAATATTCTCGGTTTTTATACTTTGCGCTTAAAGCATAATTGAGTGTGATGGTAAAAGCTATGCTATTGGAAGGAGGCTATTTTTTTCTCTAACTTTTTAATACGTTTTTCAATTTCGGTTGTTTGCTTTTTATGCTCTTTATTTATTATTTTTAACTGCTTGGTTATATCTTTGCTAATTAACTTTTTATCCTCGTCATCTAAAATTCGATTAAGTCGCTGTTGCTGATTGTACTCAGCGCGGTCTTTCTTACGTTTTATAATTGCTAACTTATTATTATTGCTTCTCAATTCTGCTTGCAGATCAAGCACAATACGTTCGCGCTCGAGTGCGTTTAGCTCTTTTGTGTAATCTTGCGCCGGTGCAGTATTAATTCCTGATACAGTATTAATTGTGTAGGCGGTAGCGTTATCTTTACATGGGAATTGCGAAAAGATAGTGCCGTTTTTTGTCACGCATTTATAGTAGGTTGTGGCATTTTGCGCATGCAGAGAAAGTGGAAGTACCATTACTGCGCATAAAAAAAGTGTGTGTTTTTGCATTAAGTTCATCCCTGAGCGTTTACTATGATTTAGTAAATATAACCTAGCTTGGTGGTATAGCAAGCTAGGTTAAGGGATAGGACTATTGTGTGTAGGTTTTTAGCTTTTTAATACTTTGTACTAAAAACGGGATATCGAGACTTTGCTCTATAGAAAAACCTTCAGCGGCAGATATATTTTTATAGTTACCGTCTGAATCTATAAGCGTAATTCTATCTTTTTTGTAAGCAATAACTACACCTTGCGAGTAGTTAACGCCGGTATCTGTTTTTTTCTTATAGAGGTTTTCACCTAGCATGGTTTGCGTAACAACAGACTTACAGTTTAAGTATTGCCCTACACTGGTTGCAATAATATCACTAGGTTGAATAAGCCCGTCTACCTTGGCTATTTGCTTATCAGAGCTGTATAACACCGATGATGTAACTACTTCTGAGCTATTATTCGCTAAGCTAAAGGCAAAAATATGCGTGTCGTCATTGCGTGGAGAAGGGGCATCCTCTGCTTTTATAATTCTAATCGCACTGTTTGAGTGGGCTTGGTCGTTTATAAAGCTTAATTCTTCAATGCCCGTAAGTTCAATGCTTCTTCGTTGGCTTTGCCATGCAGGCAAGGTTTGCTCTGATAAAATACTCATTTTATAAAAAGAAGGTAAGCCATACACTAAACTAAATAAGCTATCGCCATGGTGTGTTGGCTGTAAAAACTGATCAGTCCTATGTAGGTTTTCATGTTTAGCAACAAACTGTTTTAACTGTTCGTCGCTCTCAAATACAAAAATATCAACTTGTTGCTCGGTGTAATCGTCGCACTTTTGTAAAGGCGAAGGAATTTGATAATTAACGTTTTGATTATTAATTCTTACATCGTGAGCTTGTTTGTAGCTTTCAATGTCGAGTAAATCATTTTTAGCTAATAAACTTTTAGCGGTTGTAGGGTACGAAAGCGGTAAAACGTTATCTTGCTTCGTTATATCAAACTTTAAATTTGCATCGGCCCAAATGTGAATACTGTGGCTAAGTGCAAAACACAATACTAAAAACGAGCTGGCAAAACGGGCAAACTTAAGTTGTTTTAAACGCGCTAAATGCTGCCATGTATAGTTACTTACAACTAGCTGAAAGCCTAAAATAAGTAAAACAATCCCCCCAGCTAACAATGTAGTAAGGGCCGGTGAGCTAGTAAGGCGATGCCATAGTAAAGAAATAATTTCCGGTAGCGCAGAAGAGCTTAAGTGGTAGCCCAAATTAACATATACATATGCATCAAGCGTTAATATAGATGCCCCAAGTGTTGCAATAACGGCAGCCATACCTCGAATATGGCGGGGATAAGGAAACACTAAGCTTAAAGGAAATACCGTCAGCACAAACGCTAAAAAAGCGATAAAGCTCGTATGGCTTAACCACGTCACTAACATATAGGTAATACCCATAAAGCTAGTTGGCGGTGAATCAGCAAATAAAAAACTTAGGCTAATAAAAAGCGCTAAACCAATGTTTGCAAAAGTGAACCAATGGCCCCAACTTAATAACTGACTCGCTTTAGATGAAAAATGATTGTGCTGCGATAAATTCATATAATTTATTTAACCGACTGAGCAAGTGCTTTTGCAAAGTTCTCAGTTACGGCTTGTCTTTTCCCTGCAGGTACATGCTCTTTTAGGATATGCGTGATAGAATTTCCTAAACACATAAGGCTTAAATCAACCGGCGCATTATGTTGCGTTAGCACATCAATGAGCTGATCGACGATTTGTTCTACTTCTTCATTAGAGTATTTTGATAAGATTGGCATCAGTTGGTTCAATAAAAGAGTTATATTCTCGTATTTTAACACCAGAGGCGTGAAAAACAAAGATGACAACAGACGTTAAAAAATTAGTCGTTCATTATGTAGACAAAAAAGACGACGATACGCAAATTCACCTCCGAAACGATGAAATGGTGATTAATGATAAAGTCGCTGTTTTTATCGAACAACTCCATCATGCATACAACTCAAAGCCAGGCAAAGGTTACTGTGCATTTAGTGGCGATAAAAACAGTGTTGTAGCGTCAGCAATGCAAAGCTATCGTAACGACGAATTAGGCTTTTGGCACATGACCGAGCAAGCATCTACGGTTTTAAAAGAAGAGCTTGATAAGTACGCCTTTAGTGAAACCGGTTATTTAGTATTTTGTCATTATCAGTATGTGGCTACTGATTACATGCTAATAGCTATGATCAACATTAAAGAGCACTACAGCATGACCTCAGAGCTCGATTTAGCAGCGTCGCGCCACTTAGATATATCGCGCATGCAATTAGCAGCTCGCATTGATTTAACCGCATGGGACACACAAGCTGACGACAATCGTTATATTTCGTTTATTAAAGGGCGAGCAGGGAGAAAAGTAGCAGACTTTTTCTTAGATTTTTTAGGGTGTGAAGAGGGCATAGACCCTAAACAACAAAGCCAAGTGATGCTCAGCGCTGTTGAAGATTATTTATCTGAGCAGGAGTTTGATAAATCAGAAAAAGACGAATTACGTAAGCAAGTATTTGACTACTGTAATGACTGTGTAACCACAGGTGAAGATGCAAGCGTAACTGAACTTTCGGCGACTTTAACTAAAGGCGATGACAGTCCATTTGACAGCTTTTGTAAAGAGCAAAGCTACGATTTAGAAGACTCTTTCCCCGTTGATAAAAAAACCGTGACCAGTATGGTTAAGTTCTCGGGCTTAGGCGGCGGTGTAAGTGTAAGTTTTGAGCGCAAACATTTAGGCGAGCGTGTAACTTACAATGAAGCGACCGATACACTAGTCATTAAAGGCATTCCACCTAACTTAAAAGATCAACTACAACGTTTTATGGAAAGTGAAAGTGAGTAAACTCATTTGATCTAATTAAAAGCCGATTTAAGAGCGCGATATTTATATCGCGCTTTTTTATTTTTGCTAGGTAGTAAAGCCACTTAAAAGTCTATTGCACAAAGAAAAGTGAATGAGAATAAAATGAGAAAACAACACCAATTTAAACAATTATTTTTTCATTTGTTCTCTAAAAGCGCAGCGTCTCATATCCTCTTTGTGAATATACGTTTATTACGGGCTTTGCCCGGCACGCCAATAAGTTGTGCGTCTACAAGTTACTATTATTCAAGGTTTTTAAGTTTGGCTGGAGTCATAAAGTTTGCTTAGGCGAGAAGCAACGCAGCTATTTATTTTTGCTAATAAAGATCTATTGCACAAAGAGAAGCGAAAGAGGGGCAAATGAGAAAATACATTTCAGGACAAGACAGGTTTTAAAACAAAAAAGCCCCGCTATTTATTAATAGCGGGGCTTTTTAATTAGGCTAAGGGTTACTCAGCGCTCATTGTTTTAGTCATTGCAGAACTTGCACGACCTGCTGGTTTAATTGAACCTGCGCGTAAGCCGCTATCAGGCACTAACTCACGTTTGTCGTGTGCCATGGCAACTGATGTATGCTTTACGTCGCTATCAGCAACAGGTGTCGGCTGTGCCATTGGTGCACTTGCCGCGCCTTTGGTGATAGCCGTTTTAGCATTTGCATCTTTTTGAGTTGCATTTGTAGTAACTGGTTGCTCAGCTGCTACAGGCTCTGCTTTAACAGGCTCTGGTGTTGCTGGTTGCTCAGCTACTTCAGGCTCTGCTTTAACAGGCTCTGGCGTTTCTGGTTGTTCAGCTATTTCAGGCTCTGTTTTACCAGGCTCTGGCGTTTCTGGTTGTTCAGCTATTTCAGGCTCTGCTTTAACAGG
>NZ_PNCU01000034.1:0-56969 GCF_005886915.1 Pseudoalteromonas sp. S3776 | reverse complement strand
CCGAAGTTTTACTTAACTCTCTGAGCAGCTCGCGCCTCGCTATGCGTTGGCGTTCCCCGTCTCAGTGGGGTCGCATTATAGGGAGAACAGATTTTTACGCAAGCACTTTTTTAAAGAAAAACTAAAAAAAAGCACTGTTCGGTCAATATATAAACTAAACCCTCTATAACAGGTAGTTTTATAACCAAAACAGGCCTTTTCTGGCCACTATTTAAGTGTTGCTGTTACACTCAAACAACTATAACTGGTATTTAAAAGGTATATATATGGCTATCCGTTCTTATAAAGGTATAACTCCCTCTTTCAATTCGTCTGTTTATGTTGATGAATCGTCTGTTTTGGTAGGCGATATTACTATTGGTGACAACTCTAGTGTGTGGCCTCTAGTAGCAGCACGAGGTGATGTTAACTATATACGTATTGGTGAACGTACCAATATACAAGATGGTAGTGTTCTTCATTTATCGCGCGCCACTAAAAACAACCCAGATGGTTACCCACTTATTATTGGTGATGATGTGACAGTAGGGCACAAGGTTATGCTGCACGGATGTACACTTGGAAACCGTATACTTGTCGGTATGGGTGCTATTGTAATGGATAATGTAATAGTAGAGGACGACGTTATTATTGGTGGGGGTTCATTAGTACCGCCAAATAAACGATTGGAGTCTGGTTATTTATATGTTGGTAGTCCAGTTAAACAAGCTCGCCCATTAACAGAGCAAGAGCTTGCTTTTTTAAAAGTATCGGCAGATAACTATGTGCAATTAAAAGACGAGTATCTAGCTGAGATCGGCTAAATTCACTTCTATTTGCCCTGCCGAGTTATAACTTTCATCTTCTATAAGTTGCTCGGCACATTCTTCATAATCAAATCGGTACTTATCAAAATGCTGCGTTGCGTGGCTTTCATCTTTAAGCCCTAGCTTTCGTAAATCTATAACACACTCCACCAGCATTCCTGTTACTTGTGCATAAAAGACTAATTGGTGGGAAGGTTCTCTAAACTCGAGTCTGTCTATAAACTGTATAGCTTGATTCATTTAAGCATGCCTTGTTTAAGTGCTTTAACAACAGGAAGTATGGCTGGCATTTTATTACGCCATACAAAAAATGCCTGTGCGGCTTGACCTACCAACATACCACTACCATCTAACAGCTTAGTATTTGTATTATGCTGTGCAACCCAGTTCATAAATACGGTATTTTGCTGGGAGTAAAACATATCATAAGCTACATCACAGCGAGTTAAGTGTTTTTTATCAAGCGCCGGAAGTTCGTTATTCATACTACTTGATGTAGAGTTTACGATAAGTGAGTAGTCGCTTACTGGTAAATCATCAAATCCATAGCCTGAAACTTTTCCATATTCAGCAAATAGCAAAGCTAAGTCTTGCGCTTTTTTTGCCGTACGATTAACAATAATGATTTCTGAAGGGTTGTGTTTAAGTAAAGGTAATATTACCCCTCTTGCTGCGCCACCCGCACCAATAATCAAAATACGCTTATTAGTAATTATCACTTCATTGGCAAGTAAATCGTTTACAAAGCCTACGCCATCGGTGTTATCGCCTAATAACGTGCCATCTTTGCGTTTTTTAAGTGTATTAACGGCACCAACAATTTTAGCAAGCGGGGTGAGTTCATCAGCCATGGCATACGCTTGCTCTTTAAATGGCATAGTTACATTTGCGCCTACCCCGCCTTGCTCAAAAAAGGCAGTTACTGTTTTTTCAAAATCATCGATAGGTGCTAATATTGCGCGGTAGTCGATTTGCTCACCCAAAGATACAGCAAATTGTTTATGTATCGCGGGGGATTTTGAATGTTTGATTGGATTTCCAAAAACCGCATATTTGTCCATTTTAAAACAACCTCTTTGCAGCTATATACTGCCTATTAACGATGATAAGTAATATGATTAAACGACTTTTTTCAAAATCTAAACCAGCCCCTGAGCAACCAGCGCCCACTCCTGAGAAAACACCGTATGAAATAATTGGTGGAGAAGCAGGTACCCGTGCTATTGCTAATAGATTCTACGACATAATGGCCAGCGATGAATACGCCAAACCATTATATGATATGCATCCTCTGCCATTAGATAGAATTCGCCAAGTGTTTTTTGAATTTTTATCGGGTTGGTTAGGCGGGCCTAACCTATTTACTGAAAAGCATGGCCAACCTATGCTACGCAAGCGCCATATGCCGTTTACTATAAATAAAGACCTGCGCGATCAGTGGATGTATTGTATGAATAAAACCCTCGATATAGAAGTAGACAACCCCCTACTGCGTGAAGGGTTAAAGCAATCTTTTGGACAACTTGCCACGCATATGATTAATGAGCACTAATTATTAACTACTTAGCAAAAAGGCGCTGATATGCGCCTTTTTTAACTCATTTTATTATTTACAATTGCCACTCTCTGGCTATTAAATCAGTCTGTTTAGTACTTAGCCACTCTTGTGGACGTAAATAGTATTGATACAAATTAGCCTCTGCGCTGTCAGGCGCGGGCTTATAGTTGTATTCCCAGCGCGCCAGTGGCGGCATCGACATCAATATAGACTCTGTGCGCCCACCGCTTTGCAAGCCAAATAAAGTGCCTCTATCCCACACAAGGTTAAACTCTACGTAACGACCGCGGCGATACAATTGAAAGTCACGTTGTTGCTGTGTAAATTCATCATTTTTACGGCGCTCAATAATAGGTAAGTAAGCATCTAAAAAGCCATTACCAACCGACTGCATAAATGCAAAGCTCTGCTCAAATCCTAACTCGTTTAAGTCATCAAAAAATAAGCCACCCACACCGCGTGTTTCGTCGCGGTGTTTTAGATAAAAATATTCATCGCACCAGGTTTTGTACTTTGGATACACTTGTTCACCAAAAGGTGCACAAATGTCGTGTGCAACTTGGTGCCAATGTTGTACATCTTCAAAAACGGGGTAAAACGGCGTTAAGTCAAACCCGCCGCCAAACCACCAAATAGGCTCTTCGCCTTCTTTTTCGGCTATAAAAAAGCGTACATTGGCATGACTTGTAGGAACATGTGGGTTTTTTGGATGAATAACTAATGAAACACCACATGCATGAAAGCTTCGCCCTGCAAGCTCTGGCCTATGAGCGGTCGCAGAGCCCGGCATAGATGCACCAAACACATGCGAGTAGTTTACGCCGCCTTGCTCTATTACATTGCCGTTAGTGGTTACTCGGGTACGACCACCGCCACCTTCAGCGCGCTGCCAACTGTCTTCTACAAACTTTGCACTGCCATCAGCCTTCTCTAAGCCTTGGCAAATAGTGTCTTGCAAAGCCATAAAGTAGGTTTTTACTTGTTCTAATAATTCGCTTTGCATATTAACCTCTAAACACTTTGCCGGTCATGGCATCTTTTATTGTACTGGGTTGCGTGTTCCCGCCTAACGGCTCGTCAACATAAAAGCCAACTTGCTCTGCAAATTGCTGCTTGGCCTGTTCAATACTAGTTACCGTGGGCTGACCAGTTAAATTAGCACTAGTAGAAACCAGCGGCTTACCTAATTGCTGGCATAAGCGCTTAACACTTGGATGATTTGTTACCCGTACGGCAATCGTATCAAACTGGCCTGTTAACCATTTAGGCGTATTTTTAGCAGCAGGCATGACCCAAGTAATAGCACCAGGCCAACTAGAAAAAATATCAGCGCGCTTATCCATTGGTAGCTTTACATCGTCAACATACTTTAATAACTGACCGTAGTTATCAGCGATTAAAATAAGGCCCTTTTCAACGGGACGCTGTTTTATTTCTAGCAATTTCTCAACAGCTTGCTGATTATCTGGATCACACCCTAAGCCATAAACGGCTTCAGTAGGATATAAAATAACGTCGCCTTGCTCTAAGCAAGATATAGCCGTAGGCAATGTAGAAAGGTCTGACAAAATATGCTCCAGAAATTTATATTAATCAGTAGTGGTAAGTTTTTGCAGGCAACTTTTTTGTGGGCACTGTAGCACAATACCATTGGCCATTTTTTTCTCAATAACAAGCGGCCAATCGCACTTAGGGCATGGCTTGGCTATGGGTTTGTTATTTAGCGTGTATTTACAACTCGGGTAACAGTCGCATGAGTAAAACGTTTTACCAAATTTATTGCTGCGTGCAACAAGCTGCCCTTTTTTGCATTTAGGGCAGCTAGGTAATACTTCATCGTTATTATTCGGCTCATCATCGTGGGCGATGTAATGACACTCAGGGTACCCTGTACAACCAATAAACATGCCATAACGGCCGTTTTTAACCACCAGCGGTTTTGTGCACTGTGGGCAGGCTGAATCTTCAAGAACTTTAATTTCGTTGCTGTCGTGATGCGCTAATGGACGAATAAAATCGCATTTAGGGTAACTCGCACAACCCAAAAACGGGCCTGTTTTAGAGTTACGGATCACTAATTCAGAACCACATTGTGGGCAGACTTCGTATTCTTTTTCTAAGGCGTGTTTATCCGCCGAGAAAAGCGAATGGTCGATTTTACTCATGAGGTTCCTAATGGGTTGCTGAATTTTCGCCTAATATACCCAAACCACTTAAAGATACAAGCTGTGCATATATGTTTAAGTGGTTTGGCATACAATTTTAATGTAGAAGTTCGGTGGGTTCGTCAAATATGAGGTCTTCCATTTGCTCGTAGGCCTCTTCTGAACCTGGTACGTTAAATAACACCATAAGCACCACCCACTTTAAGTCATCAAGCGAAATATAAAGTTTATCTAATGCGGCAAGCCGGTCCATGACCATTTCACGGGTTACACTGTTAACCACCCTTATTTGTTCTAAAAACATTAAAAAACCACGGCATTCAACGTTTAACATTTTGCATTCGCTATCGGTAAATATGCGCATCGCTTGGTGTGGCTTTGTAATTAGGTAAGGCGACTCATCGCTGCGTTGTAAATCAGCCAATTGCTCAAGCCAATTTAACGCTTTATAAATTTCGGTCTTATTAAAACCCGCGCGAAGTAATTCATCGGTAAGCTCGTTTTCTTCAATATAAATATCAGCTTCACTGTGAATGTAGTTTTCAAAAAGATACATGAGAATATCAAACATATTACCTTCCTGTGCTTAGCTTTATATACCCGTCTAATACTCGCTCTATTTCATCGTCTAATTCTAAATCGAGTAACCTTGCCAACACTTTATCGATTGGCCACTTAGTGCGATTTACAATTTCATCAACACTTGTCACCTCATACCCTATACTATTTAACACCTCACATTGCGGCTGTTTACTTACAGGTTCCTCTTTATTATATAGACCGCTTTGGTAAGAAAAGCTCACCTCATCTAAAATATCTGTTACATTTTCGACTAACTTAGCGCCCTGCTTTATTAAAAAATGACTCGCTTGCGATAAAGGGTTTTTAATAGAGCCCGGCACAGCAAAGACCTCTTTATTTTGCTCAATAGCGTAACGCACCGTAATTAATGAACCGCTTTTGATTTCAGCCTCTACAATAACCACGCCTAAAGACAACCCCGATATGATACGGTTTCTGCGCGGAAAGTTATGCGCATTAGCAGCGGTCCCCGGTAAAAACTCACTGATTAATAAGCCATGCTCTAATACTTGGTCTGTTAATAATTTATGGCGCTTGGGGTAGTAAATATCAACCCCTGTCCCTAATACACCAATTGTATTGCCATTATTGGCCAATGCCCCTTTGTGCGCGGCACCATCAATTCCCCGCGCCATGCCCGAGGTAACAGTAATACCGGCTAAAGTAAGCTGATATGCAAGCTCCGAAGCTATTTCAAGCCCCGTAGGTGTTGCGTTTCTACTACCAACTATGGCCACTTGAGGACTAGATAATAGCGCTATATCGCCTTTGCAAAATAGTAATAAAGGGGCACTGGCTATGTGTTTTAGTTCAGCGGGGTAAAGCGCATCAAAAATACATACTACCGTAATGTTAAGCTGCTGAATTTGTTGCTCGTAATGGTTTACTTGCTGCCAGTTTGTATTGAGTAAGTTGCAGGCTTGGTTTTGGGTTAGGCCAAGCTGTTGTAATTCACTTTGGTTTAAATCAAATAATGATTCGAGGGGGTGAGTATGTGATAAGGCTAGCAGTGTTTTAATACCTAAGCCTTTACACATATAAAAGGCAAGCCAGTGGGCTAGCTTGCCAGATGACTGATCCATGCTCTCTCCTAGAGCACCGACTCGCTACAACTTAATGAATTACTACACTATCTCCAACGCGAATTGGGTGCTGATTTTTTGTTATTAATGCATAACTCACTTTGTCATACACTTTAAATACTATTAACTCACCCACTTTTTCGTATGGCATTGTCCATGTTGTGGTGTCTTCATTTGGCTCGCTACCAAAAAATTCACCCGCATCAGATAAAAGCTTTTCAAACTTGCTCGAATCCTCTGGATAACGCGGTCCTCGCGGGCCATCAATAACAGTGGGTGATTGGCGTTCTAAATCGAGGATATGACCAACTTCTATTTGTTGCTCAGCACCTAAGTTTAGCACCACTACATCCATTGTGCTGAATTCTCTTACTTGGCGTGGAGATGCAATAACACGCCCTGATACACTTTGCTGTGGACGATGCATATTAAAGTACGCTGGTAACATTTGTCCTTGCATTGCGGGAAGTAAAAAATCACCTTGTTGAATCTCTTGTTTTACTGACTCAACACGTAAAGAGGACGGAACCCCATTGCTTTCATCACCCGTTCTAAATGCACGAGCCATGCCTACATACGTAGCGCGAGTAGCTAGCTCTTCACCAGTTTGTGTATCTATGTAAGGTTCGCCTTTGTGATAAATAGCATACGCTTTGTGTACTTTCAAATCGCCCTTGGCGTATAAAATATGACCTAACGTTTGCGTTTTAGTATTTTCGTTTGCCCCTAAAATATACGGCTTATCATCTATGTCATCGCTGTTAATCGCTTGCTCATAACTTAAATAAGGTTTAATTATTTCAAGTGGCAAAGTGGTGATGGCGTTGTTACCTTTTGGTGTAATACGCCCCTGTGGCGATAACTTCCTGTACGCTTTATTAATAACTAAACGCGGGTTACCGTCGGCGTCATACACTAACGCGAGTGCATCGCCTGGATAAATCAGATGCGGGTTATCTATTTGCGGGTTCATTTGCCAAAGCTCTGGCCACAGCCATGGCTCTTCTAGATAAATGCCGGAAATATCCCAAAGGGTATCACCTTTTTTTACAACATATTGTTTTGGAGCATCTTTTTTTATTTGTAAAACATCAGCAACTGCTGGAAAGGCAGTGCTTAGTGCAAACATAATTGCAGCCAATTGGGATTTCATTGGGCTTCCTTGTATTGTTTTTTCATTATTATTGACCAAAACCTGTTAAAGGGGAACGCGAATGGCTAAAATAAGAGCATACAATACCCTAAATTAAGCACAAGTGTAAAAAGGTAACTATGGCTAGGTTAGAAGTTTTAAGATTTCCAGATGAGCGTTTACGTACGGTAGCAAAAGAAGTGGCTCAGGTTGATGACAACGTTCGCCAAATAGTAAAAGACATGCTAGAGACAATGTACGATGAAAACGGCATTGGGCTAGCTGCTACACAGGTTGATATTCATCAACGTATTGTAGTGATCGACGTATCAGAAGAACGCGACGAACCACTGGTTTTAATTAACCCACAAATCATTAAAAAAGATGGTTCAACAATTAGCGAAGAAGGCTGTTTATCAGTACCTAACTCTTACGCAAAAGTAGACCGTGCTGAAACCGTAACCGTTGCTGCTCTTAACGAAAACGGTGAAGAATTTGTACTAGATGCAGATGAGCTATTAGCTATTTGTATTCAACACGAACTCGATCACTTACAAGGTAAACTATTTATTGATTACCTATCGCCATTAAAGCGTCAACGTATTCGCAAAAAGCTTGAAAAAGAAGCTAAATTTGCCGCGAAGTAATAAGCACCTTAGGAAAACTCAGTGACAAAACCACTACGCATTATATTTGCCGGTACGCCGGACTTTGCCGCTCGTCACCTACAAGCGTTAATTCAAAGCGAACACCAAATTGTTGGTGTTTACAGCCAACCAGACCGCCCTGCTGGGCGGGGTAAAAAGCTAAAAGCCAGTGAAGTAAAAGCGCTTGCGCTTGAACATGAACTACCTGTTTTTCAGCCACAATCATTAAAAAATGAAGAGGCCCTAACAGAGCTTAAAAGCTTAAATGCCGATATCATGATTGTGGTGGCCTATGGCTTAATTTTACCCAAAGCCATTTTAGAGGCGCCACGCTTAGGGTGTTTAAATGTGCATGGCTCTATTTTACCGCGCTGGCGCGGTGCTGCGCCAATACAGCGGGCAATTTGGGCTGGCGATGAAGAAACCGGCGTAACCATAATGCAAATGGATGAAGGGCTTGATACCGGCGACATGTTACATATTAGCCGCTGCCCTATTGCTGCAGATGAAACCAGTGCCAGCTTATACACTAAACTAGCTGAACTTGGTCCCGGAGCGCTTATTCAAACCGTTAATAAGTTAGCCAATGGCGAACTTACTGCTGAGCCACAAAACGACGAGCAGGCAAATTACGCTAAAAAGCTTTCAAAAGAAGAAGCAAATATTGATTGGACAATGGATGCCGTTCAAATTGAGCGTAATATTCGTGCGTTCAATCCATGGCCTGTGTGCTTTACTCAAATGAGTGAGCAAAGTGTAAAAATTTACCAAGCTTCAGTCGTTGAACAAACAGGCAATGCCGGCGAAGTTTTATCAAGCGATAAAAACGGCATTGTAGTGGCGTGTGGTAAGCAGGCATTGTGTATTACACAGCTGCAACCACAAGGTAAAAAACCAATGGCAATTAGCGACTTTTTAAATGGTCGTAGTGACTGGGTAACTCCAGGCACCGTATTAGGCGAAAACAATGAGTAATGTTCAAAACGTACGTGCGCTTGCCGCAGAAACTTTATATAACGTGGTTGATAAAG
This sequence comes from Pseudoalteromonas sp. S3776, assembly GCF_005886915.1. Taxonomy (NCBI): domain Bacteria; kingdom Pseudomonadati; phylum Pseudomonadota; class Gammaproteobacteria; order Alteromonadales; family Pseudoalteromonadaceae; genus Pseudoalteromonas; species Pseudoalteromonas sp. S3776. The sequence continues at coordinate 47,966 of NZ_PNCU01000034.1, read as the reverse complement.
GCGCATCGCTAAATCAAGAACTGCCATTTGCCAGTCAAGGGCTGCCCCCGAAAGACAAAGCACTATTACAGCAAATTTGTTATGGCGTATTACGCTACCTACCTAGCCTTGAAAACTACTGCCAACATTTAGTAGAGCAGCCACTTAAGGGTAAACGCCGTATTTTTCAGTTTTTGTTGTATGTAGGTATTTATCAGCTGCAGCATATGCGCGTGCCACCGCATGCCGCCATTTCTGAAACCGTTAACGCCCTAGGCCAAATGCGTGCATTAGGTTTAAAAGGCTTAATCAACGCTATTTTGCGAAGTTTTCAGCGCCAACAAAGCGAGCTGGAAGAAAAAGCCAAGCAAATACCAGTATGTTTATATAACCATCCAAACTGGTTTATTAAACAAGTAAAAGAAGCCTACCCAGACAACTGGGAAGCGCTTCTTGAAGAAAACCAACAACAAGCCCCTATGTGGTTACGTGTTAATCAAGCCCAATACAGCACGCAACAATACAGCGAAATGTTAACGGCTAACGATATTGAACACACATTAAATCCAGAGTTTGTTGATGGTATTAAACTAGCTAAGCCACGTGATGTATTCTCACTGCCAGAGTTTGATGTGGGCGCCTGCTCGGTGCAAGATGCTGCAGCGCAATTAGCCGCACGTTTTTTGGCACCTCAAGCTGATGAATACATTTTAGATGCCTGTGCAGCACCTGGCGGTAAAACATGTCATATATTAGAGCTTGCCGATGCAGAAGTATTAGCACTTGATAGTGACGCCACTCGTCTAGAGCGTGTTAAACAAAACTTGACCCGTATCGGCTTGGGCGCAGACCTACAATGTGCGGATGCTTCGCAGCCGCACACATGGTGGGACGATCAACAGTTTGACCGTATTTTATTGGATGTGCCGTGTTCGGCAACCGGTGTTATACGCCGCCACCCAGATATAAAATGGCTTCGCCGCGCATCAGACATTGAAGATTTAGCTAAACTACAAAGCGATATACTCAATAGCATTTGGCCGCTACTCAAGCCAGGTGGCACTATGATATACGCAACCTGTTCGGTACTGCCGCAAGAGAACCAACAGCAAGTCGCTAAATTTTTAGCTAATAATAGTGACGTTGAGCATATACCACTGCACGACAACGACACGGTTATCAACCCTGGTTTACAATTGCTACCAGGTGAAAGCGACGGATTTTATTACGCTAAGCTAGTTAAAAAAGCCTAATAGCCGTACACTCAATAGCCATTTATTAAACAGTAAATGGCTATTTTTTAATTAAACAGTAATTCGGGTAAATAATGAAAATAATCATACTCGGTGCCGGACAAGTCGGTGGTACGCTTGCTGAAAACTTAGTTGGCGAACAAAACGAAATAACCGTTGTTGATATAGATGGCAACCGCTTACGAGAGCTGCAAGATAAGTACGACTTACAAGGGGTTGCTGGTCACAGTGCCCATCCAGACGTCCTCAGACGTGCGGGTGCTGAAGACGCCGACATGATTATTGCAGTAACCAGCTCAGATGAAGTCAATATGGTGGCGTGCCAAGTCGCGTATAGTATTTTTAATACGCCAACTAAAATAGCCCGCATCCGATCAGAGCAATATTTAAAATACCGCGAAAAACTATTTCATAACGACGACCTTCCGGTTGATCATTATATTGCCCCCGAAGCGCTTGTTACCAAATATATTCGCCGTTTAATAGATTACCCAGGCGCACTGCAAGTACTGCAATTTGCCGATGGCATGCTCTCACTTGTAGCAGTAAAAGCCTACTATGGCGGCTTATTAGTTGGTTATGCGCTTTCTGCTTTAAAAGAACATATTCCGAATGTAGAAACTCGCGTAGCAGCGATTTACCGCCAAGGTAAAGCCATAAAACCACAAGGGACCACAGTAATCGAAGCGGACGATGAGGTATTTTTCATTGCTGCCACTAAACATATTCGCGCCGTTATGAATGAGCTGCAAAAGCTTGAACGTTCCTACAAAAAAATTATGATAGCTGGTGGCGGTAACATTGGTGCAGGCCTTGCTCGTTCACTCGAAAAAAACCACAGCGTTAAGTTACTAGAGCGTAGTAAAGAGCGTGCAGAACAACTTTCTGAAATGCTCGATAACACCGTTGTGTTTTGTGGTGACGCCTCAGACCAAGAGTTACTTTCAGAAGAACACATAGAGCAAGTTGATGTATTTATTGCCGTAACCAACGACGATGAAGCTAATATAATGTCGGCCATGCTTGCAAAACGCATGGGCGCACAAAAAACCATGGTGCTTATACAGCGTGGGGCATATGTTGATTTAGTGCAAGGAGGTGAAATAGATATTGCTATATCACCACAACAAGCGACTATTTCAGCGCTGCTAACGCACGTGCGCCGTGGCGATATTGTTAACGTTTACTCGTTACGCAAAGGGGCAGCAGAAGCTATTGAAGCCGTGGCCCATGGCGATGAAAATACATCAAAAGTAGTTGGTCGTGCTATCGCCGATATCAAGCTACCTGCAGGTACAACAATTGGCGCTATTGTACGCAATGACGACGTACTAATTGCCCACGACGACACTGTTATTATGTCTGGCGATCACGTTATTATGTTTTTAATTGATAAAAAGCACATCAATGTAGTCGAAAAGCTATTCCAAGTGAGTGCTATATTTTTATAGTTAAACACAAAAAAGCCGCTGACTAAGGCGGCTTTAGTGGAGTATGTTTTTTTGGTTACTAAGCTTCCTTGCTCAGCAACTAAGACTTACTGTACTTTTGAAAATTCTTGCTCAGAAATTTCACCATTACCGTCAGTGTCTAGCTGGTCAAAAATTTTCACTAGCTGTGAATTTACCTGCGCTTCTTGCTTTGAAATTGCACCATCACCGTCGGCATCAAACGAGGCAAAATCGACTGCAGCATACGCCGCTGATGAAGAAGCTAATACGATAACGGCAAGGGCTGTATTGAATGTTTTCATAGTTGTGTCCTAATTAAGAGGAAGTCCTTTTCTGAGATCCATGAGTTTAAAAAATTAACTAAAAGTGCTTTTGACAATTTACATTATCAAGTATTTATACAAATTAAAGATTAGTACTTAGAGAACTCTTGTTTTGAAAGCTCACCATTTCCATCGGTATCTAGTTCAACAAATTCAGCCATTAAATCCGCATCCACCGATGCTTCAGCTTGGCTGATTGCACCATTGCCATCTACGTCTAACGTATCAAAATCTGTTGCTGCAATTGCAGCTGAAGAAGAGGCAATTGCTATTAGTGCCAGCGCTTTATTTAAATGCTTCATAATTTAATCCTTCAATATACAAGTTACTTAAGTTTAATAAGTCATATTTTTAAATTAATGATTTTCACATCCTTGTTATCCTTTTTCGTAAGCTCCCTTGCCTACTTAGGTTGTCATTGGCAACTCAGGATTGTTATCACATATTAAGCTTTTGAAAATTCTTCTTTTGATAACTCACCATTTTGGTCAGTATCTAATTCTGAGAACATGCTCATCAGTTTTGCATCAATAGATGCTTCTGATTTGCTGATTGTGCCGCTGCCATCTACATCTAACGTATCAAAATCTGTTGCTGCAAATGCTGCTGATGATGAAGCTAAGGCGATAAGTGCTAAAGTTTTATTAATGCTTTTCATAATATAATTCCTTCAAGTATATGTGTGCGATTAAGTGGTTTACTTTAAATCACGTTTGTTCAGTACAACCAGACTATTACAACTTAAATGCCAGCTTTTAAAACATTATATTTTTCATATAGTTAAAATAGCTTTCAGCGATTTTTAATAAATTGAGGCGATTTTTTTGTTGCAAACTAGCAACAAGAAGAATTACTGAATTTATAAGTTCAATTAATTCAATTAGTTACGCATAATAAAAAAGCTACAATTTTTAGCTTAAATTGCAACAGTGATAAGTTTTCAAGAAAGGAGGCTAAAATTTAGGTGTAAGGGGCGCTAAAATATAAAATTAGCTTACTAGAAAAAATCAGATATGTGATTGATTTTATAGTGATAAAAATTAATTTTTGTGTTTTTAAAAAAATTTTATGGTCATTAAAGTAAAAAAACGACCATTTGTTGCTATTAAGCGAAACCGCTTAATCTAATGGCAACTCGAGTATAGCGGGATCAATAAAATGCTCTTTCATAAACGCCTTCATTTCCTCTTCACTGGCTAAAAGCTTAATACCGCAATTAACCCCCGCGGCGTGCGGTTTTACACTGCATATTTCGCCAGTAAATGCTTTATTGTTGGTATCAACCGTCACCGTACATTGCATATCTTTTATATTTTCATCGCTTTGATCGCCGCGTACATCAAACATCACCCCGGTAAGCGAGATATCTTTAATCACCCCTTCAAGTACTCTATCGTCACTGAGCGTTAATTTTGCAGGTAATAAGGTCGGTATGCGTGTTTGCGCGCGCAAAGCAAATAACTGAACTTGTGTAGGGTAATTAATAAAAATGAGCCTAGTAGGATGTGAGGCTATCGACATCACCTGCTGCCTAAATGCTATTACTTGCCCACCACTGCCTTCTATAACCGCTCTTACTACGACCATTACACCGTCACGCAAATAATCATTAGCAGCAGGTAATCGTTTTGAACTTGGGTAATTTAAAATAATAAACTTGTTTTCTAGCAAACCAATAAACTCTGTTTTTACACGTTTACTACTAGTAGGCGTAACAATTTCCAAGTCGACTACTCGCCCTGTTGTTAACTGGTGTAATTTATCTAAATTAGAATGTGGCATGCCTGTTCCTAAGCATCATTTATATATTATTACCCACGCCAAAAGGTCGGCGTAAATAGCACGAGTAAGGTAAATATTTCTAAGCGACCAAATACCATGGCAATCGTTAATAGCCATTTAGCACCATCGCTCACTGCCCCATAGTGCGATGCAACATCACCTAAGCCCGGGCCTAAATTATTTAAACACGCCGCTGTAGCCGAGAACGCGGTAATGTTGTCCATACCGGTTCCCATTAGCGCCAGCATTATAATAATAAACACCAATGCATACGCTGAGAAAAACCCCCATACGGCTTCGACTACTTTATCGGGTAAGGCTTTACGACCCAGCTTAATAGAGTATATAGCGCGTGGGTGCACTAAGCGGTTAAGCTCACGTATGCCTTGTAGGTATAGTAAAAACACGCGTACTACTTTCATACCGCCACCGGTTGAACCTGCACAGCCACCTATAAAGCTCGAAAAAATAAGTAATATAGGCAAAAACAACGGCCATGTGGAAAAGTTGTCAGTAGCAAAACCGGCTGTGGTACTCATAGAAACAGCCTGAAACAAGGCTTGGTCGAGTGTTTCATCGCCATCGGCAAATATTTCGTTTGATGAAAGCACGGTAAAACAAATCACCACCAGCGCTAACTGTATAAGCAAAAACACTTTAAATTCGGGGTCGCGAATGTACACCTGAATATTACGACTTGCTACCGCCGCGTAGTGCAACGAAAAGTTAACCGCAGCAATAATTAAAAAGAATACACAAATAAAATTAATGACAGGGCTGTCGAAGTGCCCTATTGAAGCATCGTAAGTAGAAAACCCGCCAATCGCCACGGTAGAAAACGCATGGCATATGGCATCAAACCACTCCATTCCTGCCGCCCAATATGCCAACATGCACGAAATAGTTAGTGACACATAAATGTACCAAAGGTGCTTTGCGGTATCGGCAATGCGGGGGGTCATTTTTGAATCTTTTACAGGACCTGGGATCTCAGCTCGGTATAACTGCATACCACCGACCCCAAGCATAGGCAGTATAGCAACAGCAAGTACAATGATACCCATACCGCCAAACCACTGTAATTGCTGGCGATAAAACAAAACAGATTTAGGCAGGTATTCAATGCCGGTAAGTACAGTGGCGCCTGTGGTTGTAAGGCCCGAAAAGGCCTCAAACACCGCATCGGCCATAGATAAGTTAGGCTCTTGTAAAAAAATCAGCGGTAACGATGCAAATGCCCCTAGTACCAGCCAAAACAGGACAACGATTAAAAAGCCTTCGCGCGCTTTTAAGTCGCCGTTTTCATGCCTGTTTGGGTAATAGGCTGTTAAACCAATTACCACACTAAATATAAACGCTAATACAAAAGGAACACCACCACCATCTTTATAAAATAAAGACACCACCGCAGGTGGCACCATGGTAATACTAAACAGCGCAACTAGTTGGCCAAGGATTTTTATGATGGTACGAAATTGCATGTAGCTTATCGCTTTTATTATTAGTAAGTATAAGTGTGTAAGTTATTGTCTTACTCTTTGATAGTTAACTCAACTGCGCCATGGCTTAAATCAAAAATATCTTTAATGGCCTGATTAGCTTGGCGACTATCAATAGTAATAACCCATTCAATATTAGCAGTAAATTGTTTTTCTATATTAAGTACTTGATAGTTGGTTTTTAACAACTGCTCTATAGCGCCCTGCATGCTGTATTCACTTTGGCCAACAATCTCGATACTTGGTACTTTTGTTACCGTTTTTAGCTGCGAAAGTGCGTTATTTAGCGATCCGCCATAGGCACGCACTAACCCTCCAGTACCAAGCTTTATACCACCAAAATAACGGGTAACTACTGCAGTAATTTCGCCAAGTCCAGAGCCCACCAGCACATTAAGCATGGGTTTTCCTGCAGTGCCATTTGGCTCGCCATCATCAGAAAAACCATAAACATGGCTGCCACCTGGGTTACCCGCTACGTGGGCCCAACAATTATGACGTGCATCGGGGTACTTTTCTTCAATGCTTTTAATAAAGGCTTTAGCTGCCTTAAGGTCTGGTGTATGCGCAATATGAACAATAAAGGTGCTCTTTTTAATTTCTTCTTGATGAAACACATCAGCAGCCGGGTATTTATATTCAGACATAATTAAAGCTCAATTAAAAATGGGGCCAAAAGGCCCCTTTGTATTCGCGTATTTTAGCGCGTATTAGCGAACTCGTCTTTATTAGCTTAGTCGAGCGCTAAATCTCGAGTCATATTTTCTAGGCTGTCCTCGTGAACAATAATATTGTCTTCAATACGAATACCGCCATATGGTTTTAACGTCTCGATTTTATCCCAGTTAATAAACTGTTTACTGTCGGTTTGCGCTAAATCACCTAATAACGAGTCTATAAAGTAAAGCCCTGGCTCAATAGTAAACACTTGGTTTTTCTCTATTAAGCGCGTGCAGCGTAAAAATGGGTGCCCTTCTGGCGATGGCTGGTGCGTGCCTTTATCATCACGCATAAAACCGCCCATATCATGCACCTGTAAACCCAGGTGGTGGCCCAAACCATGAGGAAAAAACGTTGAAGTAATTTTACGCTCAATAATTTCTGTGGCAGGTAAGTTTACAATATTGAAGTCACTCAGTACTTGGGCAATACGGTTATGACAATCAACGTGTAAATCGCCATACAACATGCCTGGCTTTAAGGCGTTGCCTAGCTCAATTTGTATTTGCGTCATTGTTTGTACTAGCTCAGCAAACTCACCCTGCTTTTTAAAATCGTATGTACGGGTAATGTCTGCGGCATAACCATTAAAGTTTGCGCCAGCATCGATTAAAAACGAATTATGAGTAAGTGGTGCTGTTGGCTCAAAATGCGTGTAATGCAAAATAGCGCAGTTTTCGTTAAGTGCAACTATATTGCCATACGGCATTTCGTTTTCGCTTTGGCGTGTAGCTATAAGGTACGCTTGTTGAATATCAAATTCGCTACCACCATTGTAAAAGGCATCGCGTGCAGCTTTGTGCCCATCTACCGCAATACGGTTAGCTTGGCGTAAACATTCAAGCTCGTACTGTGTTTTATAGGCGCGGTTATAGTGAAAATAATTAAGTACTGGCTCTGGATTCATAATACTAAAACCTAGCGCTTGTGCTACCTCTAGGTATTCGCCCATGTAAGCATACTTAGCCTTATCGTAAGGTAATAGTTTTTCAACTTGATCAGGCTGTAGCAATAATTCAATATCAAAGTACTCAGCCCAAAAATCGCGTGGCTCATCGGGCACTTTGTGCCAAAAATCAACTGGGCGGTAAAAAATAAGCTTAGGTTTATCGCTTCCATTTACCACAATCCAACAATGTGGATTATCAATAACAGGAAGCCATGCTTTAAAGTGTGGATTAACTTTAAATGGGTAATACATGTCGTCTAAAAACTGGCGCTTAGCTTGGCCTGAGTGAATAACTAAACCCTCTAGCCCTTCACGGTCACAAATTGTACGCGTACGTTGTTGTAATGTGGCAATATGCTCTGCATATAAAACGGCTAATTTATCCATTGTTAATCCATCTGTTAAATTTAACTTGCTTTGAGTCTACCACTTAAACGTAAAGCGCTCAAAAAGGGGGGATATTTAACATGCAAATATCCCCCTAATACTTATACCCATCGTGTTAAGTTATTAGCCCTTTATTTAGCACGCTCGAATGGCTAAATATTTAAGGCTATTAGTATTACATAATTTACCCACCCATTTTCATATTGAGTAACGGCGCGAGCACGTTTCCTTCTCGGCCCATTCGGGTGTGGTAAACTTGGCGATAAGCAAACACGTTTTTTACGTAATCTCGTGTTTCTCTATAGGGGATCAGCTCAACCCATAGCTCTGCGGGTATAGCTTCGTCAGGTAACCAACGTTTAATACGATGATACCCTGCGTTATAAGATGCCGTAGCGAGTATTTCATTGCCTTTGTTTTTCTTTTTCAAGTACTGCAAGTAACTAGTACCTAAGCGTATATTGGTTTTAGGTTGGTACAAACGCGTACTCGATACCGTCGCTTTATTAACGTATTCTGCCGTGCTAGGTAGCAGCTGCATTAAACCGCGTGCATTAGCATGGGATCGCGCATCGGGTGCAAACGAGCTTTCACGCCGCGCAATGGCAATACTCCACGCGGGATCTATTTTGTTACGCTTGCTATAACGTTCAAAAATATCTTGAAATGCAAACGGAAAACGCAGTTCGACATAATCCCACGCTTTTATTTTAGCTAACGTAAATATAACGTTATCGTGCCAATTGTTTTGCGCTGCAACTTTTGAGGCAGCCAGTTTTTCTTCGTCGGTAGAGGTATTGGTTAAGTAATTCCACTCTCGGCGTGCTGAAGTGAAACGCTCTAGTTCGTAAAGTGCTTTTGCGCGTTTAAAGCCCGGCGCATTCATCACTTTATCTACCAGTTTTTGGTCAACCTCTAAAGGGTGATTGTTTAAATCGACCGGCAGCCCTAAACGTGCCGCCGCTAAAAAACCATAATAATCACGATTTGTGGCTACTTTAGCCCAAATTTCGTCTGCTCTTTGTTGCTCTCCTCGCTTAGCATAGCTATAAGCCAGCCAATACTGCTGGCCTAAACTTAAATTATCTTTACCCGTAAAAAAAGCTGCTATGCCTTCCCAGTCTTGGGTTTTTAGCATATTACCAAGTTGCCACTGAATTAACTTTTTGTCTTGCCGCGCTTTTGGCACTTTATTAAGCCAAAAGCTGGCTTGCTTGTGCCCACTTGAAGCAAGCGATAAAGCAAACGTGTAATATAAATCTGCTTTTTCTTCGTCGCTGTAATTAAACATTTTTTCTAGCTTTTGCCAGGCCCTTAAAGCCAGCGCTTTATCGCGCCAAATTAGACGCTTAACTCCGTAAATGGCTATTTCACCTTCTTTTGCCGACTTATTTTTATACCGATATAGCCCCGCTGCTGCACTTGGGTCACGGCGTACTTTTAAATATAAATCGGCTAAGTAACGCTCGTTTTTAGGTAACAACGTTTTTAAATAAGGCAGTAAGCTTTGGGTACCGCCCTGCGCTGCAAGCGTTATGCGCTTCCATATACGCTCATTATTTAAATAGCCTTTTTTGCGCCATTGTGAAAATAACGAGTCGCATTCATTTGGTTGCGACTTACCCACCGTCCATAAATCGGTAACTTGATTAAAAATGGCTTTTTCTGGCGCCCCTAAATCAAGCTGAAAATCTAAAAACGTGCATGTTAGCGCTGCGTTAGACGTTTCTCGGTAGTTTTTAATATAAGCGGCTTTTTTGTTATTTTTTTCAAGATACTCCAACCATGCTTTGCGTACCGGCCACTCAAGCGGGGTATGTTCATAAATGGTTAGGTAACTTTCTATTTCGCTTTGATACTTAATATTAGGATGGCGTTGCCAATATGTTTTTTCGACATACGGCTTTAGCGGATGATCTAACCCGTTTATTGCTTCTTTAAAGTCTTGGTAACTTCCATAGCGCACTTTCTTTTCTGCATCTAAAAACGCGTCATTATCGATACTCGCTTGGGCAGAACTAAAAGGAAGAATAAAGGCAGCTGCCACAGCGCTTAATAAAATTTTTTTCATAATATCCTTTAGGTTTAATGACCTGTCAGGGTTAATAATTTCCAGATTGGGGCACTAAAACAATAATGAGAGTGCCTTTAATAAAATATGAACATCATTTAATTTACGCACTCATGATAATTAATGAGTACCTTTCGCACATTCCAGTACACCTTAGCACCAAACCAGCTATATTTTAACCAGCCGTTTGTAACCGAGTTAAATTTTTCGTTGCATTTTAATTTTAAAGCAAGCACACTGGTCGAAATGCAAACTCATCGTACCAGTCTTAGTTCGTCAACTAGGGAGAATAATAATGTTATATAAAAGCGATTCCTTTGAAGTTAGCTTCCTAAAGGAAAACATCGCCGAGTTTAAGTTTTGTGTTGCAGGCTCTGTAAACACACTATCTCAAAAAACTCTTTCAGATTGTGCAGCAGCATTAAAAGAATTAGCGTCTAATTCTGATATCAAAGGCATGATTTTTACCAGTGATAAAGACCACTTTATAATTGGCGCAGATATCTTCGAATTTTTACCAACATTTACTAAACCAGAAGAAGAATTAGTAACGTGGATTAAAAACGCAACCGACGTTTTTGACGCAATCGAAGACTTACCATACCCAACTCTTAGCGCTATAAACGGCTTAGCACTTGGTGGCGGGTGTGAGTGGGCACTTGCTACCGATTATCGTGTTGCAAGTGAAACTGCAAAAATGGGCTTACCAGAAGTTAAACTTGGCATAATGCCTGGTTTTGGTGGCACAGTGCGCTTACCACGCATTATTGGCGCAGATAACGCCATGCTTTGGATTACCTCAGGTAAAGAAAATCGCGCCGCTGAAGCCTTAAAAGTAGGTGCGTTTGACGCGGTAGTTAGTGCTGACAAACTTTTAGAGTCAAGTCTAGCAACACTTGAATTAGCAATTGCAGGCAAGTTAGATTGGCAAGCAAAACGTAACGTAAAACTTCAGCCACTTAAATTAAACCGTGTTGAGCAAGGCATGAGCTTTGCGATGGCAGAAGGTATGGTAATGGGTAAAACCAAAGGCCACTATCCTGCACCGGTTATGGCAGTTCGCACTATTAAAGCAGCGGCCAACTGTGAGCGCACCGAAGCAATGGCAATCGAAAATGCTAACTTTGCAAAACTTGCACGTACTAACGAAGCTGCTGCACAAACGGGCATTTTCTTAAATGACCAGTTTATTAAAGGTAAAGCACGCAAGCTTGCTAAACACAGCGATGTAGAAATTAAACAAGCGGCTGTATTAGGCGCGGGTATTATGGGCGGCGGTATTGCATACCAGTCTGCTTATAAAGGTACACCAATTGTAATGAAAGACATCCAACAGGATGCGCTTGATTTAGGTATGGGTGAAGCATCTAAACTACTTGGTGCAAAAGTTAAACGCGGCCACATGCCAATGGAAAAAATGCTGGCAACGCTTAGCAAAATTAAGCCAACGCTTAATGATGCAGACCTTCAAAACGCCAACATTATTGTTGAGGCCGTTGTAGAAAACCCTAAAGTTAAGCAAGCAGTACTAGCCGACCTTGAAAAGAACCTGCCAGAAGGTACGGTACTTACGTCAAACACATCGACTATCTGTATTGATTTACTCGCAGAAGCACTCGATAAGCCAGAAAACTTCTGTGGTATGCACTTTTTCAACCCAGTGCCAAAAATGCCATTAGTCGAAATTATCCGTGGTGCAAAAACCTCTGATAAAACAATTAACGCTGTTGTTGATTACGCCCTTAAACTTGGCAAGTCACCAATTGTTGTAAACGATTGCCCAGGCTTTTTTGTAAACCGTGTTTTATTCCCTTACTTTGCAGGCTTTAGCAAACTCGTTGTTGAAGGCGCTAACTTTGCAAAAGTAGATAAAGTAATGGAAAACGTATTTGGCTGGCCAATGGGCCCAGCTTACCTACTTGATGTTGTAGGTATTGATACAGCTTACCACTGTACTGGTGTAATGGCAGACGGTTTCCCTGAGCGTATGGCACGTGCAGAAAAAGATCCGGTGACTGTTTTTGCTAACGAAAAACGTTTTGGTCAAAAGAACAAAGCAGGTTTTTACAAGTACGAAACAGACCGTCGTGGTCGTCTTAAAAAATCAAGCGATGCAACAGCAGTTGAGCTACTAGCACCAATTACTGATGCACCGAAAGAATTTGATAAACAAGAAATCATTGACCGTTGTATGATTCCAATGATCAACGAAGTGCTTCTTTGTTTACAAGAAGGCATTGTTGCTTCTCCTCAAGAAGCTGATATGGCCCTTGTATACGGCGTTGGTTTCCCTCCATTTAGAGGCGGCGCGTTCCGTTACTTAGATCAAACAGGTTTAGCTAACTTTGTTGCAGCAGCAGACAAATATGCTCACCTAGGTGCGATTTACCAAGTATCAGAGCAAACTCGCAAATGGGCCGAAGAAGGTCGTGTTTTCTATAAGGTGGAAGGTTAATATCATGAATAATCCAGTAATTGTAGATTGTATCCGCACACCAATGGGTCGCTCAAAAGGCGGCGTATTTAAAAACAAACGTGCGGAAGATTTAAGTGCTCACCTTATGAAAGGGTTATTAGAGCGCAACCCAGCAGTTGACCCTGCATCAATTGACGATATTTATTGGGGCTGTGTACAGCAAACACTAGAGCAAGGCTTTAACGTTGCACGTAACGCCTCGTTACTTGCGGGTATTCCACACTCTGTACCTGCTACAACCGTTAACCGTTTATGTGGCTCGTCAATGCAAGCATTGCATGACGCAGCACGCGCTATTATGACAGGCGCTGGCGACACTTACCTAATTGGTGGTGTTGAGCATATGGGTCATGTTCCTATGACTCACGGTAACGACTTTCACCCTGGCTTAGCAACTTCAATTGCACAAGCATCTGGCTCTATGGGTTTAACTGCAGAATACCTTGCGACTATCCACGGTATTAGCCGCCAGCAGCAAGACGAATTTGCATACCGCTCACATCAACGTGCACATGCTGCAACAGTTGAAGGCCGTTTCCGCCGCGAAATTTTAGCAATGGAAGGTCACGCAGCTGATGGCTCACTTATTTTAGTTGAAGATGATGAAGTAATTCGCCCTGAAACAACGGTAGAAGGTTTATCTCAGCTTCGCCCAGTATTTAACCCTGCTTCTGGCTCGGTTACTGCGGGTACATCTTCTGCACTTTCTGATGGCGCATCAGCGATGTTAGTAATGAGCGAAGAAAAAGCAAAAGAACTTGGCTTACCAATTCGTGCACGCGTTAAAGCAATGGCTGTTGCCGGTTGCGATCCATCAATCATGGGTTACGGCCCAGTACCAGCAAGTAAAAAAGCACTTGCACAAGCAGGTCTTACTATTGATGACATTGACGTAGCAGAGCTTAACGAAGCATTTGCGGCACAATCACTGCCTGTACTTAAAGACTTAGGTTTAGCAGACGTGGTTGATGAAAAAGTGAATTTAAACGGCGGCGCAATCGCACTTGGTCATCCACTAGGTTGTTCGGGTTCGCGTATTAGCACCTCGCTTATCCACTTAATGGAAGATAAAAATGCAAAATACGGTTTAGCCACTATGTGTATTGGTTTAGGCCAAGGCATCGCGACTGTATTTGAACGTGTTCAAGACTAAGTATTAACTTAAACATGTAAACCATCTTGGTGATTAAAAAGGCGAACTAGCGCAAGTTAGTTCGCCTTTTTTTATACCACCAGCTTATTGCTGATATGAATAATGTGATCGGGTGTATTAAATTTAAACCAGATTATTTTTTACTGTATTACGCTTACCCGTTATATGCAAAACAGTTAACCAAACAGATTAATTGCGCTAAACTACCCGACCTAACCAAGCCGCGACTATTTTTACAGGTAACTTTTTATGAGCTTTGATAACCCCGATCACCAATTAGACGCCATGGGCCTACGCTGCCCAGAACCTGTAATGATGATACGCGCTGCTATTCGTAAAATTAATGAGGGTGAAACACTGCTTATTATTGCCGACGACCCTTCAACCACTCGCGATATTCCAAGCTTTTGTACGTTCATGGATCACACGCTGGTGGCTAAAGATGTTGAAGAAGCACCGTATAGGTATGTGGTGAAGAAAGGGCTTTAAGATTTGAAAGTTAGTTGGTTTTTAATATTTAACGCATCGTCAAGAGCATAAGCCAGATGTAGGTTGGGTTGAGTTTTACGAAACCCAACGAATTTGATAACCACCAGCACAGTTCTATTCGCCGCATATGTTGGATTTCGTTTCACTCTAACCAACCTACGACATCCTTGTCACAAATCTATATGCCCACTCGGGCAGCTAAAAGCTGACAGCTCCCAACTAATAGCTATTTCTTCGTTATCGTCACTTTCGGCTTATCATAATCACTGTAATCAATGCTTACTATGTACGTGCCTTTTATTGCGGGTGTATAGCTAAAGTAATTATAAATAGTATTACAGTCTGCAAGTACAGATTGGCCGAGCGTTAGTTTTTGCCCTGCCGGTTGGGCATCGCTGTAGCCGCAGTTGTAGCCTTCACTAAAATCGGCGTCGGCTATTTTAAATTCGTACACTTTACCCGGGGTACTAAATTTAACTTCTGCTTGGTAAAGCGCGCCGCCCACAGGCATAAATTGGTACTGAGGTTCTGCGTCCCAAAGCGTAAAGTCGCCTCTTAGGTAAATTGTTTTATCCAATTCTTGTTGTGGCAGCACATCGTTAATAGACACCTGGCTAGTACATGCGGTTAGTAAGCTGGCAATAGCAAGCGTTAAAATTCGTTTCATTGGCATCATTAATTGAAGTCCTTTGTTCTGTTAAACTAAAAAGCCAGCAAAACGCTGGCTTTCTATTGGCTTAAGCAGTGTTATTTTTGCAGTACAGATATATCTGCAATATCTAAAAATAAGCGGCTTAACTGGCTTAATAGCGCAAGGCGATTTTGCTTTACAGCTTCATCGTCGGCCATAACCATGACGTTGTCAAAAAAGTTATCAACACTTTGACGGATACCGGCTAATTGGCTCAATGCCTCTTGGTAGTTTCCATCAGCGTAAAGTGGTGCAAGCTCAGTCGCAAATTTTGCCACTTGTGATGCTAATACTTTTTCGGCGTCGTCGCTTAATAAGCTCTCATCAACATCACCCTGGTTAGTAATATTGTTTTTAGCCAGAATGTTACCTACACGCTTATTAGCCGCTGCAAGCGCTTCTGCTTCGTCTAATGTACGGAAATGGCTTACCGCTTTAACACGGCGGTCAAAATCAACAGGTTTCGTTGGGCGGCGTGCAAGCACAGCTTGAATTACGTCTACTTCAATGCCTTCATCTTGATACCATGCGCGGAAACGCCCTAGCATAAAATCAAATACATCCGTTGATACATTTAGATTAGTTAACTTATCGCCAAACAATGTTTGTGCTTTTGCTACTAGGTCTAAAATATCCAGTGGTAGTTCTTTTTCTACCATGATACGCAGTGCACCAATGGCTGCACGACGAAGCGCAAATGGGTCTTTGTCGCCTTTTGGTGCTTGGCCTATACCAAAAATACCCACCAGCGTATCAAACTTATCAGCAATAGCGACTGCACAGCTAATTAGGTTTGTAGGTAGGTTATCACCTGCAAAGCGTGGCATGTATTGCTCGTTTTGTGCAATAGCTACATCTTCTGCCTCGCCATCAAAGCGTGCATAGTGCATACCCATTACACCTTGTACGTCGGTAAATTCCATTACCATTTCGGTCATTAAGTCAGTTTTACTTAATAGGCCGGCACGTTTTGCAAGGTCTTTGTCGGCACCTAGTTGCTCTGCAATGTAGCCAGCAAGTTCGCTAATACGTACAGATTTATCTTTAAGCGTACCTAACTGCTTTTGGAATAAAACAGTATCAAGTGACTCTAGTCGGCTTTCTAGGGTTTTCTTTTTATCAGTCTCAAAGAAGAACTGCGCATCAGCTAAACGTGGGCGCACTACTTTTTCGTTACCTGAAATAACCACGCTTGGATCTTTACTTTCGATGTTAGATACAAACAAAAACTTATTTAAAAGTTTGCCGTCTTGATCTAATAGCGGGAAGTATTTTTGATCGTCCTTCATGGTGTAAATTAGTGCTTCGGCAGGTACATCTAAAAATGCCTCTTCAAATGTTGCCGTTAACGTTACTGGCCACTCTACCAGTGATGTTACTTCTTCTAATAAGTCTTCATCCATTGCAACAACCGCATTCACTGCGCTTGCAGCGTCTTCTATTTGTGCACGAATTAGCGCTTTACGTTGTTCGTAATCAGCAATAACGTAGGCAGATTTTAATACGTCGAACACGTCATCTGCGTGGTTAATGGTGATTTTTTCTGGGTGGTGAAAACGGTGGCCTTGTAACTGGTTAGTTACTTGCTTACCTAAAATTTCGCCTTCAATAAGTTCATCACCAAATAAAATAGTGACGGTATGAACTGGACGAATAAATTGTGTTTTATTCGCGCCCCAACGCATCGGCTTAGGAATTGGTAGCTTTGCTAATGACTTTGCAATGGCATCGCTCATTAGGGTTTTAGTTTCTTGCCCTGCTACTTTAGCAATATGTAAAAGCCAAGCGCCTTTATCGGTCTCGAGAGTTTGTGCTTCACTTACCTCAATACCACAACCACGTGCCCAACCCATTGCTGCTTTCGTTGGGTTACCTTCGCTATCGAACGCTGCTTTCGTTGCAGGGCCGCGCTTTTCAACTTCTTTATCTTGCTGCTTAGCTTCAAGCGCTTTTACTTGTAAACCTAAACGACGAGGCGATGCATACCAGCTTACACCTTCATGCCCAAGCTCTAGTGTCTCAAGCTCAGCTGTTAGGTTTGCGGCAAAGGCTTCTGCTAATTTACGCAGTGCTTTTGGTGGCAGCTCTTCGGTGCCAATTTCTACTAATAAATTTTGTGCTGACATGCTTACTTATCCTTACACAGCGGGAAACCAAGCGCTTCACGTGCATCGTAATAACTTTGTGCACATGCTTTTGATAACGCTCTTACACGTAAAATATAACGTTGACGCTCAGTAACCGAAATTGCATGGCGCGCATCTAATAAGTTAAATGCATGCGATGCTTTCATTACTTGCTCGTATGCAGGTAGTGGTAAATTTGCTTCAATTAGCTTTTGGCTTTCTGCTTCACATTTATCAAACTGTGCAAATAAGTCATCTACGTTTGCGTGTTCAAAGTTGTAAGTAGATTGTTCTACTTCATTTTGATGGAATACATCGCCGTAAGTTACACGCCCTAATGGACCATCTGCCCATACTAGGTCGTAAATACTGTCTACACCTTGAATGTACATTGCTAAACGCTCTAGGCCGTAAGTAATTTCACCGGTTACAGGAGAGCACTCTAAGCCCCCTACCTGCTGAAAGTAAGTAAACTGCGTTACTTCCATACCATTTAGCCAAATCTCCCAACCTAAGCCCCATGCGCCTAGCGTTGGTGATTCCCAGTTATCTTCTACGAAGCGAATTTCGTGCGTTAGGGTATCAATACCCATTGCTTCTAGTGAGCCTAGGTAAAGCTCTTGAATGTTATCTGGTGATGGCTTTAAAACTACCTGAAATTGGTAGTAATGTTGTAAGCGGTTTGGGTTTTCACCGTAGCGGCCATCGGTAGGACGACGACACGGTTGCACGTATGCGCTCGACATTGGCTCAGGGCCAATAGATTTTAAGAATGTTTGCGGGTGAAATGTCCCTGCGCCCACTTCCATATCAAGTGGTTGAATAATGACACAGCCTTGCTGTGCCCAATAATCCTGTAAAGCCAGGATCAAACCTTGAAAGGTTTTAACGTCATATTTTTGCATATTTGGCTTTTTACTATCTGAAAGTAGCGTGAAAATTACCCTCAGTATACCTTGTGCACACGCAGGTTTTAAGCAGTTTGTGCGGTTGTTAAAATAAAAAAGGAGCCATTAGGCTCCTTTTAAGATATAAGTATAATTTTTTATACGTCTAGGTTAACTACGCGAAGAGCGTTCGTTTCAATAAAGTCACGGCGTGGCTCTACTTGATCGCCCATTAAGGTTGCAAACAATTGATCCGCCGCTACAGCATCTTCAATTGTAACCTGTAGCATGCGTCGTGCTGAAGGATCCATGGTTGTTTCCCAAAGCTGATCAGGGTTCATTTCACCTAACCCTTTATAGCGCTGAATGTAGATCCCGCGCTTAGATTCTGCGATCAACCACTCTAAAGCATCCACAAAGTTATCAACAGGTTTTGTTTTCTCACCACGTTGAATATATGCGCCTTCATCAAGGATGTTAGCAATGTTAGTACCAGTCACAGCAATGCGTTGGTAGTCGCGCGAGGCAATAAAGTCATAGTGTAATACATGGGCTTTATCAACACCGTGCTGACGAATATTCACAACCGGGAAGTACAAGTTACGCTCTGCATCGTGCTCTGTGCCAGCATGGAAAATTGTTGCATCTTCATCACGTGCTATTAAGTCATCAACAAGCTCTTTAGTCCACTCAATTACTTTAGCTTCGTTAGATAAATCTTCTACTTTTAACTCGCTTTGGTAAATCAAACGTTCCATCACCGTGTTAGGGTATTTACGTTTTAAACGTTCAATGACTTTAACTGTGTTTTGGTAATCTTGTACTATTTGCTCAAGCGCTTCGCCTTCAATCGCACTTGCATTTTCGCTTGTGTAAAGCGCTGCATTATTTAGTGCAAGTGATGTTAGGTAGTCTACAAGCGCAGGATCGTCTTTAATATAACGCTCTTGCTTACCTTTTTTCACTTTATAAAGTGGCGGTTGTGCAATGTAAATGTATCCACGCTCAACAATTTCTGGCATCTGGCGGTAAAAGAACGTTAATAGCAATGTACGAATGTGAGAGCCATCCACGTCAGCATCGGTCATGATTATGATGCTGTGATAACGCAGTTTTTCTGGGTCATATTCATCACGGCCAATACCACAACCTAGTGCCGTAATTAGCGTTGCTACTTCTTGTGAAGAAAGCATTTTGTCAAAGCGTGCTTTCTCTACGTTCAAGATTTTACCTTTAAGTGGCAAAATTGCTTGGTTTTTACGATTACGACCCTGCTTGGCTGAACCGCCAGCTGAGTCACCCTCCACTATGTATAGTTCAGATAATGAAGGGTCTTTTTCTTGGCAGTCTGCTAATTTACCAGGTAAACCTGCTAAATCCATAGCGCCTTTACGACGAGTCATTTCACGAGCTTTACGTGCGGCTTCACGTGCTCGTGCTGCATCAATAATTTTACCAACAACAATTTTGGCATCCATTGGGTTTTCTAATAAGAAATCAGAAAACTTTTCAGCCATTGCTTGCTCAACCGCAGATTTAACTTCGCTTGATACTAGCTTGTCTTTAGTTTGTGATGAGAACTTAGGATCAGGTACTTTAACACTTACAACCGCTGTTAAGCCTTCACGCGCATCATCGCCCGTTGCGTTGCTGGTTGTTTTAGCTTTTTTATTAAAGCCTTCTTTTTCCATGTAGTTATTAAGTGTACGTGTAAGCGCAGATCTAAAGCCGGCTAAGTGAGTACCACCATCACGTTGTGGAATATTATTAGTAAAACAGTAAATGTTTTCCTGGAAGCCATCGTTCCACTGCATTGAAACTTCTACGCTAATACCATCTTCTTCACGCTCGTGAGTAAAGTGGAATACACCTTTATGTACTGGTGTTTTATTGCGGTTTAAGTATTCAACAAACGCTTGGATACCGCCATCATATTTAAAGTGGTCGGTTTTATTTTCTTCGCGTTCATCAGTTAAGATGATACTTACACCTGAATTCAAAAACGATAGCTCGCGTAAACGCTTAGCTAAAATATCGTAATGAAAATCTAGATTTGTAAATGTCTCAGCACTCGGCCAAAAACGTAGTTCTGTACCTGTTGTGTCAGCGTCGCCAATAATAGCTAATGGTGCGTTAGGTACGCCCATGCTGTAAGTTTGCTCGTGTAGTTTGCCTTCACGACGAATAGTAAGTGTTAGTTTTTCTGATAATGCATTTACTACTGATACACCAACACCGTGTAAGCCACCTGATACTTTATAAGAGTTATCGTCAAACTTACCACCAGCATGAAGTACCGTCATGATAACTTCGGCAGCAGACACACCTTCTTCTTCATGGATAGAAGTTGGGATACCACGGCCATTATCTCTTACCGAGACTGAACCGTCTAAGTGAATCGTTACATAAATATCATCACAATGACCTGCTAAGGCTTCATCGATAGAGTTATCAACGACCTCAAACACCATGTGGTGTAAGCCTGTGCCATCATCGGTGTCCCCTATATACATTCCAGGACGCTTTCTAACTGCGTCTAATCCTTTAAGTACTTTAATACTCGACGAATCGTAATTCTCAGACATGGTTAATCCCACTTATCTTGTTATTAGGTTGCCATGTTTCACGTGGAACATTTGTAGTTCTCGTTGCATGGGTTCCACCACAGCAGAAATACTTTCAGACAAAATTGAAGAGATAAAAATTTGAGAACTGCAATGAGCCAATAATTGCCCCACTTTCTCTTTTGTATCTTCGCCTAACTCTGAAGGTAGATCATCTATTAGCAATATAGATTGCTTATCTGTCTCTGACTCAATTAAACTATTTTGCGTTACTTTTAACGCATAAAGCAATAACTTCAATTGACCGCGCGAAAACGTATTTTCTACACTGTTGCCAGCGACACTAAAACTAAAATCGGCCTTATGAGGACCTTTACTAGTAAAACCTTGGCGAGCGTCTCGCTCAAAGTTTTGCTCTAATGCATCACTTAAAGACTCGCTGTCTTTCCAGCCTGCATTAAAGTTGATTTCTAAATCGCGTATAAGCGTTAATTCTGCACACATTTTATCAAAAAACTGCTGCTTAAACCTACTTATATACGCCATTCTTAATTTATTTATTTGTTCTGCCAGTCTAACAAATTCTTTGTCCCAAAACCTAATTTGGTCAAAATAATTCTTTGGCTTACTTTTTAAAAGTGCATTGCGTTGTTTAAGTACTTTATTAAACGATTGCCATAAATAAAAAAACTCATGTTCCACGTGGAACAAACCCAGATCTAAAAATTTACGTCGCTCTTTTGGGCCACCAAAAAACAATGAATAGCTTTCGGGTGTAATAATTTGCACAGGCATTAACTGTGCAAGCTCAGAGATTTTTCTACTGGCTTTCCCTTGTATTTTTAAATTAGTTTCACCGCTTTGGGTTTTACTAATCCCAATAGGAATTGACAAGTCGTGTAGCGCTTTGCGGCCATGTATTACAAACTGATCTTGCTGATGTTGAATAATACTTTTATGTTTAGGTGTTCGAAAAGATTTGCCATGAGAAAGGTAATAAATAGCCTCTAAAAGGCTGGTTTTTCCGCTGCCGTTTTCACCATAAATTATATTAACGCCGTTGACTGGTTCTAGCGTCAGTGCCTCAATATTACGAAAATACTTGAGGCTCAAGTGACTTAAACTCATTTATAATGGGTATCTTATAATCGCATAGGCATAACCACGTACATTGCCTCTTCATCGCCCGCACCTTCAATAAGTGCACTGCTGTTAGAATCAGCTAATGTAAATAGTACATCTTCTGTTTTTAATGTATTTAGTACATCTAATACATACGACACATTAAAACCAATTTCTAGCTCATCACCCTCGTACATTACTTCTACTATTTCCTCAGCCTCTTCTTGCTCAGGATTATTAGCCGTAATTTTAAGTAAGCCGTTAGCTAAGTTTAGGCGTACACCTCTAAACTTTTCGTTTGATAAAATAGACACACGTTGAAACGCATTACGTAACCACTCGCGGTTAGCAGTAATCACTTTATCTCCACCACGTGGTAATACACGGCGGTAATCCGGGAAACGGCCATCTACTAACTTACTTGTAAAAGTAAATTCCACATCGATAATACGAATATGGTTAGCGCCAAATTGAATAGTAACTAATTCTTCATCGGCCACCATAAGGCGCATAATTTCTTGCACACCTTTGCGCGGTATGATTAATTGGCGCTGCGTATTTAACGATTGACCTAATTCTTTTTGCGCTATTGCCAAACGGTGGCCATCGGTCGCCACTGTTTTAATGTCAGTATTATCAACTTCAAACGACATGCCATTTAAATAGTAACGCACATCTTGATTTGCCATCGAAAAATGCGTGCTTTCAAGCAACTTGCGTAGCTCTAAACGCGTTAGTTGAAACTCTACCTCGCCATCCCATTGCTCTAAATTAGGAAAGTCTTCCGCGGCAAGTGTAGTCAATGAAAAGCGGCTTTTACCACTGGTTAATAGCAGTTGGTGCTCTTGTAAGCTCAATGTGAGCTCAGAGCCATCTGGTAGGCTTTTACAAATATCGAGTAATTTTTTAGCAGGTAGCGTTAATTTTGTATCAGCAATATCATCACCAACAAAAACACCTGCAACGAGTTCAATTTCAAGGTCTGTACCTGTCATTGAAAGTTGCCCGTTTTCTACCACTAACAATACATTAGATAATATAGGTAACGTATGTTTACGTTCAATCGCACCCGATACTTGCACTAATGGCTTTAAAAATTGTTCTCTTGAAATGGTTATTTGCATAATAAAGTCAGCCCTAAGATGACAACGTTCTTATTAAATTTTGATAATCTTCTTTTATTTCGTGGCTTTCATCACGTAGTGATTTAACCTTACGACACGCATGTAATACGGTGGTGTGGTCACGCCCACCAAATGCGTCACCAATCTCAGGTAAGCTGTGATTAGTTAATTCTTTAGATAATGCCATAGCTACCTGACGCGGCCTTGCGATAGAGCGGCTGCGGCGCTTAGATAACAAGTCAGACACACGTATTCTGTAATACTCAGCCACGGTGCGTTGTATGTTATCTATAGTGACAAGTTTGTCTTGTAGTGCCAACAAATCGCGCAATGCTTCTTTCACAAAGTCGATAGAAATCGGACGACCGGTAAAATTAGCATTAGCTATTACACGATTAAGGGCGCCCTCTAATTCGCGTACGTTTGAACGTAATTTTTTAGCGATAAAAAAGGCAACTTCGTGCGGTAAGTTAATTTTACTCTGCTGCGCTTTTTTCATTAAAATAGCAACGCGCGTTTCAAGTTCTGGCGGCTCTATCGCAATCGTTAAACCCCAACCAAAACGTGATTTAAGCCTGTCTTCTACGCCCTCAATTTCTTTTGGGTAGCGATCAGAGGTTAAAATAATTTGCTGATTACCCTCTAATAATGCGTTAAAGGTGTGAAAAAACTCTTCTTGCGAGCGCTCTTTATTAGCAAAAAATTGAATATCATCAATCATTAGCGCATCTACACTACGGTAATAACGTTTAAATTCTTCGATGGCGTTATTTTGTAGTGCTTTTACCATGTCTTGCACAAAACGCTCAGAATGCATGTAAACAATTTTAGCATCGGGCTTGTTTGCCATAATGCCATTACCTACTGCATGTAATAAGTGAGTTTTACCTAAGCCTGTGCCACCGTAAATAAATACTGGGTTAAAGGCAGAGCCAGGGTTATCTGCAACTTGTGTTGCAGCCGCTTTTGCTAGCTGGTTAGATTTACCCTCAACAAAACTGTCAAAGGTATAGTTTTCTTTTATATTAGATTTATAGCCCGATTTAGGCGCAGGCTCTACTGGTGTTTTTTGCTCTACAGGTTGCTGTTTAGCAGGTGCCTGTGAACTAGGTGATGCAGGGGCTTCAACACTTGGCGCCGCCGCTTGAGTATTGAGTAGTGGTTTACTACCTACATCAAAACGTAATTCGGGCGCTTCATCACCACAAATTTCTACCAGTAACTCATTAATACGGTTTAAATACTTTTCTCTTACCCAATCAAGAACAAAGCGATTAGGTGCGTAAATCGTTAAGGTATCTTCGGTACTTTCTGCTTGTAGCGGTCTTACCCACATACTGAATTGTTGCGAAGGCAACTCATCTTGCAATACATATAAACAACTTTGCCAAACCGACAGATACACAGTTAAACTCCCAGAGGTATAATTTTTATTCCCGCACATCAATAATGATTAAAAATCATGCATTTATTGCGTTTAATTGGCCAGCTACGCGACCCAAGACCGCGTATTATGAAGACACTTTATCCACAAGTAAAAGATTGATTTTTATAAAATTGTTGATATCAGTGTATAAATATCTTAATAGACTGATTTATATCGACTTTTATTTTAAAGCCAGATAACAGATCATAACAAGAACACAGGCAGATCGCGAACCAATTTTACGATCTAAATGAGTTTTCCCATGCTTTTATTCACTTTTTAAACATCAGCTGTGGAAAACTTCTTTATTATGATGATCCTAGTTGATCACCCTACTTTATTACGATCCACATTCTTTTAGTCGCTCCAGGCTATTAATTCACCTTTTTGCATAAAAGCAGACCATTTTGCTTTAAATTTAATCCATAAATATCAAGCCAGCGCACAAAAAATGTAATAAACACGGTGTTTACAGCGCAATTATCATTGACTTTAAAGTGCTTAATCTATAATATCTCGCGCTCGCAATGGCACCTGTGCCAGGATCGCGACCTGCATAGGATGTTTTAACTTTAACCGATCGGATGAGATTGTTATGAAAAGAACTTTTCAACCTAGCGTTTTAAAACGCAAACGTGCACACGGCTTCCGTGCTCGCATGGCAACTGTAAATGGCCGTAAAGTATTAGCACGTCGCCGCGCTAAAGGCCGCAAAGTACTTTCTGCTTAATATATAAGTGGAAGACTTTAGCTTTGGCAGGGAGTTACGTCTGTTAACTCCCTCGCATTACTCTCGCATATTTAATGAACCCGCTCGGGCTGCAACTCCTTTATTTACTCTTTTAGCTAAACCAAATGACCAAGATAAACCTAGGTTAGGACTTACTGTTGCTAAAAAACGTGTAAAAAAGGCATGCCAACGAAACCGTATTAAACGACTTGCTCGCGAAAGTTTTCGTTTAAATCAACACACCATCGATAATATTGATATTGTGCTTATGGTAAAAAGTGGCATTGACGAGCAGTCTAATGAAGAAATAACCAAGCAACTTACAAAATTGTGGCGCAAAATTAATGAACGCTGCAAACCGGGTGCACCAAAACCACCACCTTTTAAAAAGCGCCCTAACAAATCAGCTAAATCTAATAAACAAACCCGATAGCAATAGAATTACAGGGTTAATTAAGGTATCTTTAGCTCACCTTTTAATCATGCGTTTAAAACCTCTAATTGAGCCTTTAAATACATGGTATCTATTCACTAAATATACGCAGGGGCATAAACATCATGAGGTTACTTAAACCACTTGTTGCTATTCCAAAGCGGTGTTTAGTGTTATTTATCCGCGGTTATCAAATGTGGATAAGCCCACTACTAGGCCCGCATTGTCGTTTTAATCCAAGCTGCTCTCATTACGCTATTCAAGCAATTAATTTGCATGGATTTGTAAAAGGGAGTTGGTTAGCACTTAAACGCATATTAAAATGCCATCCTTTACATTCAGGCGGAGAAGACCCCGTTCCTGAAAAATTAACCCGTATTAACCACCAACACGAGAAATAAGAGCTGTTATGGAATCGCAACGCACGTTTTTATTAATCGGTTTAATGTTAGTGTCGTTTTTATTATTTCAAGAATGGAATAATGACTACAACACACCTAAAGCCGATCCTAGTGCCACTACACAAACACTAAACACAACGTCACCAGAGTCAGATGATTATATACCGTCATCGTCAGATTCAGGTTTACCAGCTTCGGCTACTGCTGCTAAGCGTTCAGTTGTTGACATTACGACTGACGTTTTCAACGTAAAAATCGACACCAAAGGCGGTGACATTGTTGAAGCAGACTTACTGCAATACGAAGAAGTAAAAGGTGAAGAAACACCATTTATGCTTCTAGGTGAGTTTGATGGCAATCAATACTTCTCACAAAGTGGTTTAATTGGTTTAAATGGCCCAGATGCATCAGCAAATGGTCGTCCTACTTACCAAGCAACGCAACAAGCTTACACGCTAAATGGTGATGAGTTACGTGTACCGCTTACCTATGTTGATAGTAACGGCGTAAGTTTTACTAAAACATATGTATTCAAAAAAGGTCAGTACGATGTAGACCTAGAGTACAGAGTAAACAACACAACAAGTGCGCCAGTACAAGTACAGCTATACACGCAAATTAAGCGTACCGTACAAGAAAAAGGCAGTTTAGTAGATCAAAACTATTTAGGTGCAGCTTACGGTACTGATGAAGAGTCGTACGAAAAATACAGCTTTTCAGATATGGCTGACAAAAACCTAAATAAAAATACCCAAGGCGGTTACGTAGCATTTATTCAGCATTACTTTGTAAGTGCATGGGTACCTAAGCAAGACGAAACACACACGCTTTACAGTTTAATTACTAAAAGTAATGCTGCGATTATTGGTACAAAAGCAGCGCCTGTAAATGTACAAGCCGGCAGTGAGCAAACACTCATTGCGACCTACTACATGGGCCCTAAAGAGTCTGACTTATTAGAAGCGCTTCATCCAGATTTAGACCTTACTGTAGATTACGGTTGGTTATGGTTTATTTCGCAGCCTTTATTTGTACTTCTTAAATGGTTACACAGCATTTTAGGTAACTGGGGTGTTGCTATTATTGCCATCACAATTATCGTCAAAACGTTGATGTACCCGCTTACTAAAGCGCAATATACATCAATGGCTAAAATGCGTGCCCTTCAGCCTAAAATGGCTGCCCTCAAAGAAAAATATGGTGATGACCGTCAAAAGTTCGGCCAAGCTACTATGGAAATGTACCGCAAAGAAAAAGTTAACCCTATGGGTGGCTGTTTCCCTATTTTGCTACAAATGCCTATTTTCTTAGCGCTATTTTACGTATTCTTAGAATCGACAGAACTACGTCATGCTGAATTTGTACTTTGGCTAACTGACCTTTCAACAAAAGACCCATACTACGTGTTACCAATATTGTTTGGTGCAAGTATGTTTGTAACGCAAAAGCTACAACCAATGACGGTTACCGATCCAATGCAACAAAAAATGATGACCTTTATGCCGGTTATCTTCTCTGTATTCTTCTTGTGGTTCCCATCTGGTTTAGTACTTTACTGGTTAGTGTCTAACCTTATTTCTATTGTCCAGATGCTTATCATCTACCGTGGCATGGAAAAGAAAGGTATTAAAGTAAGAGGCTAGCTTAACGGCTACTCATATAAAGGCGACTTAGGTCGCCTTTTTTATTGCCTATTTTTTACCACAGCTATTCGCTACCAATAAATGCATAGGTTACAATAGCGCCATTAAAGTTACTCTCGTTGGCAAATAAATAGCATGATCAATCAAGATACAATTGCAGCACAAGCAACCGCTCCCGGGCGTGGTGGCGTAGGTATAATTCGGGTTTCTGGCAGCCTTGCTAAAAGCGTGGCCGAAAAAATAATAGGTAAAGTACCTAAGCTTCGCTATGCCGACTACGTGCCTTTTAAAAGTTTAAGTGGTGAGCAACTTGACCAAGGTATCGCTATTTATTTTGCAGGCCCAAACTCATTTACCGGTGAAGACGTACTTGAACTGCAAGGTCACGGCGGCCCCGTTGTACTGGACATGCTATTAAAAGAAATTAGCCAAATAGAGGGGGTTCGTTTAGCTAAACCTGGAGAGTTTTCTGAGCGCGCTTTTATGAACGACAAGCTTGATTTAACCCAAGCAGAGGCTATAAGCGATTTAATAAATGCAACCTCAGAGCAAGCAGCTAAAAGCGCCCTACAGTCATTACAGGGTGAGTTTTCTAAACACATAGAAACCCTAGTAGAAAAAGTTATTCATTTACGTATGTATGTAGAGGCTGCCATTGACTTCCCTGACGAGGAAATTGACTTTTTATCCGATGGCAAAGTATCGGGTGATTTAGATGCCATCATCAGTCAATTAAACACAGTAACAAGCCAGGCTAAGCAAGGCAGTATTATGCGCGAAGGTATGCGTGTTGTTATTGCTGGGCGCCCTAATGCAGGTAAATCAAGCCTACTTAATGCCCTAGCAGGACGCGAAGCCGCCATAGTAACCGAAATAGCAGGTACTACTCGCGACGTACTACGGGAGCACATTCATATTGATGGCATGCCACTGCATATTATCGATACCGCAGGCCTACGTGAAAGCCCAGACCGTGTTGAACAAATAGGTATAGAGCGCGCGTGGGATGAAATAAACCAAGCTGACCGCGTGTTGTTTATGCTTGATGGCACCGACACCACCGACACCGACCCACACGCAATTTGGCCTGAATTTATGGCAAAATTACCGCAAGGTATGGGTGTTACTGTTATCAGAAATAAAGCCGATTTATCGGGCGATGCAGTAGGTATGGATGAAAACCAACAATATCCTGTAATTAGCTTAAGCGCTAAAAATGCCCAAGGTATAGAGCTTGTACGCGACCACTTAAAAGCCTGTATTGGTTTTCAGGGCGCTACAGAAGGTGGCTTTATGGCGCGCCGTCGCCATTTAGATGCACTCGAACATGCGGCCTATCACTTAGATACTGGTAAAACACAGTTAGAAATGCACGTAGCCGGCGAAATATTAGCCGAAGAGCTACGCTTAACGCAGCAGTACTTAAATGAAATAACCGGCGAATTTACCTCAGACGACCTACTAGGCAAAATATTTAGCTCGTTCTGTATTGGTAAATAAGTCGCTAAATCAGCATAAAATAACACTTACTTTAGGGCACATTTGTGCCCTTTTTTATGCTCGGTATAAAATTTAAAAAGCTAAAAAAAGGGCTAAAGTTAAATAAAAACGCGCCTAATTTTAGCGTTTACAACTCACCTATTTAATCTCTCATAATATAAAAAACACCAGGTAAAGCGTATAATTGGCGCTCTATATAGCTAAAAAAAAGTGCTGATATGGCGCTAAACGCTAAGCTTAAGTAGATCATTTTAGCTAAAGTTAGTGAGTTTATTAGTAAAAGTAACCGCTACTATTAACGCCCACGCTCCCATTTTTAATTGATCCACCAGCCAAACTCCCCGCCTAACATAAAAAATTAACGGAACTAATTAAAAATATTATCCACAATCGCCTACTTTATGGCTTATAAAACAAAAATAGCGGCGCATTTATACGCTTAAATAGTCACGATCTATATTAAAGTGTGGTTTATTACACTCAATTTCACTTTTTTAAGGCTGATCAGCTTAAAGAGATCGTTTTTAAAAATAATTTTTTGATCGCTTTTTGAGTTATCAACAAGATTACTATCCACATTATGATCAACCATAGGCTAGCTATATAAATTCATGCGCTGGTGGACTCACGTATAATAAAAAATCAATAACTTAGCTATATTTAGATCGTCTAAAAGCAGTAGTTAAGCAGAACTTTCCCCAACCTTATCAACAACTTGATCAGAAGATTACATTTAAATAGTTTTTGTTAACTCATTTAAATTCAATAGCTTATATATTGAATTTCAACAAAGAGTAAAAACAACTCAAAAATAGTTATACAAAATTACAAAGGTTTTCTTTACTGCAAGCCTAACTCAGTTATCATAGCGGGCAAATAAGTAATGTGTGATCAGTTTAAATATGAGTTCTGTAAATATAATCGTGGGTAGTCAAATGGGATCTGCAGAATATGTAGCAGAACAACTATGTGATGAGTTAAATAACCAAGGTATAAGTGCTGAACTACATGATCAACCTAATTTATCTGATATTGATCAACACAATACAATATGGCTTATATGCACATCGACCTATGGCGCGGGCGATTACCCCGACAACCTTTTACCCTTTATTGAGCAGCTAAATCAGCAAAGTGACTTGTCAGCAATTAAATACTCAGTCATTGGCTTAGGTGATACTAGCTACGACACCTATAACCTTGCTGGGCGCAATATAAATAGTTTAATGGCCAGCAAAGGCGCAAAATGCATAGCGCCAAGGCTTGAATTAAATATTCTTGATGAGGCATTACCCGAAGATACCGCGCTTGAGTGGTTAGACTCGTGGATAGAGAAAACACAATTAAAGTAATGTGATCGGTTAAAATGCATAAACAAAGTTACCCACAATTTACTAATAATTTAATAGATTTTGTGGATAACCGCTGATCAAACTGCATTTTTAAGCATGCTTATCCATGGGATAAGATCCAATCGATATTGGGCTGTGTATAAACCCCCTTTTTGATCAGAGCTTATTTGCCTGATGATCCGATCATATTAACACCTTTAGATCTGATCTAATTTTATGTTTTAAATGAATAAATAGAGCTTATCAACAGAAAACCCGATCACTAGTAGTAATAGTATTAAAAGATCTCTTTAAAAGATCCTTTATATTATAAGTGATCAGTGACTTAGATCTTGGCCACTGTTTAATCATTTATCTTCTGCTAATTTCTAGGTAGAATACGCTCCCTTTTGAAGTTTACTGGTTTGATTAAGTAGGATCCCATTAATGATTTTTCACGAAAAGTTTGACGTTATCGTAGTAGGTGGTGGACATGCAGGCACTGAAGCCTCATTGGCTGCTGCACGTATGGGGATGAATACCCTGCTGCTAACTCATAATATGGATACACTTGGTCAAATGTCTTGCAACCCTGCAATTGGTGGCATAGGCAAAGGCCATTTGGTTAAAGAAATTGATGCCCTTGGCGGTGCTATGGCACAAGCTATTGATAAAGGCGGTATTCAATTTCGTACCTTAAATTCTTCAAAAGGACCTGCTGTTCGCGCAACTCGAGCACAAGCTGATCGTGCTTTATACAAAGCAGCAATTCAAAACACCTTACAAAACCAAGAAAACCTAAAAATATTTCAGCAATCGTGTGATGATCTTATTGTTGAAAGTAACAAAGTTATTGGTGTAGTAACCCAAATGGGATTACGTTTTAGCGCACCAAGCGTTGTATTAACTGTAGGTACTTTCCTTGGTGGACAAATACATATTGGTTTGGAGAATTTTAAAGGTGGACGTGCAGGCGATCCCCCTTCAATTGCACTTGCTGATCGTTTACGTGAATTACCGTTTAGAGTAGACCGTTTAAAA
Organism: Pseudoalteromonas sp. S3776; assembly: GCF_005886915.1. Classification (NCBI taxonomy): domain Bacteria; kingdom Pseudomonadati; phylum Pseudomonadota; class Gammaproteobacteria; order Alteromonadales; family Pseudoalteromonadaceae; genus Pseudoalteromonas; species Pseudoalteromonas sp. S3776. The sequence continues at coordinate 16,415 of NZ_PNCU01000034.1, read as the reverse complement.
ACCGGTACTCCACCACGTATTGATGCCCGTACAGTTGATTTTAGCAAGATGCAAGAGCAACCAGGTGATGCACCTACACCGGTATTTTCGTTTATTGGTAAACAAAGCGATCACCCACAGCAAATACCGTGTTATATCACCTACACTAATGAAAAGACCCATGAGGTTATTCGTAACAATTTACATCGCTCGCCTATGTACTCTGGCGTAATTGAAGGCATTGGACCACGTTACTGCCCTTCAATAGAAGATAAAATTGTGCGCTTTGCTGATAAAGACAAACATCAAATATTTGTAGAGCCAGAAGGATTAACTTCTTATGAGCTTTACCCTAACGGTATTTCAACCAGCTTACCGTTTGATGTGCAGTTACAAATTGTGCAGTCGATAGATGGTTTTGAAAACGCACATATTTGTCGTCCTGGTTATGCTATTGAATACGACTTCTTTGACCCACGTGATTTAAAGCAGTCACTAGAAACTAAATTTATAGACGGATTATTCTTTGCAGGCCAAATAAATGGCACTACTGGTTACGAAGAAGCCGGTGCACAAGGTTTAATTGCCGGCATGAACGCCGCTTTACAAGTGCAAGGCAAAGACGCGTGGACTCCACGTCGTGATGAAGCCTATGTGGGCGTACTTATTGACGACTTAGCAACGCTTGGTACAAAAGAACCGTACCGCATGTTTACTAGCCGTGCAGAATACCGTTTATTACTGCGTGAAGATAACGCTGATATTCGCTTAACAGAAAAAGGCCGTGAACTTGGTTTAGTTAACGATGAGCGCTGGCAGGCATTTAATGAAAAAATGGAAGTGATCGAAAAAGAGAAACAGCGTATTAAAGAAACCTGGATCCATAAAGATCATGCTGTGGTTGATCAAGTAAACGCATTATTAAAAACACCGCTTACTCGTGAAGCAAGTTTAGAGGATCTACTTCGCCGTCCAGAAATTCGTTACGACGATTTAATGGCTATTGATGGATTAGGATCTGAGTTTACAAACCAAGCTGCACTTGAACAAGTTGAGATCCACACTAAATACGCAGGTTACATTGCGCGCCAGCAAGATGAGATCAATAAACAACTTCGTCATGAAGAAACCATTTTGCCTAAAGAGTTCGATTACTCAACGGTATCGGGTTTATCAAACGAGGTTGTTGCTAAGTTAACAGATGCGCGTCCAGACACTATTGGCCAAGCTTCTCGTATTTCTGGTATCACCCCAGCGGCGATTTCGCTATTATTAGTGTATCTGAAGAAGCAAGGCTTATTACGCAAAACTGCGTAACGGTAAAGGTAAACTGTGTTACAGCAACAATTATCAACATTGTTAGCGCAAACTGATATTGCGCTAACCGAAAAACAACAACAGCAATTAGTTAAATACGTTGAGTTACTAAACAAATGGAACAAAGCGTATAATTTAACGTCTGTGCGCTTACCAGAAGAAATGATGATTAAGCACATTATGGACAGCTTAGTTGTTGCATCTCATTTACCCGGTCATCATTATATTGATGTAGGCACAGGTCCTGGCTTACCGGGTATTGTGTTAGCTATTGCACTACCTGATACGCAATTTGTGTTGCTTGATAGTTTAGGCAAGCGTGTTCGCTTTTTAATGCAAGTTAAACATGAGCTTGGGCTAAATAATGTAACCCCAGTGCAGTCAAGAGTTGAAGAATATCAACCAAGTGTTAAATTAGATGGCGTACTCAGTCGTGCGTTTGCTTCACTGCAAGATATGGTTGATTGGTGTTCACACTTAATTGATCACTCAGGCAAATTTATTGCACTAAAAGGTGTGTTCCCTAGTGAAGAGCTAGAGTCGCTACCTGAGGGTGTAAAATTTGAAGAGAAAATCTCACTAGTAGTGCCTGAGCTTGATGCACAACGACATTTAATTATTCTTTCTAAAGACTAGGGATCAGAGACATAGTGGCAAAAGTCATCGCATTAGCAAATCAAAAAGGCGGCGTTGGTAAAACAACAACGGCTGTTAATCTCGCTGCATCTATGGCTGCAACGAAGCGTAAAGTGCTGTTAATAGATCTCGACCCCCAAGGCAACGCTACAATGGGTAGCGGTGTAGACAAGTATGGCGATGTTGCCACCATTTACGATTTACTCATTGAAGAAAAGCCAATGGATGAAGTGATAATCACTGAAACCTCGGGTGAGTATCATATGATAGCGGCCAACGGCGATGTGACCGCAGCCGAAGTAAAATTAATGGAATTGTTTGCACGCGAAGTTCGCCTTCGTAATGCGCTTGAAAAAATACAAGATAAATACGAATTTATTTTTATCGACTGCCCGCCTTCACTAAATATGTTAACAGTAAACGCCATGGCTGCTGCTGATTCTATTTTAGTACCAATGCAATGTGAATATTACGCGCTTGAAGGGTTAACTGCATTAATGGACACTATTACGCAACTTGCTAAGTTAGTTAACCCTAACTTACAAATCGAAGGCATTCTTCGTACTATGTACGATCCGCGTAATCGATTAGCAAATGACGTATCAGAACAATTAAAACAACATTTTGGCGATAAAGTATACCGCACCGTGATCCCACGTAATGTACGTCTTGCCGAGGCACCGAGTTTTGGTGCACCAGCAATGTACTACGACCGCGCATCAAGTGGTGCAAAAGCCTACTTAGCACTTGCGGGTGAAATGCTACGCAGAAAAGAAAAAACAGCGCCGGTAGTCGCCTAACTTTAAGGTAAAAAAATAACATGTCTGCTAAAAAACGAGGTTTAGGCCGAGGACTCGATGCCCTTTTAAGTTCATCAAAACCAGCGCCAAGCTCAAGCAAGGAACAAGACACAGTCAATGTGACTGAAACTGTACAAGCTGTTGCTCAGCCTATTCCGAATGAATTGCAAAATCTGCCTATCGAGTTTTTGCATTCAGGAAAATACCAGCCTCGTAAAGATATGTCTGAAGAAGCGCTAGAGGAGCTAGCAAGCTCTATTCGCTCACAAGGCATTATTCAACCAATTGTTGTACGCCCTGTTGCAGAAAATAGCTTTGAAATCATTGCTGGTGAGCGTCGTTGGCGTGCTGCGCAAATAGCAAAGCTTGAAAGCGTACCTTGTATTGTAAAAGAAGTGCCAGATGAAGCTGCCGTTGCCATTGCGCTAATAGAAAACATTCAGCGTGAAGATTTAAACGCAATGGAAGAAGCGATTGCGTTAAACCGATTATTAAATGAATTTGAATTAACGCATCAGCAAGTTGCCGATGCAGTGGGTAAATCGCGCACTACCGTTACTAATTTACTACGATTAAACAATTTAAATAGCGATGTTAAAATTTTGTTAGAGCATGGCGACATAGAAATGGGCCACGCACGTTGTTTATTAGCACTTGAAGGTGAAGCGCAATCTGACGCTGCACGATTAGCTGTTGCTAAAGCGCTGACTGTTCGCGAAACAGAAAAATTAGTACGCTCAATTTTAGAGCCGGTAGTCGCGAAAGAGGCACCTGAAAAAGACCCAGATGTTAAGCGTTTAGAGCAAAAATTAGCCGACAACTTAGGGGCTAAAGTAGAAATAAATTACAATGCGAAAGGTAAAGGTAAATTGGTTATTTCTTACACCAACTTAGATGAGCTTGATGGCATTTTAAATCGTATAAATCACAGCAATACCGACCATTAAAATTTTACATGTCCAATAAGAGACATTTGTAGCTATTTTGTGTTACAAAGCGTCTACTCAAGTTGCAAAACTGGTAGGATTAAGTATAATTTCGCCAGTTTTCACACCCTAACAATTAGAACGCCATAAAGGTTAACTAAACGTGACTAATAAGTTAGCAAGACCTTATAGGCTTGCCGCATTTAAATTAATTTGTCTTCAGGGTATCGTAGCACTTGTAGCTGCAGTAATTATTTTTGTTGGTTGGGGAGTTAACGCCAGTACATCAGCACTTGCTGGTAGCAGCGTTGCAATACTTCCTCACCTAGTATTTGCGCTTTATGCATTCAGATATATGGGTGCAAGCAAAGCAAATCAAGCGTATACCTCGTTAAAACGCGGTAACGGATTAAAATTTATGCTAACAATCGTATTGTTTGCACTGATACTCAAGTCAACCACGGTCGTTTTAGTGCCGTTTTTTTGTGTTTATGTATTGGTGCTCTTTAGTGGATTGTTCGCGCCCGTTTTTTTTAAACATTAACTTTGGGATATAACATGGCTGCAGAAGAAGTTACTATATCAAGCCATATCCAGCATCACTTAACAAACGCTAAGATGTGTATGACCGACTCAGGTCTTGCCTTCAACAAAGCGTGTGCAGACAGTGGTTTCTGGACATGGAATATAGATACCCTCGCATGGTCAATCGGACTAGGTCTAATATTTTTATGGATCTTCCGTAGCGCCGCAAAAAAAGCACACACAGGAGTACCTGGTAAATTTCAATGTTTTATTGAAATGATTGTTGAGTTCGTTGGTGACAACGTACGTGACACTTACCATGGTAAAAGCAAATTAATTGCTCCATTAGCCTTAACAATTTTTGTTTGGGTGTTCTTAATGAACTTAATGGATTTAATCCCAGTTGATTTCTTACCTGCATTTGCCGGTTTTGTTGGTGAGCAAGCCTTTGGCATGGACTCACACGACGTTTACATGAAAATTGTACCAACCACAGACATAAACTTAACCGCTGCATTAGCATTGGGTGTGTTTATTCTGATGATTGGTTACTCTATTAAAATTAAAGGGGTTGGTGGCTTCATTAAAGAGCTTACACTTCACCCGTTTAGCTCTAATAGCAAAGTAGCTATGATTTTCTTAATTCCTTGTAATCTATTACTAGAAACAATCGCTTTAGTGTCTAAGCCTTTCTCGTTAGCACTGCGTTTATTCGGTAACTTATACGCTGGTGAATTGATATTCATACTTATCGGCGCAGTTGGTTTAATGCAACTTCCGTTGCACTTTGTTTGGGCTGTATTCCATATCTTAGTAATCGTGTTACAAGCATTCGTATTTATGATGCTAACCATTGTTTACCTAAGCATGGCAAGCTCTGACAATCACTAATTTATACACTTTTTATATTTAACTTTAACAATTGAAACTTTGGAGAAAAAAATGGAACTAGTATTAGGTCTTAAGTACATCGCAGTTGCTTTACTTATCGGCTTCGGTGCAATCGGTACTGCTATCGGCTTCGGTAACATGGGTGGTAAATTCCTAGAAGCATGTGCGCGTCAGCCTGAACTTGCACCTTCATTACAAGTTAAGATGTTCATCCTAGCTGGTCTAATCGATGCGGTAGCAATGATCGGTGTTGGTATCGCAATGGTAATCCTGTTCGTACTTTAATTTTATTTTTTGAACAGCTTACTATTTTAAGGAGGAGCGGTCGTGAACATAACAGCCACTCTTATCGGTGAATTAATTGCGTTTACGGTGTTTGTACTATTTTGTATGAAATATGTATGGCCACCACTTAATGATGCAATTGAGTCTCGCCAGAAGAAAATTGAAGATGGTTTAGCTGCCTCTGATAGAGCCGAAAAAGACTTAGAACTTGCGCAACAAAAAGCTGCTGAGCAGCTTAAAGATGCAAAAGCTCAAGCGGCTGATATCATTGAACAAGCTAAAAAGCGTGCCGTGCTTATTGTTGACGAAGAAACTGTTCGTGGACAAGAAGAGCGTGAAAAAATTATTGCTCAAGGGCACTCTGAAATCGAATCAGAGCGTAACCGTGTAACAGAAGAACTACGTAAGCAAGTAGCAACTCTGGCAGTGGTTGGCGCAGAAAGAATTTTAGAGCGTGAAATCAATCAAGCCGCACATAGTGACATCGTTGAAAAACTTGTCGCTGAGCTGTAATTAGGAGGGTATGAGCATGTCTGAATTGACTACTATCGCTCGCCCATACGCTAAAGCGGCTTTTGAACTTGCCGTTGAAAAAGGCACGATTGAAAGCTGGAATGACATGTTGTTTTTTGCAGGCGAAGTTGCCAGCAATGAACAAGCATCAGCCATTCTAGCTGGATTGCCTACTGCTACTGCACAAGCTGAGTTATTTATTAACTTATGTGCTGAGCAGCTCAACGAACAAGGTCAGAACCTAGTTAAGGTGATGGCTGAAAATAGACGTTTGATTGCACTGCCTGAGGTTGCTCAGTTATTCGCTGCGTTTAAAGCAGAGTATGACAAAGAAATCGATGTAGATGTGATTTCGGCAACCCCTCTTGCTGCAGAGCAGCAAGAGTCACTGGTAGCGACACTTGAAAAACGTTTCGCACGCAAAGTTAAGCTGAATTGTAGTGAAGACGCTGCAGTAGTTGGTGGCCTTATTATTAAGGCGGGTGACACTGTAATCGACGGCTCAGTACGCGGTAAATTAAACCGCTTAGCCACAACACTACAATCGTAATTGGGAAAAAGAGCATGCAACTTAATTCCACTGAAATTTCAGATCTGATCAAACAACGTATTGAGCAGTTCGAAGTTGTAAGTGAAGCTCGTAACGAAGGTACTATCGTATCTGTTACTGACGGTATCATCCGCATCCACGGTCTAGCTGACTGTATGCAAGGTGAGATGATTGAGCTTCCAGGCAACCGTTATGCTATCGCACTAAACCTTGAGCGTGACTCAATTGGTGCAGTAGTTATGGGTCCATACGCTGACCTTACTGAAGGCGTAAAAGTATACACAACTGGTCGTATCCTAGAAGTTCCTGTTGGTGCTGGCTTACTTGGTCGTGTTGTAAACACACTAGGTGCTCCTATCGACGGTAAAGGCGCTTTAGATAACGACGGTTTTGAACCTGTAGAAAAAATTGCACCAGGTGTAATCGAGCGTCAATCTGTAGATGAGCCAGTACAAACTGGTTACAAATCTATTGATGCGATGATTCCAGTTGGTCGTGGTCAGCGTGAGCTTGTAATCGGTGACCGCCAAACAGGTAAAACTGCACTAGCAATCGATGCAATCATCAACCAAAAGAACACAGGCGTTAAGTGTGTGTACGTAGCGGTTGGTCAAAAAGCATCTACTATTGCTAACGTAGTACGTAAATTAGAAGAGCACGGTGCACTTGCAAATACTATCGTAGTTGTAGCATCTGCTTCTGAATCTGCGGCACTTCAGTACTTAGCACCGTTCTCGGGCTGTACTATGGGTGAATACTTCCGTGACCGTGGTGAAAACGCATTAATCGTATATGATGATTTATCTAAGCAAGCAGTTGCTTACCGTCAAATCTCATTACTACTTAAGCGTCCACCAGGTCGTGAAGCATACCCAGGTGACGTATTCTACCTTCACTCGCGTCTTTTAGAGCGTGCATCGCGTGTAAACGCTGATTACGTTGAAAAGTTCACTAATGGTGAAGTGAAAGGACAAACTGGTTCATTGACGGCATTGCCAATCATTGAAACTCAAGGCGGCGACGTTTCTGCGTTCGTACCGACAAACGTTATCTCTATCACCGATGGTCAGATCTTCTTAGAAACTGACTTATTCAACTCAGGTATCCGTCCGGCAGTAAATGCTGGTATCTCGGTATCGCGTGTTGGTGGTGCTGCACAAACTAAAATCGTTAAGAAACTAGGTGGCGGTATCCGTCTAGCCCTAGCTCAGTACCGTGAATTAGCTGCGTTCTCGCAGTTCGCGTCTGACCTTGATGATGCTACTCGTGCTCAACTTGAGCATGGTGAGCGTGTAACAGAGCTAATGAAGCAGAAACAGTACGCACCAATGTCTGTTGCTGAAATGTCTTTGTCGTTATTTGCAGCTGAGAAAGGTTACTTACAAGACATCGAAATCTCTAAGATTATGGATTTCGAAGCGGCTTTACTTTCTTATGCAAGTAGCACATACGCAGAGCTTGTGGCTCAAATCAATGAAACTGGTAACTACAACGCCGAGATCGAAGCGCAACTTAAAGAACTTCTTGAGAAGTTCAAGTCTACGCAAACTTGGTAATTTAGTTATTAATGGTGCGCTTTAGTTTACTAAAGCACACCTTGATTCGGAGAGAGAGTCATGGCCAGCGGAAAAGAGATTAAAAGCAAGATCGGGAGTATTAAAAATACTCAAAAGATCACTAGCGCAATGGAAATGGTTGCTGCGTCTAAAATGAAAAAGGCGCAAGAACGAGTGGCTTCAAGCCGTCCATACGCTGACAAATTACGCAAAGTAATTGGTCGTGTTGCTCAAGCAAATCTTGATTTTACTCACCCGTTCTTAGAAGAGCGTGAAGTAAAACGAGTTGGTTATATTGTTATCTCTACTGACCGTGGTCTATGTGGCGGCTTAAACTCAAACGAGTTTAAAAAAGTTGCATTAGACATTAAAGCGTGGAAAGAAAAAGGCGTAGACGCTGATTTTGCAACTTTAGGTAGCAAAGCGGCTAGCTTCTTTCAACGTTTTGGCGGTCAAGTGCTTGCTAAAAAAGCAGGCCTTGGAGATAAGCCTTCAGTACAAGACGTAATTGGTCCTGTAAAAATTATGCTAGATGCATTTTCTGAAGGTAAAATTGACCGTTTATTCCTGGTATATAACAACTTTGTTAATACCATGAAGCAAGAGCCAACAGTAGATCAGTTACTCCCTTTGCCAAAAGCTGAAGAAGAAGTATCTGCCCACACATGGGATTACTTATACGAGCCAGGCCCAGACGCTATATTAGAGTCTTTGCTTGTACGCTTTGTTGAGTCTCAAGTGTACCAAGGTGTGGTTGAGAACGCTGCCTCTGAACAGGCTGCCCGTATGGTTGCAATGAAAGCTGCAACAGATAATGCCGGCGACCTTATGGATGAGTTACAGCTTGTTTATAACAAGGCCCGCCAAGCAGCAATCACACAAGAAATTAGTGAGATTGTTTCTGGTTCAGCCGCAGTTTAATGCTTCAGGCAAAGATTAACGAGAGGAATAGACATGAGTTTAGGTAAGGTCGTCCAAATTATCGGTGCCGTTGTAGATATTGAGTTTTCTCAAGACAACGTGCCAGCCGTATATGACGCACTAAAAGTAACAGATGGCGATTTAGCTGGTTTGACTTTAGAAGTTCAACAACAGCTAGGTGGCGGTGTTGTTCGTACTATCGCACTAGGTACTACTGACGGTTTACGTCGTGGCGCAGCGGTAGAAAATACAGGTGAAGCGATTCAAGTTCCAGTTGGTAAAGCAACGCTTGGTCGTATCATGAACGTACTTGGTGAGCCAATTGATGAAGCTGGCCCAATCGGCGAAGAAGACCGTATGTCTATTCACCGTGCAGCGCCTTCATACGAAGAGCAATCAAGTTCAGTTGAGCTTTTAGAAACGGGTATCAAGGTAATCGACCTTGTATGTCCATTTGCTAAAGGTGGTAAAGTTGGTTTATTCGGTGGTGCCGGTGTAGGTAAAACCGTAAACATGATGGAACTTATCCGTAACATCGCAATCGAGCACAGCGGCTACTCAGTATTCGCAGGTGTTGGTGAGCGTACTCGTGAGGGTAACGATTTCTACCATGAGATGAACGATTCAAACGTACTTGATAAAGTATCGCTTGTATACGGTCAGATGAACGAGCCTCCAGGTAACCGTTTACGCGTAGCATTAACAGGTCTTACTATGGCTGAAAAGTTCCGTGACGAAGGTCGCGATGTACTTTTCTTCGTAGATAACATCTACCGTTACACACTTGCTGGTACAGAAGTATCTGCACTACTTGGTCGTATGCCATCAGCGGTAGGTTACCAGCCTACACTAGCTGAAGAAATGGGTGTGCTTCAAGAGCGTATCGCTTCAACTAAGACGGGTTCAATTACATCAATCCAAGCGGTATACGTACCTGCGGATGATTTAACGGATCCATCTCCAGCAACGACCTTTGCTCACTTAGATGCAACAGTAGTACTTTCACGTGATATCGCATCACTTGGTATTTACCCAGCGGTAGATCCACTTGATTCATCTTCACGTCAACTTGACCCATTAGTAATTGGTCAAGAGCACTACGATACAGCACGTGGCGTTCAAACAGTTCTTCAGCGTTACAAAGAACTTAAAGACATCATTGCAATCCTAGGTATGGACGAACTTTCTGACGAAGATAAGCAACTTGTATCTCGTGCACGTAAAATCCAACGTTTCCTATCTCAGCCATTCTTCGTGGCAGAGGTATTTACAGGCGCGTCTGGTAAATACGTATCACTAAAAGATACAATTGCTGGCTTTAAAGGCATCTTAAGCGGTGAATTTGATGCTCTTCCAGAGCAAGCGTTCTACATGGTTGGCTCTATCGAAGAAGCTCAAGAAAAAGCTAAAAGCATGTAATTAGGAGGGTAGTATGGCAGCTATGACTGTACATCTTGACGTAGTAAGCGCAGAGCAGAGCTTGTTCTCTGGTCTAGTTGAATCGATTCAAGTATCTGGTAGTGAAGGTGAGCTTGGTGTAAATGCCGGCCACGCACCACTACTAACTGCCCTTAAACCTGGTATGGTACGTTTAGTTAAGCAGTTTGGTGAAGAGGAACTCATCTACATTGCTGGCGGTACACTAGAAGTTCAACCGAACATAGTAACCGTACTTGCTGATACAGCTGTTCGTGGTGAAGACCTTGACGAGCAAGCTGCAGAGCAAGCTAAACGTGATGCAGAAAGCCAAATGGCTAATGCGTCAGCTGCTGAATTTGATTATCAAAAAGCAGCTATGCAACTAGCGGAAGCTATTGCACAACTTCGCGTAATCCAACAATTACGTAAGTAAGCCTATCCGGTTTTTAAAAGCCCACTTTATGTGGGCTTTTTTGTGCCTGTAATTTGGCTTTACACTTATATCGGCTAGCAAAGCTGGTTACAATAAGTGTAATTATTATGAACAGTGTGTTTATCATAGATTCAGTGATTATTTATTATAATATGGCTGAGTATGTATACATGGAGTGACATGCGTAATCTGACCAACCTACTTTCATTAACCACTCAATAAAACAACGAAAAAAGGAAATTGTTTTAATGGCTCTAACAACAGTAATTCTTGCTGCGGGTAAAGGTACCCGTATGCGCTCTGCTCTACCAAAAGTACTGCACAAAGTGGCAGGTAAACCTATGGTGCAGCATGTTATAGATAATACAAAAGCACTGGGTGCAACCACCACTAATTTAGTTTACGGACACGGCGGCGAACTATTACAACAACAACTTGCCGATAACGATGTAAATTGGGTACTGCAAGCAGAACAACTTGGTACCGGCCATGCTGTTGCACAAGCAAACCCTCATATTAACGATGACGATACCGTATTAGTTTTATACGGCGATGTTCCGCTAACAAAGCAATCAACGCTTGAGCGCTTATTAGCTGCAACACCTAATAATGGTTTAGCGGTATTAACCGTTAATTTGATTAACCCTAATGGCTACGGCCGTATGCTGCGCGAAAATGGCAAGCTTGTTGGTATTGTTGAGCAAAAAGATGCAAGCGCCGAGCAGTTACTTATTAGCGAAGTAAACACCGGCATTATGGCGGTAAATGGCAAGCTTTTAAAAACATGGTTAGGCAATCTATCTAACAATAATGCACAAGGCGAGTACTACCTTACCGATATCGTTGCTATGGCGCACAGTGAAGGTGTAGAAATCACCTCAGCACAGCCCGATCATGCAATGGAAGTTGAAGGCGCAAACAACCGCGTACAACTTGCAGGCCTTGAACGAGCTTATCAAGCGTGGCAAGCAGAAGAGCTAATGTTAAATGGTGCTACCCTCGCCGACCCTGCCCGCATTGATGTACGCGGCAGTGTTAAAACAGGCGAAGACGTATTAATTGATATAAACGTTATTTTTGAAGGTAATGTAACCCTTGGTAATAACGTACAAATAGGCCCTAACTGTGTACTTAAAAACTGTACCATAGGCGATAACGTTGTAATAAAAGCGAATACCCTAATTGAAGATGCAAGCGTAGCGGCTAAATGTACGCTTGGGCCATATGCTCGTCTTCGCCCAGGTGCGGTAATGGAAGAAGACTCGCACATTGGTAACTTTGTAGAGATGAAAAAAACCCGCTTAGGTAAGGGTTCTAAAGCAAACCACTTAAGTTACTTAGGCGATGCTGAAATTGGCGAAAAAGTGAATATAGGCGCAGGTACAATTACCTGTAACTACGATGGGGTTAATAAAGCAAAAACCATTATTGGTGATAACGCCTTTATTGGTTCAAATTCATCACTTGTTGCTCCTGTAAATATTGGTGCAACAGCAACAATAGGTGCAGGCTCTGTGATCACCAGTACCGTTGAAGATGAGCAGCTTGCAATAGCACGTTCTAAACAGCGTAATTTAACGGGCTGGAAACGACCAATTAAAAAGTAGTAACGATCATTACTTATTAAATATTTAAAGCGAGTTTAACACTCGCTTTTTTATTGCCTAAATATTCCTAATTAATTAGACTATTAGATAATGGATTAAAATATAACTCAAGGAAGTGTTACATGTCAGCTTATGCTCGCCGGGCAATCGTTGAAAGACAACGCCAAAGCAAAATAAAAAGTATTTTATCAGGTAACTCTAATTCAAATGAACTCAGCTGAGTTTGTTGATTACATTATTTCTGTAAAGATGAAACAAGGTAAATCCCGTTCTGAAGCGGTTGAATGGATCGATGGTATATTAAACTCAGCATCGAGTATGTGGGAGCGAATAAAAGATCCTTTAAAGACAGGCGCAGGCCTTTATCCTCTATTTGATGATATGAAGGCATTAGCCATTATAGCGGCTGCAATGCAGCGCCAAGGTAATGCTTTCGGTAAGTTTAAAATAAAAATTTACAATGGCTCTCCTGCTATTATTATCAGCTCTTATCCTGGAATACGTGCTCACCTTACAGGTACCCGTTATTTGGCGAGTAACCCTAAGCTATTCACTATAGGTATGGGTAAGCTCGAAGCAGCCAAATCGATGAAAACCGGCTTCGTTATTAGTTTAATTATTTCAGTGACATTTCATGCAATCGACCAAGCTTTAAATGACCAAAAAACATGGCATGACTTAGTTGCTGGAATTGCGGTCGACATGGCAGTAGTTGGTGCCGCTATTGCTACAAGCTCTGCTATAATCGCCATGGGTGGGACTTTAATTGCAGGTATTGCTATAGCTCCTTTAATTATCGTTGTATCCGTAGGGTTTCTATTTGCTTGGTTTTTTTCAGATACTACAGCATACGTGGATTATGTTGTTAAAAGCCTTCGAATCGCTGAAAAAAATATTATAGATAAAAAAATTATAATTAATAATCAAATACAGCAATTAGAGGAGTCTTATAAAGAAAGCCCTGTTGATTTTATGAAGAATTTTTTTTCTATACCTACTTTTAATAGGGTTCCTCGCAAGTGAAGTTCTTAATTTGGAGAGAATTAGAGCCCCAATACGAAGAGGCTCGCAAGAATGAAGTTTTTTCTAAAATTCTATTGTTGTTGATTATTTTAGTAATTATTTACCTAATCGGTATTAATTTTTATTATGAATATAAATTACTTTTTATGAGCAGTGAAGACCCGTTTTACTTTAAAGAAAGCAGTGGCAAAGTTTTGCTAATATCCTTAATTCCGTTTTGGTTTTATTTTGCTATGGCAGCAATTCAATTTTTGTTTAAATTTAGTTTTAAGTTATCTATCAAACGAGCCATTCAAAGCGGTATTTACGGTTGTTTATTTTTGGTTTTTGGAATTATACCATTTAATACCTATATAGAATCAAGTATAGAAAAGCGTGGCTATAGTTTTTGCAGTTGGTATACAGCACCTTCATTCCGTGCTCCTGATGTATGGTTAAAAAACGATGAGTTATGCTTACAAGATGGCTCTGTCATAATCAGTGATGTTACCGATTGGTTTGAACATAAAAATCAACAAGGTATTGAACCTTCCGTTGATGAGTTAAAAGAGTTTATAAAAATAACTCGAAAAAGGCGCGATGATTATATAAATAATATGTAGCAGCCAGTCCACTTAAATGAGTAACAGGCCAAGCCCTATTTAAAGCGAGTTTTATAACTCGCTTTTTTATTGTCTAAATATTCTATAAATAAAAATGCCATACTGTTGTCATCCCTGTGTGTTGATATTTAACTAATACAACACTAAGGAAAATAACAATGTTAAAAAGGTCACTTATAGCACTTTCACTCATATCAATATTAACAGGTTGCTCACTAGATGGAGATGACGGCCAAGACGGCACGCAAGGTATCCAAGGGGAGCAAGGCACAGCGGGTCAAAATGGGACTAACGGCACCAATGCAAACTCTGCGTTAAATATAAGTTTAATAGGCCGCGCTGTACTTAATGCCCAAAGCCCTGAGGGAGCGGCTGAAATAGTGGCTTATCAAGCATCTAAAAAATGGATTTACGCTATTAATAGCTCTGGTGATGAAGCAGTAGTGAACATTATACCCGCCGATGCCTTTGATACTGCCGCACTCGTTCAAGATAACGAAGGAACAGTGAGTGCAACTAACCTTGCATCAGCAATTACCCTTAACTTAAATGATAGCACCCCAGGCGATGCGAACAGCATAGCAATAGATGAAAATAACCAATTACTGGCTGTTGCAATGGCTGCAAAAACCGTGGGTGAAGCGGGTCAAATAGCGTTTTACAATATTAGCGGCGATGCACCGCTGTTTATTAAAAATGTAACAGCCGGCTTTTTACCAGACATGGTGACCTTTAGTCATAATGGGGCAAAAGTAGTTGTTGCCAATGAGGGCGAACCTAACGGCGATTACAGTATCGACCCAGAGGGCTCTATCAGTGTTATTAGTATTGAAAATGGCGTAATTGCCGATACGGCCACCAATATTGATTTTACTGCATATAACAATCAACAAACCGAGCTTGAAGAGAAAGGGCTAGTTTTTGCCAACCCCACAGGGCGAACAATTAATGGAAATGAAATAAATACAACGGTTGCTATGGACCTAGAGCCTGAGTACGTCAGCATTTCTAAAGATAACAAATATGCCTATATATCAATTCAAGAAAATAACGCATTAGCCATCGTTAATTTAGAAGATAACTCTCTTGAACTAAAAGGGCTAGGGTTTAAAGATTGGTCTAACTTGCAAATAGACGCATCAGATAAAGACGGCGGTGTTAATTTTAAATCATACTCTGGCTTATATGGAGTGTATCAGCCAGATACTATCTCAAGTTTTAGCTGGAAAGGCGCAAACTTTATAGTGTCGGCAAATGAAGGTGATGCACGTGAATACTTCTTTGATACAACAGACGAGGCAGACTGCATATCAAAAGGTGGTCTAGATTACGATAAAGACGATGGTTGCCTTGCATATATAGATGAAAGCCGTGTTGAAGATTTAACCCTTGCTGCAAACTTTGATTACTTAAATAACGACGATAACGACATTGGTCGTTTAAAAGTAAGCACAGTAAAAGGTGATACTAATAACGATGGCCAGTACGAATCGCTGTATGCCTATGGTGCACGGTCGTTTACCATTTGGGACAGTAATGGGCTGGTGGTGTTTGACTCAGGCGACGAGATAGGTCGTATAACTGCATCTATACATGGCGAAGCCTTTAATAATAATGAATATGAAAACGAAGGTGACACACGCTCAGATGATAAAGGCGCAGAACCCGAAGCGCTAACAATAGGTACGATAGACGAACGCACTTTTGCCTTTATAGGTCTTGAGCGCATGGGCGGGATTATGGTTTACGATATTACCAACCCTTACGATGTGCAATTTGAAGATTACTTTTATAACCGTGGTGTAATAGAAGGGGCAGATATAACCGGCGACCTTGCACCCGAAGGTATGGTATTTGTACCTGCCGAACAAAGTGCGACAGGCGAGCCACTGCTTATAATCGGTAATGAGATCTCAGGTTCTATAGCTGTATGGCAAATTGCAGCAAATTAAAACCAACAAAGCAGTACAGCGATTACTAAATGTACTGCTTTTTCTAACGCGCAAATATTAGCTGTAAAATAGCGACTTAACATGCGCGTTTTTTAATCTAAAATCAGCCCGCAGGCCTTTATTTGTATGCGTTTCATACTAAATTCATTTATTTGTCAAAAAGCTGAAATAAAACATTGACCCCCGCTCGAATCTCCCTATAATGCGACCCCACTGAGACGGGGAACGCCAACGCATAGCGAGGCGCGAGCTGCTCAGAGAGTTAAGTAAAACTTCGGTTTTAAATCATCGCAAGAAAGTTTAAAATTAAGTGTTGACTCGAAAAATAAAGGATGTATTATACGCATCCCTAGCGACAACGTCGCAACGTTCTTTAACAATATAAAGCAATCATCTGTGTGGGCACTCGTACAGATTGAGTTCTAACAGCCAACCTACTTCGGTAGCGAGGCAAACAAATTAGAGTCTCAATTGAAACTG
>NZ_PNCU01000033.1:0-35077 GCF_005886915.1 Pseudoalteromonas sp. S3776 | reverse complement strand
AATTAAGTGATCTATTTTGAGGATGGATAAACGTGTTGATAGTAAGGCAAAAAATTCGCTATTTAGTTGTTCTAAATGAGAATTTTTTTAGCGCAGATAGCGACACGTTTAGCCCCTGAAAATGATTAAGTGTTATTGAGGATTGGTATAGCACACGCTGCCGTTTTACTATTAATATTTGGCCCCGCTATTTTAAGTTTTTAACTAACCAAAATAAATCAGAGTGCACTCCCGCGGCGGTCACTTCTTTGCCTGCCCCAGGGCCTTGTATTACTAAGGCGTTTTCGTTATACCACTGGCTATTAATAACAAAGATATTATCGCCAGGTGTTAAGTTAGCTAAGGCATCTCCTTTAGGCGCGTAAGTTATACCTACCTTAGCCGTTACTTTGCCCGGCTCTAATGCCAATAAGCCTGTATACCTAAGTACAGCATTTTGCGCATTTGCCGCATCGGCATGGTGCTTAATAAAGGCATTTAACTTATCTTTATTCGCTAAAAAATCATCCCATGAACCTTGGGCTAACTCATCAGGCATTAATTCTTGTAAGCTTATATCATCTAAATCTAATTCAATGCCAAGCTCGCGCGCAAGTATCAGTAATTTACGTTGCATATCGCGACCTGATAAATCCTCGCGCGGATCAGGCTCTGTAAACCCCATTTTTTGCGCTTCAAGAACAAGATCAGAAAATGCTACACTGCCATCGTACTTACTGCACAACCAAGAGAGTGTGCCCGAGAAAACACCTTCAATACGCGTAATTTTATCGCCACTATTTTGTAAATCGGCCAATGCAAAGTTAATTGGTAGCCCAGCCCCTACACTGGTGTTATAGCGCCAATGCAAGTTACGCTCGCTAATACTTTGGCGCAGCGCGTTATACCAATTTGATGCAGCCGTGCCCGCGTACTTGTTAGCACTTATTAAATGACAGTCTCGCTCTACAAAGTCGGTGTATAATTGGCTAAATTGCTCGCTTGCCGTTATATCAACAACAACTTTGTGCTCGTAATCAAGTTCGCTTAATGCACTTAATAAATCCGCCTGCTCATAAGCAACGGCATTCTGCTGCCATTGTTTTTTCCATTGCCCAAGCGTCATACCCGAGGCATTAAATAGCATATGTTGCGAGCGAATTAACCCAACTAGCTTAATACTATAATCGCCCGACAAACGCTTAAATTGAGCTTCTAGCTGGCTTAAAAATTCATCGCCTACATTACCTAAACCAGCCACAACTAAGGCAATCTCTTGGCCTTTATTAATTAATTTTTCGTGCAATAAACTCAATACATCGCTTTCTATTAACTGATCAGTTAACAGCAATGTATAGCCTGTATCTTGATGAATAAAACGAGGGTAAATACTTTGCTGATTTAAAACCTCAGCCGCTAATGTGCTTAGGGTGTAAACATCTTGCGTAGGTGCAACAACCGCGCAGCCATTTAAATTAGACTCACTTATGTTTGCTCGCCCAGCAAAATAACTCACTACTTGATGCGTTGCACCCGCGGGCACAACTAAGTATGTATCGCCGTTGTGTATAAAATGATGAAGGCTGTGTTGAATAAGTTGGCTAACATGCGCCACTTCACCCGCGTTAATACCTTCTACAAGTAGTAAATCAACGTTTTGTAATGTAGTAATGAAACGTTTTTGCTTAGCTTTGCCTTGTTTTACAATATTGGTAGGGGCAGTTTGCACATCAAAACTGCTACGTACAGCCAGTTTAATATTACTATGTTTTAAAGGCGAAAGCGTTTTTGCATGTAACACAGGGTTACCCAACCGAGCTAATAGGTTAGCTTGTTCACGGCACACTTTGTTGTACTTAATCGCCTTTTCAACTTTACGGGGATCTGCACTAAACACGCCAGGTGTATCAGTCCAAATACATACATTGTGTGCGTCGCAATAATTGGCTAATAAAGTGGCGCTGTAGTCACTGCCATTACGCCCAAGCGTAACTGTTTCGCCATCAGCACTTGCTGCGATAAACCCTGTTACTACGTTAATTTTATTTGCTTCAATAACTTGGCTGCATTGCTGCTTGTTTTTCGCATGCAAAAGCTCCCCGCTTGTTACACTAAACAGCGCTCTAGCATCATGAGCACACGCTTGAATGTTTAATTGCGTTAAATAGGCCGCCAATAACCGCGCAGACCACAGTTCGCCATGCGCCAGTAGCGCCGCCTCTTGCAACTGCTGCTCGTTGGCTTGCTCTGCCACATCACTTAGCTCTTGCGCTAACACAGCTAAAGCTGCGTGTTTAGCATCGGCTTTTAATAACGCTTCAATTAATGCTGTTTGGTGGTTACTCAATTGCAGTAAAATATCAGCAACGGCTTGCTTATCTTGTTGTTGATAACTTTGCCACAGCGAAACCAAGGTATCAGTGGTTTTACCCGCAGCAGATACAACCACGCAGTCGCCTGGCTGTGTGTGAGCAATAATAATTTTTGCCACACTTTGATAGCGCTCGCTCGAACTTAAGCTCGAGCCACCAAACTTATGTACACTATTTACCATACTCAATCACCACAAAGCTGGATGGGCAGCCTGCTGCTTTACATCACCATTGGCATTGCCTGCGGCTTTACCAACGCGCCCTACATTTTTATTTTGTCCAGGTTTAACTAAGTTAAAAACACGCTCAAAATCAGCTAATAGATCTTCTACATCTTCAATACCGACCGAAATACGAATTAACGTATCGCCCACTCCCGCTTCTAGACGCGCTTTTGGCTCCATACCTGCATGAGTCATGGTCGCAGGGTGACAAATTAAACTCTCAACCCCACCTAGCGATTCAGCTAAGCTAAACTCTTTAAGGCTTGTTAAAAACGCCGCAGCATCATCCACATCCCCCTTAATATCAAAGCTAACCATGCCACCAAAGCCAAGTTGTTGGGCTTTAGCAAGCGTATGTTGAGGGTGCGATTCAAGGCCAGGGTAGTAAACTTGGCTAACATACTCAGAGCTTTCAAGGTATTTAGCAATCGCCAGAGCATTTTCTTGGTGCTGCCTTAAGCGCACATTTAAAGTACGTAAACCACGTAACGTTAAATAGCTATCAAATGGAGCGCCGGTAATGCCAATGTTATTGGCCCACCAAGCAAGCTCATCACCAAGCTCTTGTGTTGCAGCAACAACTGCACCGCCTACAACATCAGAATGGCCGTTGATATATTTAGTGGTTGAGTGCACCACAATATCTACGCCAAACTTAATTGGATTTTGTAATGCCGGAGATAAAAAGGTGTTATCGGCAGCCACTAATGCACCGCACTGTTTTGCTATATCCGTCACGGCTTTCATATCCGTTAGGCGCAGCACAGGGTTACTGGGTGTTTCTATCCAAATTAATTTAGGTTTAATGGTTAAAATTTGTTCTAGGTTTTCTGAGTTAGTTAAATCTAGTACTTTAAGTTTAAGCAAGCCGCGTTTTTCTAACGACGTAAATAAACGGTAGCTGCCGCCATAACAATCGTGAGGGATAACCAAGGTATCATCGTTATTTAATAACTGTGTGGCTAAATGCACCGCAGCCATGCCCGTAGCAGTAATAATTCCCCGCGCGCCACCTTCAAGCTCTGCTAGCGTTTCAGCTAAAATATCGCGATTAGGATTGCCACTGCGCCCATAGTCATATGCGCGCTTAGTATCAAAATCGGCAAACGAATATGTCGTCGATAAATAAATTGGCGGTACAACGGCGCCATGATGTTTATCGGCATCAACCCCATTTCGTACAGCAATGGTTGCTTTGTTTTTTTCGCTCATATTCGTCACCTGATTAATTTGGATGTTTAGACGTCTAAAAGAGTAAGTTATCCATTATAATAAGTCAAAGCTTTTAAAGCTCTAGATGGCTAAAAATAATATACGTGTAAAGCCCTCATAAATCTTTATTTGCCGTTACAGCCAGCTTATTAAGATAGATTGCTATCTATTATTTGACTATCTTTTTTAAAACGATAGAATTTCACGCATATTTACACGCTTTTTACGCCGTGTGAGAAATTAATAATCTGAGGCAACGATACATCTTATGGCTAAATGGAATGGTGAGTATATTCACCCATACGCAGAACACGGGAAAAAATCAGAGCAAGTTAAAAAGATCACCGTTTCGATCCCGCTAAATGTATTAAAAGTATTAACTGATGAGCGTACACGTCGTCAAATAAACAACCTGCGTCATGCAACAAATAGCGAGTTACTATGCGAAGCGTTTTTGCATGCATTTACAGGCCAACCATTACCTAATGATGATGACCTACGTAAAGACAACGCAGAAAAAGTACCTGAAGAAGTTAAAAAAATAATGCAAGAAATGGGTTTAGAAGTGCCTATTTTAGACGAAGAATAAAACGTCTTTTTAAACAAAAAAACCTCAGCATGCTGAGGTTTTTTGTTTAAGCGCTATATATTACGCCATGTAATTTTCAGGCAAGTCGATTTGTGCCACGCCCGATTCAACAGCCGCCATCGCAACCGCCTTGGCTATACGTGGTAATAAACGCGGGTCCATCGGCTTAGGAATAATGTAATCTGCACCAAATTCGAGCTTTTCTACACCCGCCGCTGTTAATACTTGCTCAGGCACTGGCTCTTTAGCAATACTACGAATAGCTTCAACAGCTGCTATTTTCATTTCATCGTTAATTGCGCTTGCACGCACATCTAAAGCACCACGGAAAATAAACGGGAAACATAAAACATTATTAACTTGGTTAGGAAAATCAGAACGCCCTGTGGCCATAATTAAGTCTTTACGCGCACTGTGCGCAAGCTCAGGTGCAATTTCAGGATCTGGGTTTGAACATGCAAATACCACTGGCTTATCGGCCATTAACTTTAGGTCTTCAGGTGCTAGCAAATTAGGACCCGATACACCTACAAATACATCTGCATCAGCAATTACATCTTGCAGCGTGCGCTTATCTGTATTGTTAGCAAAAAGCTGTTTGTATTCATTTAAGTCATCACGACGAGTATGAATAACCCCTTTGCGGTCTAGCATATAAATATGTTCGCGCAATGCTCCACACTTAATTAACAGCTCCATACACGCAACTGCTGCAGCACCGGCACCTAAGCATACAATAATGGCATCTTCTATTGATTTGCCTTGCACTTCTAATGCGTTAAGCATCCCTGCTGCAGTTACAATAGCGGTACCGTGTTGGTCATCATGAAAAACCGGAATACTGCAGCGTTCAATAAGCGCTTTTTCAATTTCAAAACACTCTGGCGCTTTAATATCTTCTAAGTTAATACCACCAAACGTGTCTGCAATGTTGGCCACTGTATTTATAAAATCTTCGGTGGTGCGATGCTTAACTTCAATATCAATAGAGTCAAGGCCGGCAAAACGCTTAAATAAGAGCGCCTTACCTTCCATAACAGGCTTAGAGGCTAGTGGCCCTAAATTACCTAAACCTAAAATTGCCGTACCATTACTGATAACTGCAACCATATTCCCTTTACCGGTGTATTTATACGCATTGGCTGGATCTGCTGCAATTTCTCGCACAGGCTCTGCTACACCTGGGCTATAGGCTAATGCTAAATCTTGCACCGTTTCAGCTGGTTTTGTTAGCTCAATGCTGATTTTGCCTGGAACGGGGTGAGAATGGTAATGTAATGCTTGTTCACGAAAATCTGACATAACGCGATGGTATCCTGCAATTTAAGTTAAGTGAGAGGGAGTATGGCGCTAAGATACTCTTATTAATTTTAAATTCCAAGCAATATCAGGTCTATCCTGTTATATGCTATATCCGTTAATTTTAAGTGATTTATCAGCAACTTCGCTAAAAGTTATCAACATTAAACAAATAAAAATTCATTCAAAAAGTGCTTTTTGAGGTTCATTTTACCTAAACAATATTTTTGGTATTTTGCATGATATTAGTTTATCAAACTGCACCATTATGGCGCGTTAATCACTGTTAAAAACAAATATCGCCACGATTAGCGCTTTTAGCAACTTGGTTAAAAATTAACGTATAAAAAATATAGAGAAGAATTGTCTGTTTGTCTGCAAAGCTTTATGCATATTCAGAATAAGAACAGGAAATAGTTATGCAGTGGGGATATGGTAATAATTGGTAGTTTTCTACCCCAAAAGGTGAATTTTAGACACAAAAAAAGCATCCGAAGATGCTTTTTTTACTAAACAGCAATAATTATTTTTTGCTGCTAAGTGCACCGAAGCGCTTGTTGAAGCGATCAACACGGCCGCCAGTGTCTAAAATCTTTTGCTTACCAGTGTAAAACGGGTGACACGCTGAACATACGTCTAGGTGAATGTCTTTACAAAGAGTAGAACGAGTTTCGAATTTGTTTCCGCATGAACATGTTGCAGAAATTACTTCGTACTTAGGGTGAATACCTTCTTTCATAGGAACCTCTAGTTAAGGCCGCATCGCTCTCCAAACCCGAAGTCTGGCACCATACGTCGTTAAAACAAATTTATAGGCCGCGGATTTTATCCAACTAGCCTGCCCCGCACAAGCTTTAATTACGCTTTTTGTCAAAAAAGTAACCAACTAGCCTTAGAGCGACTATTTGAGTATAGGTTTTTAGCTTTATTTTTAGTACATTAAGCTATTACCCTTTATCACATGAGTTGTTATGCGCTTTGTTGAAGTTGCTATAAAAGTTCCGTTACCACGCACCTTTGATTATAAAATAGATGAACAACTTATCTCGCCCTCAGCGACAATTATGCCAGGGATGCGTGTTTTGGTGCCTTTTGGGAATCAAAAGAAAGTAGCCGTTGTTCTTGCACTTAAAACGCATACCGATGTACCCGAGAACAAAATTAAAGCGGTTAGCGAAGTTATTGACCAAACCCCCATTTTATCATCGCAGCATTTAGAACTGCTTAGCTTTACCGCCCGCTATTATTGCTACCCACTCGGTGAAACGATACACATTGCGCTGCCTAGTGCGCTTCGCCAAGGTGAACACCCTGATAAAACCAGCATAAGTATGGTTAGTCTTACCGAAAAAGGCGCAAAAATACCGTCATTAAAAGCGAAAACCCAATTAAACTTATTAAAGCAGCTCGCACAATCAGGTAAGTCATCATTAACCGAACTAAAAGCGCTCGGCTTTAGTAAAAAAACAATAGATGCCTTAATAGATAAAGAATTTATAACCCAAAGCATTGAGCACGACAACCAATGGCAAAGCATTGCGCCCACAGTCGGTACTAAGCCAGTACTGAATAAAGAGCAAGCCGTAGCGTGCACAACAATAAATCAGAGTGTTGGTTTTAATAGCTTTTTATTAGAAGGTGTGACCGGCAGCGGTAAAACCGAAGTATATTTACAATGCTTAGAAGAAGTCCTCAAACGTGGCGAACAAGCCCTAGTACTAGTGCCTGAAATAGGGTTAACGCCACAAACCGTCAACCGATTTCGTCGTCGCTTCCCTGATACCCCAATAATGCTATGGCACTCAGCCCTCACCGATAACGAGCGCTTGCAAACATGGCGTTTTTGCGAAAAAGGCAGCTGCGCAATTGTAATAGGTACCCGTTCAAGTGTTTTTCTACCTTTTTTAAAGTTAGGAATGATAGTGGTTGATGAAGAACACGATTCATCATTCAAACAGCAAGATACCTTACGTTACCACGCACGCGACTTAGCAGCTTATCGGGCATTTCAGCATAAAATACCGCTTATTTTAGGCAGTGCCACCCCTGCACTGGAAACACTACACAAAGCTATAAACAATAAATACCAACTTTTAAGCCTTACAGAGCGCGCGCAAACAGCAACCGATAATAAGTTTATGTTGCTTGATATGAAAGGTCAGCCCGATCAAGCGGGTATTGCTCATGCAAGCCTTGCCACTATGCGCCAACATTTAAACCGCGGTAAGCAAGTTATGGTGTTTTTAAATCGTCGGGGTTTTTCTCCTACGCTTATTTGTCACGAATGTGGGTGGCTAAGTGAGTGCAATCGTTGCAGCACTAGTGCCACCTTTCATAAAGCCATTGGTCAAATGATTTGCCATCACTGTGGTGAGCAGCACCCTGTACCTCATCAATGCCCTGATTGCGGTAGCACGCAAATTTTTCCTAACGGAAAAGGCACAGAGCAAATTGAAGAGTTTTTATCGAGTGAATTTCCCGATACGCCCGTAAGTCGCATCGACCGCGATTCAACCCGCCGTAAAGGAAGCTTAGAAAAAGCCTTAGAAGAAATAAACCAAGGTGGAGCGCGTATTTTAGTGGGCACACAAATGTTAGCTAAAGGTCACCATTTTGCCGATGTTAGCTTAGTGCTTATATTAGATGTAGATAGTGGTTTGTACTCGTGTGACTTTAGAGCTACTGAGCATTTAGCCCAACTAGTGACTCAAGTTGCTGGGCGCGCGGGTCGCTCGGGCGAGCCTGGCCAAGTATTACTGCAAACGCACTTTCCAGAACACCCTCTTTTACAAGATTTAGTTAATAATGGCTATCAAGACTTTGCCCGTTTTGCTTTAAGCGAGCGAGATGACGCTGACTTACCACCCATCACTAATATGGCTATAGTCAGGGCACAAGGGCACAGTATTAAGCAAGTTGTCGATTTTTTGACGGATTTGGTTCCTGTTAACGGTGTATCTGGTATACAATTGCTCGGTCCAATCCCTGCTCCACTTGAAAGAGTGGCGGGTATGTATCGATTTCAATTGCACATTCAAGCGCAAGACCGCAAAGTATTGCATCAGTATCTTGCGCAAATGGTTGACTATTTAAGCACCAGCAAACTCGCACAAAAAGTGCGCTGGAGCCTTGATGTTGACCCTATAGACATGATTTAGGTTAAAGCCAAATGGCACAGCACGATTATATTAATAAAAAACCAGCGGGTAGAAAAAACACCAAGCAGGCCCCTGCTAAAAAACCATTTCCTATACTTTTAGTTGTTATTACTGTTTTGCTTGTAGGTGGGTTTGCCTACGGCTTATGGTTTATTAAAAATAATGCTGATCCTGAGCTTGTTGAGCAGCAGGCACACCCTAAAACAGCTGAAAAAGTAGAAATAGCTAAACCTCGCGCCCCTAAGTTCATTGAAGAAATTAAAGAGCATGAGATCCAAGTAGAAGTGAGAGAAATTGAGCAAAAAGGCCCCTATGTTATGCAGTGTGGGTCGTTTAGAACTCATGAACAGGCTGAAACCCTTAAAGCTAAAATCGCTTTCGCGGGCTTAATTTCAGAAATCAAAAAAACCACCGGTACTAATGGTGTTTGGTATAAAGTGCGTTTAGGTCCTTATAAAACAAAGCGCCAAGCCGAAAGCGACAAAAACAAACTCAAGCGAGTACATGTTGTTAGCTGCGGAATTTGGGGCTGGACTTGAAATTAGTGCATTCACCCATATAACCTCTTCATAATCGTTTTTTACAAGCTGCCCTCGCAGCTTGATGATGAGGAATAACATGACCACTATCGTAAGTGTACGCCGCGACAATAAAGTAGTAATTGGTGGCGACGGCCAAGTATCACTTGGTAATACCGTAATGAAGGGCAATGCCCGCAAAGTTCGACGCCTTTATAATGGCAAAGTAATTGCTGGCTTTGCCGGCGGTACTGCTGATGCTTTTACCCTATTCGAACGCTTTGAAAGTAAACTAGAAATGCACCAAGGCAACCTCACTAAAGCCGCTGTAGAAATGGCCAAAGATTGGCGTAGCGACCGAGCCCTACGCAAGCTTGAGGCGTTGTTGGCAGTTGCAGATGAAACCGCTTCACTAATTATCACAGGTAACGGTGATGTAGTGCAGCCAGAGAACGATTTAATTGCTATTGGTAGCGGTGGTAACTTTGCTCAATCAGCAGCCACTGCCCTATTAGAAAATACCGATTTAAGCGCTCGCGATATCGTAGAAAAAAGCCTGACCATTGCTGGCAACATCTGTGTATTTACCAACAACTTCCAAACAATCGAAGAACTATAATAGGACCCATTATGTCTGCTATGACCCCAAGAGAAATTGTACACGAGTTAGATCAGCATATTATTGGTCAAGCTAAAGCTAAAAAAGCCGTGGCTATTGCTTTGCGTAATCGCTGGCGCAGAATGCAATTAAACGATGACTTACGTAGCGAAGTAACCCCTAAAAACATTTTAATGATTGGTCCAACCGGTGTTGGTAAAACTGAAATTGCCCGCCGTTTAGCTAAACTAGCAAATGCGCCTTTTATTAAAGTAGAGGCGACTAAATTTACTGAAGTAGGTTATGTTGGTAAAGAAGTAGAAACTATCATTCGCGATTTAGTTGATGTATCAATTAAAATGACCCGCGAGCAACAAACTAAAAAGTTTAAACACCGCGCAGAAGAAGCAGCAGAAGAGCGTATTTTAGATGCACTTTTACCACCCGCTAAAGATCAATACGGTGAAACGCAGCGCGATGACAACTCATCGACTCGCCAAACATTCCGTAAAAAATTACGCGAAGGTCAGCTTGATGATAAAGAAATAGAAATAGATTTAGCGCAAGCGCAGCCAAATGTAGAGATTATGGCACCGCCTGGTATGGAAGATATGACCAACCAGCTGCAAAGCATGTTCCAAAACATGGGTGGCGACAAACGTACTAAGCGTAAGTTAAAAATTAAAGAAGCCTTCAAACTATTAACTGAAGAAGAAGCCGCTAAGCTCGTTAATCCTGAAGAGTTAAAAGAGCAGGCTATCTTTGCTGTAGAGCAAAACGGTATTGTGTTTATTGATGAAATAGACAAAATCTGTAAGCGTGGCGATTCGTCAGGTCCAGATGTAAGTCGTGAAGGTGTGCAACGCGACTTGCTTCCACTAATTGAAGGCTCAACTGTAAATACTAAGCACGGTATGGTTAAAACCGATCACATGTTATTTATTGCATCGGGCGCGTTCCAAATGGCTAAGCCATCAGACATGATCCCTGAGTTACAAGGCCGTTTACCTATTCGTGTAGAACTTGAAGCGCTCAGTGCTAATGACTTTAAACGTATTCTTACCGAGCCACATGCTTCACTTACTGAGCAGCAACGTGAGCTACTTAAAACTGAGCAAGTTAACGTTGAGTTTAGTGATGATGCAATAGATCGTATTGCCAAAGCGGCATGGCAAGTTAACGAGAAAACCGAAAATATTGGTGCGCGTCGCTTACATACAGTAATGGAAAAGCTAATGGAAGAAGTTTCATACGATGCATCTGAGCAGGCAGGCTCTACCCTTACTATAGATGCCGCCTACGTAGAAAAACACTTAGGTGCACTTGTAGAAGACGAAGACTTAAGCCGCTTTATTTTATAAGGTAGGCAAAAATACTATACTAAAAGCCTCCATATTGGGGGCTTTTTAATGGGACATATAAAATGAAACACGTAACAAAAGTGCATTATCATAGCGTGAGTAAAAACCTAGATGTTTACTTTGATGATGACAGTATGACTGTATTTAGCTGCGAGTTTTTACGCGTTCACTCCCCCTCTGCCGAAGTGCAAGGGCATGGTGCAGAGCCAATGAAGTTGGTACTTAATAAACAACATGTTGGTATAAAAGGGATTGTACCGGTGGGGCATTACGCACTTAGGTTAGACTTTGATGATGGCCACAACAGCGGGCTATTTAGCTGGAGTTACTTTGAAACACTACAAGCGCAGCAAAAAACCTTGTGGGATAAATACCAAGCGCGCCTTGCTGAGCACGAACAAAACAAAGATAGCGTACCAATAAAGTTTGTTCCCTAAACCTTATTGGCTTTTTAAACGCTACGCTGTACTACACTTTAAACTTATCAATAGCCGAAAATAATACGCGCGCTTGTTCAGAGACTTCTTCACTGGTTTGCGCATTATTCACTGCATGCTCAGAGGCATCTTGGGCAATGTCTCTAATGCGTACTACATTTTTGTTTACCTCTGATGCCACCTGACTTTGCTCATCAATAGCAACGGCAATTTGCGTGCTCATTTCCATTATGGTTTGCACATCTTCGGTAATAGCACCAAGTAAGTCACCCGCTTTAATAGCTTGTGAAGCACTTTCATCACCTTGAGAACGACATTGATGCATAATACTTACTACCTCTTGCGTGCGCTGCTGAAGCGTATTGATAATGCCTTCAATTTCACTGGTAGACTCTTGTGTGCGTTGCGCAAGCGAGCGCACTTCATCTGCCACTACAGCAAATCCTCGCCCTTGCTCACCAGCGCGAGCGGCTTCTATCGCGGCATTCAATGCCAGTAAATTGGTTTGCTCTGCAATGCCTCTGATTACATCGAGTACTGAGCCTATAGTTTCACCGTCTTTTTCAAGTTGCGATACCACACTTGATGCATTGCCTAACGACGAAGATAAATCGCGTATGTGCATAACCGTAGAATCTACTTCATTGCGCCCTTGCTGCGCGCTTAGATTGGTTGACTCTGCTTTTTTAGCAGCAGCTTCGGTGTTATGCGAAATATCTTGAATCGTTGCCTGCATTTGCGTAGCCGCAGTGGCCACCATATCCGCTTCGTGTAATTGCTCTTGCATGCCTGAACTTGTTGCAGAGGTGCTTTCAGATAAGTGCTCTGTTGCTACATTTAACGTATTAAGCGCAGTATTAACTTCGTTTATGAGGTTTTTAAAATCGCCTATTAAGCTATTAAAGTCTGAGGTCATGATGGTAACTTCGTCATTACCTGTTTGCTCTATCATCACACTTAAATCGTTATTGCGGCGTATGTCGTTTATGGTGTGATACACTCGTTCAATAGGTACAATGATTGAATGGCTAGTAAAGTACACTAATGCTAATACTATAATGCCCGAAACAACAAATACAACGAGGGCAATAAACTGCGCTTGGTCAACGCTTTTCTCAACTTCCAACTTGGTTGACTCAACAATTTGACCAACAACCTGATCGCTTTTTTCTACATTAATACGCATAACGCCTAGTGCCCCTGAGTCTAAATCTAGTCCTAACTCAGTTTGTGCTTTAACTAGGTTTTGAAAAGCGACCTGATAAGTATCTATTAACGGGTTTATTTGCGACTTATAACTACTTTGCAAATTAGCTTGCGTAATTTTTTGCTTAAACGTACTGATAAGGTTATTAAAGCGAGTTAAGTATTTTGCATCAAAGCGCAGCATAAAGTCTTTCTCAGCACGTCGCAGCTGAAGCATCACTGATAAAAGCTCAAAATTGTCTTGCTCTTTTAATAGTTCTTCAACTTCATGTACTGCATTTCTAAGCTTGCCATATAACCCATCTTTAGGGTTTAAGCCTATCTGCTGCTGTAACCTAACAACCTCTGAAAAATTGTTGTTGTAGCTAGTAATAAGCGTATGAAAATGCTCAATTTGCGCTGTGGTAATACCCTGCTTTTGCATTACCTCCTGCAGCTTTTTGATTTTAGTGCTTAGCTGTTTAAAATCCTTATCAAATGATGTAAGTGCTTCC
The DNA here is from genome assembly GCF_005886915.1 of Pseudoalteromonas sp. S3776. Classification (NCBI taxonomy): domain Bacteria; kingdom Pseudomonadati; phylum Pseudomonadota; class Gammaproteobacteria; order Alteromonadales; family Pseudoalteromonadaceae; genus Pseudoalteromonas; species Pseudoalteromonas sp. S3776. The sequence goes on along the minus strand of NZ_PNCU01000033.1, from coordinate 21,630 downwards.
TGCTGCTTGTAAAAAAGAAAGTTTTTTTCATACTTTCTAAGCTCTAGTGCATGTACGTTGAGCTCTTCTGCAAGCTGAATTGTTTTGTTCAGATTAAGTGTTACACGTGACTCATAAATTATCACACACAACAAAATGACCATTGCCAGACCGACTACCACTGCATTAAGTTGTAAACGTCTTTTAATAGTTAAGTTTTGTAAAAAATTCATTGAAAACACCTATATTAAATATGCACTATTAGTGTAGTACGTTATGGCGCTTTTTTTTAAACTTTTTGTTAATTTTATTGTATGTAAGTCATGCCATTAGATTGACACTACCCCATAAATTTTTATGCAATGATTGAGTGTTATGCCATTGTTTTTTAAGCAACCAGTGCACCAGAGGAGCTGGATCACTGGGAAAGTTGATCTGCTTGTTTTGCGGAGCACTATTCCAGTCATCTAAGGCTTGGGGGTTTAAGTAGTTCATTACATGAGCCATTTTCATCGCCCGTAATGTTTGCGCATTTGCATCTTGTTCAAACTGGCCATCGAGTGGTTTAAGTAATAACTTTTTCCCAAGCTTTAAAGCCTCACTTGCTAGTTCAAAGCCTGCATTACCAATAACACCGCTCGTGTTTGCTAAATCGTTTAAAAACCCCGCCCGTGAAGGAGCGCGTAAATGAATGTGTCCAAGGGATTTATCTTGCCCGTGTGGGTGGTAACAATAAAACTCTTTTGCAGGGAAGTCCTTCAAATAATCAATAATGTTGTCGAGGCTTTCAAAAGGTAAGTATACAAGCACTTTATTCATAACCGCGACTGGGTTGCCATGGTTATGGTTTGCAATGAAGGGCGGTATAATATTATCTGCAAAAGGCTGCCAATGTACGCCTAAATAGGTGTTTGCTGGCGCATAGTGCTTAATAAGAGATTTTCTAAATAAACCTCGACCAAACATAGGCACGCTATTAGATAAAAAAGCCGCCTGGTGACTAATACCAACTACAGGCACGCCTGAGCACTTTGCCGCCCAGGCTGAAATAGGCTCAAAGTCATTTAAGACAAAGTCGTATTTTTTTACATCAAATGATTTTATATCGTTAACCAACTCGCAGACACGGGCATTTTTTAATGTTTGATAGCTTTTTACTTGGCCGTTTTTAGTGCTGAACGATAACCCCCGAAACGTTTTGTAATCAGCAAAGTCCTGCATATCAAAGTATTCTTTTTCAGGGCGTCCTGAAAAAACGTAATCAACATTTATACCTAACTCTTTAAAACAACTTGCCATAACACGGGCACGCGTAATGTGGCCATTACCTGTACCTTGTATGCCGTATAGTATCTTCATACTGGCACCACCAAAGCTAGTGCAAATAAACCACATGAACTGCCAATAACGGCGCCTATTATTATATCTGCTGGAAAATGTACGCCTAATACCACGCGAGAAACCGCCACACCTGAGGCCCAACTAAACCATAGCCATGCATACTCTGCAAAAAAGTGGCCCAATATTACCGCAACTAAAAAAGCAGCCGCACTGTGCCCAGAAGGTAAGCTAAATTTATCACTCGGGACAATATACGCATTGCTCACAAGACAATCGCAGGGGCGGATACGGGCAAAGCTACGCTTTGCTAAAAAATAAATCGGTCTTTCAATTGCAAACCCCAGTAACACTGATATTGGCAATAACTGATGCTGCTCATTGGTACTTAGCCACCAGATTGCGCAGCACATAAGTAAATATAAACCACCATTACCACTTTTAGATAAACCAAGCGCAGCCGTTTTTAACCATTTGGGCGAGTTATAATTAAACAAAGTTAAAAACAGTTGTTCATCTATTCGAGCCATTTTTTTAAACACATTGTTGTCATTCATAATTCACCTTCAGCTGCACAATATCTAACCATAATGAAAGCTTAGTGGCAGAAAATAACAATTGAGTGACGCTTTTAAGACACTATTGTTGCCATTTCTAATTTCGTTATTTTTTGAATAAATTTACTGCGATTAAGTCGTTGTTATTGCATATAAGGAGGGTATACTGAGGGTAACTTATGTACCCTTTGAGGATAAAATAATGGATTACAGCACTTCTGACTTATGTGATTTTTTTGCCGATGTGGTTGACGTGCTTGAACCGATGTTCATCAACTTTGGTGGTCGACACACGTTTGGCGGCCGAATTAAAACCGTTAAATGTTTTGAAAATAATGAACTGATCCGTGAAATACTCTCACAAGATGGTACTGATCAAGTACTACTTATCGACGGAGGCGGATCAACACGACGCGCTCTTATCGACATTGAACTTGCAGAGCTTGCACTTGATAATAACTGGAACGGCATTATTGTATTTGGTGCTGTACGTCATGTAGACGAGCTAGAAGAAATAGATTTAGGTATTCAAGCAATTGCATCAATCCCTGTTGCCGCCGACAGCGAAGGCGCTGGTGAAGATGGCATTGGCGTTAACTTTGCCGGTGTGTCGTTTTTTGATGATGATTTTATCTATGCAGATAGTACTGGCATTGTATTATCAGCCGAAGAACTTGAACTAGAAGTTATCGAAGAATAAAGTAACACGCTGTGCTTTAAAAAAGCACAGCTTACTCCACCCCTATTTATTTACTGCTCAATACGGATTCAACACAGTGCACCCTACCTTAAAAGTGTATGATGAAAACGCCGTTAAACCCTATTGCTCCACACGCACTAACGAAACAAAAACCTGGCAGTCTGTTGCTCTATTAGACACCCACGTAGATGTACAACAAGCACTTAATGATGCAGCGCAATTTGGTATTCGCTACGTATTAATTGGTGTATGTGAAGATATCGGCCCTCGCGCTAATTTAGGCCGGGGTGGCTCGCATCAGGCATGGTCCGCTTTTTTACAATACTTTTTAAACCAACCTGTTAACCAGTTTAGCGCAGCACAGCAGGTACTGCTGTTAGGCGAAATTGACGTTGATGATGTAATGGCGCAAGCCCAAGGCTTAAATAACCAGCACACTGAAGAGCTGGCTCAACTACGCAAGTTATGCGCAACAATAGATGAGCGAGTAGAGGCGGTATTAATGCTTATATTTAATGCTGGCCTTGAGCCTATTGTTATTGGCGGCGGACACAATAATAGCTTTGGTATACTCAGTGCTTTAAGCAAGTATATTGGGGCTGCTGTTAACGCTATAAATTTTGACCCCCATGCAGACTTACGCCCTTGCGAAGGCCGTCATAGTGGCAATGGGTTTAGCTATGCTTTGAAAAAAAATGCATTGCAGCAATATCATATTATTGGCCTGCATGAGCAAAAAAATAACCAAGCCATTTTTGATTTGATCGCGCAAAATCAATGTCGTTATCACAGCTATCAGGCCATTAATATACGTCGAGAAATATCACTAACCGATGCCGTACAGCACGCCTTAGCAGGGTTTAATAATGCGCCACTGGGTATTGAACTCGACCTAGACAGTATTTCATTTTTACCAGCCAGCGCTTACACATGCTGCGGTTTTAGTGTCAGTGATGCTGAGCACTATGTATATTTAACAGCAAAACACAGCACTGCCCGTTACCTACATTTATGTGAAGCTGCACCGATAAATCACCCTGCAGGGTTAAAAGCCGGCATGCAAAGCTGTGGGCAAATTATCAGTGCGTTAATAAATGCATACTTACAGGCAAAATTAGTTAGCACGAAATAGTAACATGAGTACTCTGAGCAATCTCATAAAGCGAGGTGATTAGATGGGCCTATCGAGATGATAAAGCGCCACTTTAAAAAATGATAACTCATTGTGCTTGATGAGCCTGCCACTGCTTCAGCCAACTCATTAAACCAATACTACTCAACGGGTGGCCAAAATAATAACCTTGTGCCGCATGGGCTTTTAAGCTTTTTACAAACTTTAATTGATCTAAGGTTTCAACGCCCTCAAAAATAACCTTGGTATTTTGTTGGTTATGCATTTCAACCATACCGCCAACTAGGCTGCGAATATTATTCTGATTGCTAAAATCGGCGGTTAGCGATGGTGCCACTTTAATGTACTCAACCGCTAAATTTGGCAGCTTAGAAAGCACAATTGGGTTATCGCCTAACCCATCAACACATATTTTTAAACCTAAATTGTTTAATCGCGCAATCATGGCGCGGCCCTTATTATCTAAATCTGTGAATATATGCAGAGGGCATTCAACAATTAAATCTCCATGCTGTAAGTTGTGTTCACTCACTACGCCATCAACAAACTCGACAAACTCTTCGTTAAGCATTTCAGGGCCAAATAAGTTAATGCTCAGTGGTATAGCAATACCCTCAATGCGAAGTGCCATGGCAAGCTCTGCAGCGCGCTCTATAACAAATTTAGCTAGTGGATAAGCTAAGCCCGCAATACGAATATCATCAATAAATCGGTGGGCAGATAAAATACCTTGCTGGGGATGCTGCCAACGCAGTAGGAGTTCTAAAAATTCAATTTGGCCGTCATCGTTACGAATAATAGGCTGAAAATAAAGCTCAAGTTCGCTGACAAAATCAATATTAGCCAGCTCTTTTAAGCGGGCTTGCTGCTCGAGCTGTTCAACCATCATTTGTTGATGGTACACAACCACTGCTTTTTTAGGCTGTCTATCAAGAGCTAAGTAAGCACACGATACTAAGTTATCAAAGTTAGCATCTTGCTCATCGCAATTAACGTAACTGGCTCTTGCTTTTACCTCTACTGTACAATTAGCAACATTGAACGGCTTGAGTGTTGCGCCAATAATTTGCTCAATAATGTGCTCATGAGTGTGTTTATGCGCAGCTAGGCTACAAATAAACGCAAAGTTAAGACCGCCTAAATGCGCCAGCTTTTCATAGCCCCCTAAATCAATCACATCGTCGTTATTTAGTAAGCCTTTTATTCTATTAGCTGATTGTGCCAACAACAAATCACCAAAGTCTCTACCAATATGCTGATTAACTTGCTCAAACCCTTCTAAACGCACAATCACCAGTGCAGCTTCTAACTGTTTTTCTTTACACCAGCTGTAATAACCTTGACGTAACTGTTGTTTATCAGCAAATGCAGCAAGGGGAGAGTCATCTTGGTACGGTTCAGGCTCGTTGATATTATGCAAATCTTCAACTTTGGGCTCTTCTTCATCGTTCATTAGCCCTACAACCGCCTGCAGGATAATTGCCACCACCACCCAAAATAGAGACACATTCATGAGTAAATGCGCCGAAAACAACACCACAAATAGCAAGCCAGAAACAGCACTTGTGATAATCATGCTCCAACTATTACGTTCAAATGTCAGCCATAAGTGAAAGCAAAAACCAAAGGCGAGTAGTATTGCCAACCAAGCAGCACCACTGCTTAAAATGGCTAAACCAACAACTGCTGTACATAAATAACTAAATTTAATACTGGTATTCTTAACCGCAACTAACGTAGCCACCATCGCCATTAACAGCGCGCCGCTAAAAAATATAGGAAAGTTACTATCAGTCAAAATACTCAAGCTTACGCCACTCCATTAGCTATAAAATTTAATAAAAGCATGTTTAATATGAACAAAAATAATACAAACTAATTAATTCTACCCAAAATCCATAGATTTAACAGTTTATTTACGCCAAATTGGTAACTTAATTGTGAAGGGTGACTTATTTGCCAATGTGCAATATCAGCCCTTGCACCCACCTTTAGTACACCTCTATCTTTCAACCCTAACGCTTGCGCTGCATTGCGCGTTACGCCCGCAAGAGCTTGCTCGGGGGTAAGCTTAAATAAAGTACAAGCCATATTCATCATTAATTGCACAGAGCATAAAGGCGAGGTCCCTGGGTTAAAGTCACTGGCAATGGCGATAGGCACCTTATACTTTTGCAGCAAATCGATGGGCGGAAGCTGCGTTTCACGTAAAAAATAAAAAGCCCCAGGTAATAAAACAGCCACAGTGCCAGCCTCTGCCATAGCTTTTACGCCGTTTTCATCAAGGTATTCAATATGATCAGCTGAAAGGCCTTTATACTCAGCCACCAGCTGCGCGCCCTGCTGATTAGAAAGCTGCTCAGCATGGCATTTTACCGGCAAGTTATGTTTTTTAGCTGCATCAAACACGTGCTTTGTTTGTGTATGACTAAAGCCTACATTTTCACAAAATACATCCACAGCATCTGCAAGGTTATTAGCCACTATTTGCTCAAGCATCTGTGTACATACTAAATCAATGTATTCATCTGTACGGCCTTTGTACTCAGGGGGTAACGCATGCGCACCTAAAAACGTGGTTTTAATATCAATAGGGTGATGCTCATTAAGCAAACGCGCTACTTCTAAAATTTTAATTTCGTTTTCAACATCAAGCCCATATCCCGACTTTATCTCAGCTGTCGTCACGCCCTCGGCAAGTAAAGTGTTTAAGCGATCTTTTGCATCAACAAATAGTTGCTCATGGCTTGCCGCGCGAGTAGCCCTAACTGTACTGGCAATACCGCCACCTTGTGCAGCTATCTGTTCATAGCTTGTACCCTGTAAGCGCTGCTCAAATTCCTCTGCTCGGGAGCCTGCAAATATTAAATGTGTATGGCAATCAATAAGCCCAGGTGTTAACCATTGCCCTTTAATACTTAATGTAGGGGTAGCAAAGGCATCAAAACTGGGTAAGTTTGATTGCTCACCTAACCATACAATTTCGCCATTTTTAATCGCCAGTGCCGCATTTTCTATCGTCCCATAAGGCGCAGCAACTGTGCTATCCATGGTTGCTATGTTGGCATCTATCAATAATAAGTCGAGATCTTCTAAGGCGTAACCCGTTGTTTTATTTTGCATACTTAGCTCCCTAACGTGCTTAAAATACAGTCTAACAATACACCTTGTATATACAAGACAATTATGCCATCTTTATTAAATAGTTTATTTTAAATACAGCTAGTAATAAGTAATGACCACTCCTAAATTTGCACAAATAAAACTATTTATTGTCGATAAAATAAAAAATGGCGCATGGCAAGAAAACCAACGCGTCCCCTCAGAAAACGAGCTTAGCAGTCAATTTTCTGTAAGCCGTATGACCGCACGACGTGCACTGAGCGAATTAACAGATGCCGGTATTTTAACGCGCAGCCAAGGATTAGGTAGCTTTGTAGCCAGTTTTAAATCGCAGTCATCCCTACTTGAAATTAAAAACATTGCCGATGAAGTAAAAGAGCGTAACGGGCATTACAGCTGTAGCGTGCACGTGCTTGAATCTATCAATGCCGTTGCCCCCATCGCCATTGCGCTTGGCGTTGAAGTAGATAGCGTGGTGTATCGCAGTGTGCTGGTACACAACGAGAACGACAAACCACTGCAAGTTGAAGAGCGGTTTGTAAACCCAGCTTTAGCCGCGGGTTATTTACAACAAGACTTTAGCACCCTTACCCCGCATGAGTACTTATCGAGCGTAGCGCCACTCACACAAGCACGCCACACAGTGGAAGCGGTTATGCCTAACTCGCAAATGTGCCAATGGCTTAACCTGTATAACGAAGAGCCCTGCTTACAGGTCATTCGTCGTACTTGGTCTACAAAAGGCATAGTGAGCTTTGCTCGCTTAGTATCACCGGGCAGTAAATACCGCTTGGGCGGACACTTAACATTTAAAAAATAATAACAAGGTAACGCTTAAGGGCGTTTTTTTATAGCTGACCATCTTGTATATACAACAGGAGCAATTCATGAACAATCGGCTCGACACACACCGTGAAATCCGCGCGCCCCATGGCGACAAAATTAGCGCTAAAAGTTGGCAAACCGAAGCCGCTAAACGCATGTTAATGAACAATTTAGACCCTGATGTGGCAGAACACCCTCATGCGTTAGTGGTCTATGGTGGTATTGGCCGTGCCGCAAGAGACTGGCCAAGCTTTGATAAAATAATTGAAACCCTTGATAGGCTCGAAAATGACGAAACACTGCTTGTGCAATCGGGCAAGCCCGTGGGCGTATTTAAAACCCACGAAAACGCGCCACGAGTACTCATTGCTAATTCTAATCTGGTACCACATTGGGCAAATTGGGAGCACTTTAATGAGCTCGATAAAAAAGGCCTAATGATGTATGGGCAAATGACCGCAGGTTCTTGGATTTATATTGGCTCACAAGGCATAGTGCAAGGCACTTACGAAACCTTTGTAGCAATGGCAAAACAACACTTTGGCGGTAATGCAAAAGGTAAATGGGTTTTAACCGCAGGTCTTGGCGGTATGGGGGGCGCACAACCACTTGCCGCAACCATGGCAGGTTTTAGTGCTCTGGTTGTTGAATGCGACGAGACCCGCATCGATTTTCGAATTAAAACCGGCTACGTTGATGTAAAAGCCACAACGCTTGAACACGCACTTGAACTGATTACCGATGCGTGTATTAAAGGCAGCCCTATATCGGTAGGTTTATTAGGTAATGCTGCTGATATTTTTACTGCTTTGGCAAACAGCAACATTACCCCCGATATCGTGACCGACCAAACCTCTGCGCACGACCCACTCAATGGCTACCTTCCGCAAGGTTGGAACTTGCAAGATGCAGCAAAAATGCGTGAACAAAACCCACAAGCAGTAGTTAAAGCCGCTAAGCAATCTATGGCAGTGCAAGTAAAAGCCATGTTAGTACTGCAAAAAGCCGGTGCTGCCACTACCGACTATGGCAATAACATACGCCAAATGGCCTTTGAAGCAGGCGTTACCAATGCGTTTGATTTTCCGGGCTTTGTGCCCGCTTATATCCGCCCGTTATTCTGTGAAGGCATTGGCCCATTTAGATGGGTTGCGCTTTCGGGCGACCCCGAAGACATTTATAAAACCGATGCAAAAGTGAAAGAACTTATCCCAGAAGATACCCACTTACATAACTGGCTTAATATGGCCCGTGAGCGCATTCAATTTCAGGGTTTGCCAGCACGTATATGCTGGGTTGGTTTAAAAAATCGAGCCCGCCTTGCACTGGCTTTTAACGACATGGTTAAAAATGGCGAGCTTAAAGCGCCGGTTGTAATTGGGCGCGATCATCTCGACTCTGGCTCTGTAGCCAGCCCGAATCGTGAAACAGAAAGTATGCTAGATGGCTCAGACGCCGTGTCGGATTGGCCAATACTCAATGCTTTATTAAACACTGCAGGCGGCGCTACATGGGTTTCACTGCACCATGGTGGCGGTGTTGGCATGGGCTTTAGCCAACATGCCGGCGTTGTAATTGTTGCTGATGGAACTAATGAAGCAAAAGAGCGTATCACCCGCGTGCTTTGGAACGACCCTGCCAGCGGTGTTATGCGTCATGCCGATGCAGGTTACGACATTGCAAAAAATTGTGCGCATGAGCACCATCTCGATCTCCCTATGCTAAACAAGGAATAGTCATGATTTCACACACTCTCACACCAGGGCAGTTAGACTTAAACACCCTAAGAAAAATTAATGACTCAGCTGTCACGCTTAACCTTATCGATGGCGCCAGTACACAAATAGCCGCCAGCGCACAAACCGTTCAAAACGTAATAAGCAAACGCCAAACGGTGTACGGTATTAACACCGGCTTTGGCTTATTAGCCAATACAAAAATTGCGGATGACGAGCTTGAGTTACTTCAACGTAGTATTGTACTTTCGCACGCTGCCGGTATTGGTGAGCTCATGGACGACAGCACAGTAAGGTTAATGATGACCTTAAAAATAAACTCTCTATCTCGGGGCTACTCTGGAATACGCCTTGAGGTGATTGAGTTTTTTATTAAGCTACTGTGCAGTGAAGTTTACCCGTGCGTACCAGAAAAAGGATCTGTAGGTGCTTCGGGCGATTTAGCGCCGCTTGCTCATATGTGTCTACCGCTGCTAGGTGAAGGTAAAATGCGTCACAAAGGTGAAATTATAAGTGCTGCTCAAGGGTTAAAAATTGCAAACCTTTCGCCCCTAACTTTAGGTGCAAAAGAAGGACTGGCGCTGTTAAATGGTACACAAGCTTCTACCGCACTTGCGTTACAAGGGCTTTTCAAAGCAGAAGATTTATACACACAAAGTTGTGTTATAGGCTCTATTAGCATAGAAGCTGCTAAGGGCAGCCGTGCCCCCTTTGATGCACGCATTCACGAAATACGGGGGCAACGCGGCCAAATCGATACAGCCAGTGTATTTAGAGAGCTACTTAGTACTCAATCACAAATTAGCCAATCTCACGTAAACTGTGAAAAAGTGCAAGACCCTTACTGCCTGCGTTGCCAACCTCAGGTATTGGGCGCGTGTTTAACACAAATTCGCCAAGCCGCAGAAGTGTTGTTATGTGAATCAAATGGCGTTACCGATAACCCGCTGGTATTTGCCGATGTGGGCGATATTATCTCCGGTGGTAATTTTCATGCAGAGCCCGTTGCTATGGCAGCTGATAACTTAGCCATAGCGATTGCCGAAATAGGCGCGCTGGCAGAGCGAAGAATCGCGCTACTTATTGATTCAAACCTCTCTACACTGCCGCCTTTTTTAGTTGAAAATGGCGGAGTTAACTCAGGCTTTATGATTGCCCAAGTAACTGCGGCGGCACTTGCTTCCGAGAACAAATCGCTTGCGCACCCCGCCTCGGTAGACAGCCTGCCAACATCAGCAAATCAAGAAGATCATGTCTCTATGGCAACCTTTGCAGCAAGGCGCTTAAATGAAATGGCCAATAACACCCGCGGGGTATTAGCAATTGAATGGCTTGGGGCTGCTCAAGGGCTTGAGTTTAGAGCCCCACTTAAACCTTCACCGCAAGTAGAAAAAGCAAAAGCTCTGCTGCGCGAGCATGTAAGTTACTACGATAAAGACCGTTACTTTGCCCCCGATATAGACGCAACCAATACGCTTTTATCACAGGGGGCGTTGTGCGACTTTATTAATCTCAACCCGCTACCATCGCATGCTAAATTCCATGCTGATAGCTAAAACCTAACGCCTCAATTGCTGAGCCAAGCACCTTGCGCTCAGCACTTTCATTACTGGTAAAGGTTGGCATTTCACCGCCATGCTCTGCACACTTTTGTGCATAATAATTCGCTTTAGTCGGGTGCGATGGGTTCACCACGTTATAAATATTTTGCCCCGAATTATAGTTCTCTATTACCGCAAAAATAGCGTTTATCACATCTTGTTGATGCACCATATTAACCACTTGCTCACTAGATGAGTTTAATTCTTTACCAGCCACAAAGCGTCCAGGCTCACGGTTAGGTCCTAATAAGCCCGCTAAACGCAGTACCTTACCGTCTTGTTCTAGTACTTTTTCTTCGCTATCGAACAGTTTTATTTGTCGCTCATTGGTGCAGCTTATTTCACTGCTTTCAGTGTAAACACCCGGCTCTTGGTCGTACACACCAGTAGATGAGCATAAAATAAAGCCTTTGGCAGTTAATTGTTTAGAAAGAGTAAGTGCAGCACTAAGTGTTTCTGGGTAGTTACTTTCACTGTGTCTGCTCCGTGGGGGGATTGCACACACCCAGTAAGCATCGTGTAAATCTATTTGATGTGTTAGCTGCCCATCATTAAGGACAAATTGACGCTGAAAATCCTCTGTATGCTCATCACTTCTATGTGTACCTTGTACTTGCCAACCGGCTTGCTTAGCTTGTAAGCATAAAGCATGACCTAACCAGCCTACGCCTAATACTACTAATTTATTAGCTTTTGTTTCCATTTTTGCATAACCCTTCATTTTAAACGCATAATTAGTGCTTTTTATCTAACTTCATAGAGATTTAAAGTAAGATATGATTAGATATCACCTACTAAATAACAATAATATGTGCACTCATGCTAAATAATTTATCATTACGGAAGAAAATATTATTATTGATTGGTGGTACCATCACCATTTTGCTAATTATTGCTTCAACATTTTTTGTAAATCACATCGCTAACCTTTCCAGAGTAAACATTGAGCGCGAAGCTCAAAGCTACCTACAAAGCGAACAACTTTCAATGCAAAGCTACTTTGCAAAGTATGGCAAGCTGGTATCTACGTTCGTTAATAATCCCCACTTAGTTAATTTTTTTGAAAATTGGGATACTCGCGACCAGCCAATCAAAAACGCTCCGGGCTACAACGAAGTTAATCAAGATTTTGTACGTATTAGCTCAAATGACGAAAATATACTGTCGGCGTTTTTTGCCTCAGCAACCACCGGCGAATACTTTAAAGAAAACGAGCGTACCAGCCATTACAATGGCCAACCTTACTACGCCTATAAACGTGGTTGGTGGCAAGAAGCCCTGCAAATTAATAAACTTTACGTGGGCCCTATATCAGTCGATTTAACTACAGGTGTTGCCTCGGCAGTTGTACAGCAGCCGGTATACAACGCACAGCGTAAACTTATTGGTATGGGCGGCGTTGATTTACAGCTTAATAAAATCAACGACATGGTAGAAGGTATCCGCTTTAACGGCCAAGGCTATGGCTTTCTACTTGATGGCAATCAAAAGGTGGTGCACTTTTCAAATGCCACTGGCCATAAACTGTCTAACACCGATGAAGGCCCTAAAGGTAAAGAAGGGCTAGATGGCCTTGAAAGCCAGTTTAGCAATACATCAGGCTTTACAGAGCTTAATGCACAAATGCGTAACAACCTTGAAGGCAGCCAATTGGTGACTTTAAAAGGCGAAGAGTATTATGTGGTGTATCATCGCTTACAACTAGAGCAACCTTATCTTGACTGGTATGTAGGTATACTTATTCCAACCAGCATGATTGAAGCCCCCGTTAATGAAGCGGTTACCACCACAACCACCGCAGTGGTGATTATTTTAGTGATCATTTTAGCGATGATATTATGGGCAACCCACATGATTTCGCAGCCTATTACCACGCTAACTAATATTATGCGTGATATTGCATCGGGCGAAGGCGATTTAACCCAAAAGATTAATATTAACAGCCAAGATGAGGTTGGCCAGCTTGCCAATCACATGAATACATTCATTGATAAGCTGCGCGGCATGATGTTAGAAACAGCCGCACAAGCTGAGCAATTGACCAATGCCGCAGCGCAGCTTAAAAATGTATCAGCCCAAACCAATACCGAAATACAGCAAGAAAAACAACAAGTAGACAGCGTTAGTGCCGCCGTGACCGAAATGGCCAGCACTGTACTTGAAATATCGCGTAACGCACAGCATACCAACAGCGCCGCCGAAGAAGTACAAGCCATTACTGCCGAAGGGGCTGACCGCTCAACTCAAGCACAACGTGTGATGACCGAACTTGCGCTGCACATAGGTGAAGCGTCTAAAGTGGTGGCAGGGCTTGAGCAAGAAAGTAATAACATTGGTGCATTGGTGGATGTAATTAACTCCATTGCCGATCAAACCAACTTACTTGCTCTTAATGCCGCCATTGAAGCTGCGCGTGCAGGTGAGCATGGCCGTGGTTTTGCGGTAGTTGCCGATGAAGTACGCTCTCTTGCAAGCCGTACGCAAGAATCAACAGACGATATACGTAATATGATTTCTCGCTTACAGCAAATTGCCCAACAAGCGTCGGTAATGATGCTGCAAGGGCAAGAGCAAACAGAAGGCTCAGTATCGCAAACAAAAGAAGTGCTAAGTTCATTACAAAACATTGCTCAGTCGGTAACTAAAGTGCAAGACCAAAGCCACCAAATTGCCACCTCAACAGAGCAGCAAACGGTTGTAGCAGAGGACATTAACACCAGCCTTGCAGCAATTAATGGCTTAGTAAACAGCACTGCTGATCACGCACACATTTTAGCAGATGAAGCGCGTGATTTAAGCGACCTAGCCGTTGCCTTAAACAAAACGGTTAATCAGTTTAAGCTTTAAATACACTACGTCATAGGGTGGGTAACTCAGTATAAAACTTACCCACCCTATACTCTTGTTTTTAATTTTTTTAACACCATATCTTCACAACTTGCTGCTATTTTTTGGCGTAATAAAACTAGTTTTTTGCGCATCAGATCAAATTTTTCTGTTTTAAATACACATCTTTTTATCGAGATAGTTTGTTGTTTGGCAGAGTCTGGTATAGTAGCACACGTATTAAACAGTGCTTTTAATGCTCTTTAATACAAAATTGCTAATTAATATGTTCTACAGGTTATGTAAAAGTACATATTAATTACCAATTGTAAAAAATGGGTTAGCCGACACTCGGTTAGCAAAGAATACATTGTAACGGTTTTATCATGATATCTAATTTATTTACCAAGATTTTTGGTAGTCGCAATGACCGCACTATTAAAAACCTAAGAAAGACGGTCGCGCTAATTAACGCGCTAGAAACGCAATTAGAAGCGCTTTCTGATGAAGATTTAAGAGCTAAGACAGCTGAGTTTAGAGAACGTTACGATAACGGACAAAGCCTTGACGACATTCTACCAGAAGCATTTGCTGTGGTACGTGAAGCGTCAAAGCGTGTAAATGGCATGCGTCACTTTGACGTACAGCTATTAGGCGGCATGGTTTTACATCAAGGCCGTATAGCAGAAATGCGTACCGGTGAAGGTAAAACACTCACAGCCACACTTCCAGCCTACTTAAATGGCTTAACAGGCAAAGGCGTGCACGTAATTACCGTGAACGACTACCTTGCTAAACGTGATGCTGAAACAAACCGCGAGTTATTTGAGTTCTTAGGCCTAACTGTAGGCTGTAACGTACCAGGCATGATGCCACAACAGAAAAAACAAGCTTACAGTGCCGATATTACTTACGGTACTAATAACGAGTTTGGTTTTGACTACCTACGTGACAACATGGCATTTAGCATTGATGAGCGTGTACAACGCCCACTGTTTTATGCGGTAGTGGATGAGGTGGATTCAATCTTAATTGATGAAGCTCGTACGCCACTTATAATTTCAGGCCCAGCTGAAGATAGCTCTGAGTTATACATCGAAATCAATAAAATTGTGCCGCTTTTAGAGCTTCAAGAAAAAGAAGACGAAGAAGGCATTGAAGGCGATGGCGATTACACTATCGACGAAAAGTCTAAACAAGTTCATTTAACAGAGCGCGGTCAAATTAAAGTAGAAGACCTACTTACTGAGCGTGGATTAATTGAAGAAGGCGATTCGCTTTACTCAGCCAGTAGTATCACTCTACTAAGCCACGTGTATGCTGCGCTTCGTGCTCACAAGCTTTATCAAAAAGATGTTGATTACGTTGTTAAAGAAAACGAAGTCATCATTATCGATGAGCACACTGGGCGCTCAATGGAAGGTCGTCGTTGGTCTGAAGGTTTACACCAAGCTGTAGAAGCGAAAGAAGGTGTAAAAATTCAAAACGAAAACCAAACACTGGCTTCAATTACTTTCCAAAACTACTTCCGTTTATACGAAACCTTAGCCGGTATGACAGGTACTGCCGATACAGAAGCATTTGAGTTTCAATCTATTTACGGTCTAGACACGGTTGTTATGCCAACTAATAAGCCGATGATCCGTGATGATCGCGCTGATTTAGTTTACCTAACACAAGAAGAAAAATACGAAGCTATTTTAGCTGATATTAAAGATTGCCAAGAGCGCGGGCAACCTGTGCTAGTAGGTACTATTTCAATTGAAAGCTCTGAGTATTTATCGCAGTTTTTACGCAAAGAAAAAATTAAGCACAACGTACTTAATGCTAAGTTCCATGCGCAAGAAGCTGACATTGTATCGGATGCAGGCTTACCTGGTACTGTAACAATTGCTACCAACATGGCCGGCCGTGGTACCGATATTGTGCTTGGTGGTAACTGGAACAGTGAAGTTGAAAAACTAGAAAACCCAACAGATGAACAAATTGCTGAAATTAAAGCAGCGTGGAAAATTCGCCACGATGCAGTAATTGATGCTGGCGGTTTACATATTATTGGTACTGAACGTCATGAATCGCGCCGTATAGATAACCAATTACGTGGCCGTGCTGGTCGTCAGGGTGATGCCGGATCTAGCCGTTTTTACTTATCGATGGATGATGCGCTAATGCGTATATTTGCCGGCGAGCGTATGACTAACATGATGCGTAAACTAGGCATGCAACGCGGCGAAGCCATTGAGCACCCATGGGTTAACCGTGCAATTGAAAACGCTCAGCGTAAAGTAGAAGCGCGTAACTTTGATGTTCGTAAGCAATTACTTGAGTACGATGATGTAGCAAACGATCAACGTCGTGTTGTTTACGCCCAGCGTAACGAGTTGCTTGAAGAAGGCGATATTTCAGAAACAATCACTGCAATTCGCGCAGATGTACTCAATGGGGTGATCGATCAATACATCGCACCACAAAGCCTTGCTGAAATGTGGGATATCCCTGGGCTTGAAGAACGCTTAAAACAAGACTTCCTGATTGAGTTGCCTATCACACAGTGGTTAGCTGATGACAATAAACTATACGAAGAGAAACTTCGTGAGCGTATTGAACAAGCGGTTGAACAAGCTTACAAGCAAAAAGAAGAACAAGTTGGCGACTCTGTACTACGCCAGTTTGAAAAAGCGATTATGCTACAAAGCCTCGATCAACACTGGAAAGATCATCTTGCTGCAATGGATCACTTACGCCAAGGTATTCACTTACGTGGTTATGCACAAAAGAATCCTAAGCAAGAATATAAGCGCGAGTCGTTTGAACTATTCACCGAAATGCTTGAAAACTTAAAAGTTGATGTCGTGGGCATTTTAAGTAAAGTACAAGTTCGTGCCGAAGAAGATGTTGAAAAAGTAGAAGAGCAACACCGTAAAAGTGAAAATGCCCCTCGCGAGTACCAACACGAAGAAGCAGAGCACGTAGGCGGTGAAGCCCCTCAAAGCGCAACTGTAATGGCAAGAACAGCGCCTAAAGTTGGCCGTAACGATCCGTGCCCATGTGGCTCAGGCCAAAAGTTTAAGCAATGTTGTGGTAAATTAAAGTAACGACGCATTGTATGTAATTAAAAAGCGACGCTAGCGTCGCTTTTTTTATGGAGAAAAACATGACAACAAAAATAGTTAACGTAGCGGTAGGCGTAATAAAAAAAAATAATGCTATATTCATTTGTAAGCGCGCTAATGAGCAACATCAAGGTGGCTTATGGGAATTTCCAGGCGGGAAAGTAGAAGCTGGCGAAAGCGTATTTGCCGCACTTAAGCGTGAGCTAAGTGAAGAAGTTGGCATTACCATTCACAGCTCTAGCCAACTGATGGTGATTGAACATGACTACGGCGATAAATGTGTAAAACTTGATATTCACGTTGTAAGTAACTTTAGCGGTGAAGCACATGGCGCCGAAGGGCAACCCAGTGAATGGGTCGCTATTAATGAGCTTAGTAACTATGAGTTCCCTGCTGCTAACGCCGAGATTATTGAAAAAATACACGCGCGATACGCGTAAAGCACATGAATACAGCAATACAAAATAAATTAAGTGAGCTATTAGCGCTAAACCCAGAGCTTACTCAGGTGAGCTCTTTAGGCAGCGGACATATAAACACCACGTGGCTGCTCACCAATGCTGATCAGCAATTTATTGTTCAAAAGCTCAACACTCATGTATTTGAAAATCCAGCACAACTGGTCAATAACGCCCAGTTAATTGAGCAGCACTTAAGCGCTAAACAACAAGCAAATACTTACCCGCTCGATATTGTTAAGCATATAAGTACCCACCAAGGTGAACACCTTATAATAATTAATAACGCGTACTACCGCGTGCTTAATTTTATTAGCCAAAGTGCAAGTGAAGATATCGTCAAAGAGCCTAAACATGCAGAGCAAGCGGCATTTGCATTTGGCACATTTACACGTGCCTTGCTCGATTTTGACGCATCAAGTCTCTACCCTGTTATTACAGACTTTCATAACTTAGCCATGCGTTTTGAGCAGCTTAATACAGCCATTGCCACAGCCACTAATAAGCGGCTGCAACAGTGTAAAACCGACATTGACTACTGCATTGCACAACAGCATTTGGTAAAAGAACTGGCTGAGGTAACAGCTGATTTGCCTACCCGGGTGTGCCACAACGACACTAAAATAAATAACATGCTGTATTGCAGCAATACATATAAAGCAAAAGCAGTTATCGATTTAGATACCTGCATGGCCGGCTTTTTACTTTATGACTTTGGAGACATGGTGCGCACATTTTGCTGCGCTGAGGCAGAAGATTCAACTAATCTTGGTAAAGTGGTTATTCGCAAAGAGGTATTTACTGCGCTTGTTAAAGGCTACCTTGCCCCCCTTAAATCGGCAATTAGCAACAAAGAGCAAGCAAGTTTACTGCTTGGCGCTAAAGTTATGCCGCTAATGCTTAGTGCACGGTTTTTAACCGATTACTTAAATAACGACGTGTACTTTAAAACCACCCATGCAGAACATAATTTAGAACGTGCGCAAAACCAACTCGCTTTGTATAAAAATATTTTAAGCAATCAAAGCTGGATGCATAAAATCCTCATGCAATAACTGCAGTGTTATTGGTATAAAAAAACCAGCAAGCTAAACACTTGCTGGTTTTTACTAAGTTAACCAAAAAGCATAACAATTACCAAATTTTTACGCGGTCTTCTGGTTTGATATACATCTTGTCGCCTTCTTTTACGTCAAACGCGTCGTAAAATTCAGGCATGTTCGACAAGATACCAATAACACGGTAGTGACTTGGTGAATGCGGGTCTGTCATTAAGCGGTTACGTAATTCTTCATCGCGGTACTTACGACGCCAAATTTGTGACCACCCCATAAAGAAACGCTGATCGCCAGAGTAACCGTCAATTACAGGCGCTTTGTTATCGCCTAGCGATAATTGATACGCTTTATAAGCCACCGTTAAACCACCTAGGTCGCCAATGTTTTCGCCAAGCGTAAGCTCGCCGTTCACACCGGCATCTTCAAACGGTTTATATTCATTGTATTGCGCCACTAACGCGCCGGTACGCTCTTCAAACTGTTTAAGGTCAGACTCACTCCACCAGTTACGTAAGTTACCGTCACCGTCGTATTTAGCGCCTTGGTCGTCAAAACCGTGGCCTAGCTCATGGCCAATTACTGCGCCAATTGCACCGTAGTTTACAGCGTCATCGGCGTCTAAATTAAAAAACGGTGGCTGTAAAATAGCAGCTGGGAATACAATTTCGTTATTTACTGGGTTGTAGTAGGCATTAACGGTTTGTGGGGTCATGTGCCACTCAGAGCGGTCAACTGGCTTGCCTAATTTAGCAATCATATCGCTGTAAGCCCACTGGCTATAACGTATGTAGTTACCCACTAAATCATCAGGATTAATTGTAAGCTCAGAGTAGTCTTTCCATTTATCTGGGTAGCCAATTTTTGGGGTAAATTTGTTTAGCTTTTCTTGGGCTGCAAGCTTGGTTTCTGGGCTCATCCACTCAAGGTTTTCAATAGCAACGCCGTAACCTTTAATAACGTTATCTACCAGCTCTTCCATGCGCGCTTTTGCTTCAGGTGGGAAGTTATCTTTTACGTATACTTTACCTAAAATTTCGCCAAGTACGCTGTTAGATGCATCCACCGCTTTTTTCCAAAGAGGCGCTTGCTCTTTTACGCCGCGTAATGTGGTGCTATAAAAATCAAATTTAAGATCAACCAAGTCAGTGCTTAGTAACTGTGCGTAACCACTTACAAAATGAAACTTTAAGTAGTTTTTCCACGTGGCTAAATCTGTTTCTTTGTACACATCAGCAAACCCTTCTAAATAGCTTGGCTGACGTACAATAATGTCTAAGGTATCTACCCCAGCGCTTTTGAAAAACGCAGCTAAATCAAAGTCGCCTGTTAGCTTACTTGCCTCAGCTACAGTCATTTTATTGTATGACTTAGTGGCATCACGGCTTTGTACACGGCTCCACTGTGCCTGTGCTAATGCGCTTTCAAATGCGATAACGCTTTTAGCGGCATCAGCGGCATTTTCAACGCCTGATTTAGCTAAAATATCTGTGATGTATTGCTCGTAAGATGCACGAATTTTAGTAAATTTTTCATCATCTTTTAAGTAATAGTCACGATCAGGTAAGCCAAGCCCAGATTGCGATAAGTACAGCGCGTATTCACTTGAATTTTTAGCATCGTTATTTACAAACCAGCCAAAAGGTAAGCTAGCACCTTGCTGCTGAATTTTAGCCATTAAAGGCGCAAGTTCAGCTTTTGAATCTAGGCTATCAATGGTATTAAGTGAAGATTGTAAAGGTGTAATACCTAACTCATCACGTGTGTCTTTATCCATGTAGCTTTTATAAAAAGCACCAATTTTGTACTCGTCGCTGCCTTTTTTAGCATTGCTATTTTTAGCGGCACTTTCAAGTGCTGCTTTCATCGCTTTTTGCGACTCTTCATACAACTGTGTAAACGAGCCATAGTTAGACTTGTCGCCAGGGATCTCTGTTTTAGCAAGCCATTGCCCGTTTACATGATAATAAAAATCATCTTGCGCACGAACTGACTCATCCATATTGGCAAGGTCTACACCTAGCTCAAGGGTTTTTTCTGCAGGTGCTGCAACAGTAGCTGTATCGGCTACTTGTGTTTCTTGTTGTTTTTCACCGCAACCTACTAGGCCCAGCGCAAGTGCAATACTTGCGGCGGTAATAGTTACTTTTTTCATAATTATTCCGTTTGTTAGTAAAGAATAAAATACCTATTTCATTAAGATATGGCGCCACAGAGAAAGATAAAAAGCGCCCCGCAATGCTTTCACTTAATGAAATTAATATTTAGGCGGTTAAAACAACACGCCGAATTTGTATGATAAACCCCATTAAAGAAACAATAAAATAGAATATGTAACAAAGTATTTGCCGTGAGACGAGACAACAAAATAGCCCTACCAACTACATAAATAGGGCAATTAAGACTTATTTTTTCCATGCTGAGCAAGGCGCTCTAGCTTTTCTTTGAGTGAAGGGGGCGCAGAGGCTGCAATGGCATTAAGGTAATCTGAGGTTTGCTGGCTCATTTTTCTTGAATTGCCAGGTGCTTTGCCTACGGGGCCTCGTTTATCTGTTGTTGGGCTTAAGCGCGCTGTTGCTTGAGGGTTTGCGACAATTTTAATTTGGCCGAGCTCTGCCATGCCTGCCGCTCTAAAATGCGACTGCATATCCATTTTTAAATAATTAAGTTTAAGGGCAATTGCTGCCGATACAGCTTCGATCATCAGCGTGCCATCGCGGTAATTACTTACACGGCATTTTTCAGCAAGCTTTGGGCCTAAAAACTCTTTAAGCAATACTTGCTGTTTATCTAGCGCTTGGCTTTTACCTGCATAAGCAGATAAGCGATTATTAAGACCTGCCATAATGTCAGTTAGGGGTTTTGGTGCGTACCTATCTTTAGCCATTCAACACCTCATCAATTAAATAAAACACGTTTAAGCCAAGCCCTTAAATACTTGGCCTAAATGAGTGCTTATAGGATCTCAATTTGCCTAATTAAGTATTAGTGCAAATTAATATTATACCAATGCGCATAATTAAGTGATCTATTTTGAGGATGGATAAACGTGTTGATAGCAAGGCAAAAAATTCGCTATTTAGTTGCTCTCTGCAATTGCTCCTGCATTGCTCTACCTTCTGCATCCATGCAGTCGTAAATGAGAAATAATTAACGCAGATAGCGACACGTATAGCCCCTGAAAACG
>NZ_PNCU01000032.1:0-102297 GCF_005886915.1 Pseudoalteromonas sp. S3776 | reverse complement strand
CTTAAGATCCAACCTATGATAACTAGTTAACTTAGTTTCCCACAGCACAGTCTTTACATCCGAGGAAGCTGATATTTCACAACTTACTGAGTGATTGAGCCCCCCATAATAAATATCACGTTGTTTATCATAAACTAATCTATCACTTATAAGACACTGATATTCATAATTTTCTAGATCAAGTTCATTAATTACATACTTAAATTCAGTACTAATAGTTGCAATTTCTGTGTTCACGCTAACCACATTATGTTTAATGATTTCAATTTCAGCTTCTTTGAATACATAGTTTGGAGAGTGGATTAAAAATTTATTATTAGTTGTAGTTTTACAACCACTCAAAACTACTAATATAAATATACAGATTAAAATTTTTAGATTCTTCTTCATCTCCACTCCTGATAAAAAGCTAACACCCCACTAAGGGGCGATAACACATAGGCTAAAATTAGGAACGAAGTGACGCAGCCTATGTGTTAGCGTCCCAGCGAGCAGCGCGAGCGCCTTTAGTGTTTTGTTATATGCTACTCTTAAAAATCCTAATACTACCACTAGTAAACGCACCACTGTCGTATCGTTTTATACAAGTAGCAAGCTCCTCCAAAGTACAACACTCTAGTTCAGTTCTAAATGGCAATGTATTGTGATTTGTTGAGACCGCACTTACGCGAATTTGTGACGACATTTCATCGAGCCATGAGTAAAACAATTTTTCGTTACCATTATTACTTGAACTGTATATCGACAAAGCACGAGATAAAAACAACTCAATATCCCTTTTAGTGGTTAGAGTAGCATCCTGCTTACTAAAACCGAATGAAACCAGATTTTCATTGGCTTCCTGATTTATATCTGAAGAACTTTGAAGAGTTAGTTTTTCTTCTAGTTGTTTTAATTCTTTATTTAAAATCATGAGATGCTTACTGGCATATAACGCCCCACTAAGGGGCAAATAATAGTTGGCTAAAATAAGCGACGCAGGAGCAACAGCCAACTGTTATTTGTCCTGCTTGAGTGGCTTGATACTCATTGAGCCTCCTCCCCAGCATCGCGATTATTCGCTACGCTGAAAAGGCAACCAACCTTACAGGAGAAAGCTCAATGAACTTTTACAATAACATGCATCCATATTATTGTGGAATCGATTTACACGCCCGATTACTTTACGTCTGTATCATTGATAATACAGGACTTATCCTTGTTCACAAGAAAATTAAAGATGACCCTGAAGCGCTACTAAAACTACTTAAACCGTATATCGGTGATATTGTGGTTGGTGTGGAATGCATGCATTGCTGGTATTGGGTCGCTGACTTTTGCAAAGAACACACTATCGACTTTATTCTCGGTCATGCGTTATATATGAAGGCGATTCATGGCGGTAAAGCCAAAAACGATAAAATAGATTCATATAAAATTGCCAAACTCATCCGTGGAGGAAATTTCCCACTTGCTTATGTGTATAACAAAGATATGCGTGCTACACGCGACTTATTACGCCGAAGAACTAAAATTGTTCGCCACGGGGCTGATTTAAAAGCCCATGTCGCCAATACCGCCAGCCAGTACAATTTACCTGCCCACAACGTGAATTTAAAGAACGTCTGCGATAGAGAAAAGATGCGCTATTACTTCCCTGATCCCGTTGTGCAACGATCCATTAATTTAAATATGGCCATACTCGATTGCTATCACAAGGAGCTTAAGCCTTTAGAGCACTATATTGAACAAATGGCTAAGCAGCATAATCCTGTGCACCTTAATATCTTGCAAACAATTAATGGTATAGGCCGCATTCTAGCACTAACTATTATTTACGAAATTGGTGACATCAATCGCTTTTCAAGCGTACAAAAGTTCGCTTCATACAGTCGGTTAGTCAAATGCAAAGCGGAGTCTGCAGGCAAAACCTATGGCACCCAAGGTAACAAAATTGGCAATGCACATCTCAAATGGGCGTTTTCCGAAGCCGCTGTACTACTGCTGCGTCACAGTCACAACGCCAACAAATACCTTGAAAAACTACAAAAGCGAATGAGCAAAGCCAAAGCACTGTCAGCACTTGCACATAAGCTGGGCCGCTGTGTTTATTACATGCTTAAAAAAGAGACGGTATTCGATGAAGCAAAATTCTTAAAGAGTTAGTCACGGTACTGAGTGAGCTGAACATCTAACTGGATATAAGGCTGAGCATCAATCAATTGGGTGAGTTAATAACCAACAAGGTTTAACCTGATTATATGCCTACAGACCTAAGCCACCTGCCTTGATTAGACGCTCAGTACGCGTGCATTAATACAATAAACAAAGTCGCTTACACCTGACTTGAGCCTGAAACTAACTGGATCACAATGATGAAGCCAGCCGCCTTGAATAGTGCCATGATTAGGTTAACCGATGAATGTCTAGTGCCCCAGCAACCCCAAAAGGATATGGGAAAAACCTGGCTGCGATGAGATCGCAATAAGAGAGCCTCTATATGTGTTTGCCGTAAGCAACTTGCTTAACAGCCGCATCGACAGACGAAGTAAACGAATTTGTTTATTGGTTTAGAATTGACCGTCAATTTTTAAAAACGGTCAAAAAGAACACTATTGCCTATTGACAGAGTTAAGGCTCATATGTGCCTATTGACAGAGTTAAGGCTCATATGTGTTAGTTTTATTGCTTAATAAAGTTCAGGGCTTTTATCCTATGGTCTAACATTATGTACTCGCATTTCATACTTGCGATGACAGAGCCCGTGCCCATATTAGCACCCGTAGCACCCAAATAAAGCGAACAAAACGAGTCTAAGTAAGCTTTATAGTTTTTGTTGTTTACAGAGAATTCTTTACTGAGACCAGGAGAGACTCCGTATTCTTCTTGCCCAACAACAACTGCATTGATATCAGCCATGGCAACTCTTAGATCTCGTTTTTTTTCTGCAATAGCCTGATTTATGCATGCTTCTACTTTATATTTTGATTTATGCGATTCGCAGACTGATAGTTCACTTTTAGCAAATACACTGCTGGACAGTAATGCCAGCATAATTAACCCATATTTCATTTAACTTCCTTATATTGATCTACTTTAATTATTTTTAGCGCTGTAGCTTGGATAAAACTAACGCTGTTTTAAGCGGCAAATTTTAGTTGGCTAAAATGTGTGAGGCACGAACAATAGCCAACTGAAATTTGTCCGATTTGAAAACCCTTGTTAGCTCGTACGGATTGCTTCATTTCTTTCTCTTATATTGAGAAGTCTAATTTTTGTGTCTGGTGTTATACCTTGACCCTCGAAATGAATAATCCCTTCATCTCTCATATTATCTAATTCACGAACTACACGATGAGGAGGTATATATTCCGCAATCATCTCAACGAGGTCTTCAGCTGTTACAGCCCTTTTATTCCTACTAAATCTTTTTAAAGCCATTAAAATATGATTTCTAACTGTCTCTTCTCTTGCTTCACTTTCAACAAGTCTCGAAGTTTGGATTGCATTATCTAACAACCTCTCAATTTCAACACCAATGTCCGAAAATTTACCGTCAGCAGCTTTTTGCTTTGCTAAAATTTCAGATAATTGCTTATCCATTGCGGATTTAATTTCTGCGACTTTTTCATCAGCTTTCTTGTCTGCCTCTTCAAGAATATCCGACTTAATATTTCCCTCACTATCACGTAAGTTATCGTCGCCATTCCAAATATGCTTTCTCATATCAGTAACGGTATCTTTCATCATAGAGAAAGTATCTGAATATAATTTATCAAATAAATTTCTAATCGTTGCACACTTGCATCAATTCCTTTCGCGGCTTCGGTAGTTGCCTTTGAAGCTTCGTTAGACATTTTAAAAAAAACAACAGATAGCCATATAGCGCCAACAGCCAATATAAGCGATGCTATTGAAGCGATTAGTCCTACAAGTTCTACACCACTCATTATTGTCTCCACTGAGTTTGATTCCATATACTCTCCTGAGTACAGCTAACGCCTCGCATAACGGGCTAATAAAGCTTGGCTATAATTGGTGAGGCACGAACCAAGCCAAGCTTTATTAGTCCATGCGTTGATGCGTTTGTTAGCTGTACATTAGCACCCTTGGTAGTTTTCGTACTCCCAATGCAACTCTTTAGTTAAACTTTGAGTAGCTTCTTCCCAGCTATCCGCTACAACATGCCTTAAAAGGTTGTGGGCCATTTTCTCAACTTGCTGCCATGAAAAATATTCCAGTAAAAGATAGCCTCGCCCCCATCTAAGCTCAGGTTTTTTAATCAGAAATTCTGGCGTAATTGCAGTAAAAGAAAAAATATCACCTCCCTCTTGGCCTTTGATGCCAATGCTAAGTTCAATGAGTATCGCACAGCATTCTGGTTCTAATGGCAGCTTTCCATATTCCAGCTCCATACTAAAGATACCTTTTAGTTCAAGAGTTACAGCCACCTTAATCTCCCTGTACAGCTAACAACTTTATCAGAGGACACTTTCCTCTTTTTATGAGTAATATATGTCCCCTTAATTATTTTTAATACTAATAACAAATCCTGTAACACATTGCCAGCTTTAAACTTTAAGTCAGGCTGTTCTTTTATTAAAATGAAGAAAAGAGGAAAACGTCCTCATTTCTTGACTTAGGAGGAAAAACATTAATACTGTATATAAATACAGTTAAATAGGATTTAAAATGAAAACTAAGTCCCCTTTCCTTAATAGTATTATCAACTATATGTATAGCCATCATTATGCTAAAAAATCTATTGAAACTTATGTCTTTTGGATTGCTGCCTATATCCATTTTCATAATAAGCGACACCCTACCAGTATGGGCAATAATGAAGTAGAAGTATTTTTAAATCACTTAACAGTTACTAAAAAAGTGGCAGCGAGAACACAAGCAACCGCTTTAAATGCACTTGCTTTTTTATATAAACATATTATCAAGAATGAGCTTTCATTAGATTTAAATTTCATTAAAAGTAGCCGCCAACAGAAACTTCCTGTCGTACTTACACAAACTGAGGTATCGCTACTTTTTAGAAATATAAGTAAGCGACATTATTTGATAGCAAGCCTGCTATATGGAAGTGGTTTACGGCTGATGGAAGCAGTAAAAATAAGAGTTCAAGATATTGACTTCGACTATAAAAATATACGTGTATGGAATGGTAAGGGTAATAAAAATCGTATTGTGACACTTGCTGAAGAATTAATACCAATGCTAAGAAATCAAATAATTCAAGTTGATGAATATTTACAGTTAGATTTAAAAAATGATGCGTACGCCGGTGTATGGATGCCTCATCGACTTAGTAAAAAATACCCAAGTGCTAATAAGTCATTACAATGGCAGTTTCTGTTCCCATCTCATAAATTAAGTACAGACCCTGAAACAGGAGAAATAAGACGCCATCACTTAGATCGTTCAGGGGTAAGAAAGGCAGTTAAACTGTCTTCAACAAAAGCTGAAATTAATAAACACGTTACCCCACATACTTTACGTCACTCTTTCGCTACTCATTTGCTGCAAAGCGGCGCTGATATCCGCACAGTACAAACACAGTTAGGCCACAGTGACATACGTACTACGCACATAATACCCGCTGCATTGAATTAGTGAGCAATTATAGCGACAGATAAATAGCTCAGTAACAAGGCAAAAACTTAGTTATATAGTTTATCTATATGAGAAGTTTTTAACGCAGTTAATGAGTTATTTAGAACGCTAAAATGATCAACGTTTTAATTCAGCGGGTATCCTACCCATGTACTACAACAAGGTGCTAACGGGGTTGTTAGCCCTTTTTCAAGATTATAAACCTCCCCTATTTAAAACAAAAAAGCACAACTCGTTTGAGCTGTGCTTCCAATAATTAAATGAGAGCTGACAAATTACAAACGAATACCGCCGTCTATTTCAACCACGCGGCCGGTAAAAAAGTCGTTTTCAATTATGTATTGTGCAGTGTGGGCAATTTCGTCGCTTTCGCCTAAGCGCCCTACTGGCGTTACTGCAAGCATACGTTGTTTGGCTTCGGGTTTCATGGCGTCGGTCATCGCGGTGCTTATTACACCTGGTGCAATAGCGCCTACTCGTATACCAAAACGGCCAAGCTCTTTAGCCCATGTGGTGGTAAGTGCCACTACGCCAGCTTTTGATGCTGCGTAGTTTGTTTGGCCTATGTTACCTGCGCGCGCTACGCTCGACATATTAACAATTACACCGCCTTTGCTTGATTCAATCATGTGGCTTGCAGCTTCTCGCCCTGCTAAAAATACGCCAGTAAGGTTTACATCAATCACCGATTGAAATTGCTCAAGGGACATTTTTTTAACCACTTTGCCGTCTTTAGCTTTAATAAACATGCCGTCGCGTAAAATGCCGGCGTTGTTTATAAGCACACCAATGTGGCCAAAATCACTATTAATGGTATTAAATACGTTTTCTACTTCGCTCTCAGCGGTTACGTTTGCAGCGTAACCTTTAATAGTGCCTGATACACCTTCCAGCTGTGTTAGTTGCTCGCATGCTGTGTTTAGTAACTCTTGCGCCATATCTATAAGTGCAATGTTAGCGCCCATAAGGGCAAATTTTTGCGCCATTGCAAAACCTAAACCTTGTGCACCACCGGTTATTACTACCGTGTTATTTTTAATTTCCACGCCTAGCTCCTACTTAGAAAACAGTTTAAAAATGGCACTAAAATCATCACTGCCTGTACCTTGGTGCTGTAGCATAGTGTATAAATTTTTAGCCATTGACCCCATTGGGGTTGAAGAATTACTTTGCTGCGCGGCTTCCATGGCAAGGCCTAAATCTTTAGCCATTAAATCGACCATAAAGCCAGGTTTGTAATCGTTACTTGCAGGGGCTGTATCCATTACACCTGGGCACGGGTTGTAAAGTTCAAGCGTCCAGTTACGGCCAGAACTTGCGGTCATTATGTCGCTAAGTACTTTAGGATCGAGGCCGTTATTTATACCCATTTGCAGTGCTTCGCTGGTGCCTGCCATTAAAATGCTTAGTAGCATGTTGTTACATATTTTTGCAACTTGCCCTGCGCCAATATCACCTGCATGGAATATGTTTTTACCCATATCATTAAGCACAGGTTGTGCGGTATTAAACGCAGCTTTACTACCCCCTACAATAAACGTAAGCGTGCCAGCCGCTGCGCCTGCAACGCCGCCCGATACCGGTGCATCTACAAAGCTAATACCCTGCTCGCCAAGTGCGCTGCCAACCACACGCGCCGACTCTGCATCTATTGTTGAGCAATCTATCACTAAGGTGTTTTTGCTCAGCACATTAATTAAGCCGCTATCGTCGTTATTGCCTAAATAAAGTGATTTAACATGTTTGCCTGCGGGCAACATACTAATGAGTATATCGGCATTGCTTGCACATGCTTTTGCATTATCAGCTGCGTGTGCACTTTTACTTGCAAGTTCATTTAAGACCGACTGGTTTAAATCGAACGCCGTAACAGTGTGACCGGCTTTAATTAAGTTAGCCGCCATAGGGCCGCCCATATTACCTAAGCCGATAAAACCAATATTGAGTTTAGTCATCGTCTTTCCTTTATGTGTGTGATGGCGTGTGTAAGCCATTGAGTGGGTGGTTTTCGCCAAAGCGATTAGCAAAAAAGCTGTCTATTATTGTTTGTGGTACATCGCTCAGTGTTTTGTACTGCCAATTAGGCGCGCCGTCTTTATCTATTAATAGCGCCCTTACACCTTCTTGAAATTCACCAACTTCGCCAGCGCGTACCGACATACCCAGCTCCATTTTAAAACACGCTAATAAGCTTTTGCCTTTACTGGCTTTTAATTGCTCACTAACCAGAGCACAACTTAGTGGGCAACCATGCTTAAGTGACTTTTGGGCGCGTTGCAGCCATTTATCGTCAGTAGTTAGGCCTAAAATAAAATCAACTTGTTCTTGTAGCGTATTAAATTCAGCTAATTTTTGAATGGTTGCTAAGTTAGCTTTAATATTACCTTTGGGCATTCGCGCAGATTGGTTATCTAAATCGGTTAATAATTTTGTTAAACGCTCATGATTTAAACTTGGAGTTTTGCCCCACTTAGCAGCTAAAATTTGCGCTAGCATGGCATCGTACTTTGTGCTGTCGATAAAGTGATCGGCAAGCGATACAAAGCGTGCATCTTCACAATTAATAGAGGCCGATGTTAACCCTAAAAATAGGCCCACACCTTGTGGCATTTTATGCAAAAAGTAACTGCCGCCTACATCTGGGTATAAGCCTATGGTTTGCTCTGGCATGGCAATGCGCGATGTTTCGGTTACTACGCGGTGGCTAGCACCAGCCATTAAGCCTAACCCCCCCCCCATTACTATGCCGTTACCCCACACTAGAATTGGTTTATCAAAGGTATGGATAAGGTAATCAAGTTTGTACTCAAGGGTAAAAAACTCTTCAACTAAACTCGTAGGTTTACCTTGCGCCATTGCATGATGCAGGCTTACTACATCGCCGCCGGCGCAAAAGGCTTTATCGCCTGCGCCTTTTAAAATAACTATTGCGATTGCATCATCGTCTTGCCAAGCGCGCAGCTGCGGCTCTAGTAATTTGATCATTTCAAAATTAAGGGCGTTTAATGCTTTAGGTACGTTGAGTGTAATAAGCCCAATTAAGCTGCCGTTCTCTGCGATTGCCGTTTCAAATAGCACGGGGTCGTCGGCATTATTTAATAACGTTAAATTACTCATTAGCCATTTACCCAATTAGCGCGGCGTTTTTCTAAAAAGGCATTTACACCTTCTTGTTGATCTTGTGTATCAAACAAACCAACAAACAGTTCACGCTCAAGTGGTAATACACTCGCCATAGGTTGATGGCGGCCTTTTTGTATAAGCGTTTTACAAGCAGCTACCGAGCTTGGGCTTTGTTCGCTTACTTGATTGGCAAGTTTTAACGACGCTGCAAAGCTTTCGCCTTGGGGTACAACTTCTTCTACTAAGCCAATTTGTAAGGCTTTATCGGCTTTTAAGCGCTCGCCACATAAAATCATGCGTTTTGCCCAGCCTTCACCTACAAGCCATGCTAAATTTTGTGTCCCGCCCGCGCATGGTAATAAGCCCACTTTTGCCTCTGGCAGTGCCATTAGTGCTTGCTCTTCTGCTATGCGTATATCACACGCAAGGGCCACTTCTAATCCGCCGCCCATGGCATAACCATTAATGGCTGCAACCGACACCCCGGTAAAATTAGTCAGTGCTTCAAATGCTTCACCAAATACACGCGACATATCAGCAGCAACGCCTTTATCGCCACTGGCAAATACGTTTAAATCGGCACCGGCGCTAAAAAACTTTTCGCCTTCGCCAGTAAGCACTAAAGCATAAATATTTTTGTTGTTATTAAGCTCGTTAACTTTGTTTTTTAAGTCAATTAAGGTGTCTTTTGTCCAGGTATTAGCTGGCGGGTTAGACATAGTTAAAATAGCAACATGGCCTTCGGTTGTTAGCTCAATACTCGGATTAGATTTAGATTCTGACATAACTTGCTCCTTATAAAACGTCGCTTGCAGATTCAGCTAAAATACGGCGCGCTATAATTACGCGCATAATTTCGTTTGTGCCTTCTAAAATTTGATGGACGCGCACATCACGTACATGGCGCTCAAGCGGGTATTCTTTTATGTAACCGTAACCACCATGTACTTGCAGTGCCTCGTTACACACGGTAAAGCCAATATCCGTCGCAAAACGTTTAGCCATGGCGCAGTAGGTGGTTTTTTCACTATCCCCGGTATCAAGTTTAAATGCCGCAAGCCTTACCATTTGCCGTGCAGCTACAAGCT
Source organism: Pseudoalteromonas sp. S3776 (assembly GCF_005886915.1). Lineage (NCBI taxonomy): Bacteria > Pseudomonadati > Pseudomonadota > Gammaproteobacteria > Alteromonadales > Pseudoalteromonadaceae > Pseudoalteromonas > Pseudoalteromonas sp. S3776. Next base: position 92,485 of record NZ_PNCU01000032.1, on the reverse strand, counting down.
CGGTATTCATATCTGCAATCTTAAATTGCAAAGCCTGAAACGCAGCCAGTGGCTTACCAAATTGAGTGCGCTCTTTTAGGTACTCTTTTGCTGTATTAAGTGCAGCTTGTGCAGTACCAATTGAGCACGTTGCAATATTAATGCGCCCGCCATCTAAACCTTGCATTGCAAATTTAAAGCCTTCGCCTTCTTTACCTAATAAGTTATGTGCCGGTATACGCACATTTTCAAAACTAATTAAGCGAGTTGGTTGTGCGTTCCAACCCATTTTTTCTTCTGCTTTGCCGTACTCAACACCTTGTGCATCGGCTGGGACTACAAATGCCGAAATACCCGCAGCGCCTTCGCCACCGGTGCGCGCCATGACCACTAATACTTCAGTTTCGCCTGCGCCCGATATAAACATTTTTGAGCCGTTAATAACGTACTCATCACCCTCAAGTACGGCTTTTGTTTTTAGTGATGCCGCATCTGAGCCCGAGCCTGGCTCTGTTAAACAATAAGAGGCAAGTAGCTCGCCCATTACTAATTGTTCTACGTATGTGTCTTTAACTGCGTCGGTACCAAAACTTGCTACCATCCAGGTCGCCATATTATGAATAGTTAACATGGCCGTTGTAGCAGTACAGCCCATAGCAAGCTGCTCAAATATAATGCTTGAATCTAAACGTGATAACCCAAGGCCGCCGGCTTCCTCTGGCGTGTATAAACCACAAAAACCAAGCTCGCCTGCGGCTTTAATCGTATCTTTTGGAAAAATATGCTCGCGATCCCACTTTGCTGCATTTGGGGCAAGTTCTGATTCGGCAAATTGGCGTGCTGTTTCTGCAAAGGCGTGTTGATCTTCTGATAAGTTAAAGTCCATGTTAGACCTCTTTAATTGTGTGTTGTTAGTGTGCCCTATTGGGATAGGTGTGAAGAGCGGCAAAAGCTGATGTGTGTGTTCTAGTTGCTTGTCAGCGAGTTTAGCCTTTGCGCCCTTCTTTATTATTTTTAAGTGTGTTTATTTTAAATTAATGCTCATGTTTGGACCCGAAGCGATGTCGTCTTCAAACCAACGTGAGGTAATGGTTTTGGTTTCTGTGTAAAAACGTATACCTTGCTTACCATAAGTGTGCGTATCGCCATAAAACGAGCCTTTCCAACCCGTAAACGAGAAAAACGGCAGCGGAACCGGAATAGGCACATTAATACCCACTTGCCCTACTTCAATTTCGTGTTGGAATTTACGCGCCGCAGCACCACTTGAGGTAAATAGTGATGTACCGTTACCGTATGGGCTTTCGTTAATAAGGGCAATTGCCTCTTCTAGCGTATCTACAAACATACACGCTAGCACTGGGCCAAAGATTTCTTCTTTGTATAAATCCATTTCTTTTGTTACATCGGTAAATAAGGTTGGGCCAACCCAGTTACCTTGCTCAAAGCCCTCTACTGTGAAGTTTGACCCGTCAATTAAACAAGTAGCGCCTTGCTCTTTACCGCTTGCAATAAGCGATAAAATACGCGCTTTTGCAGCTTTTGATGTTTGTGGGCCGTAGGCAGCGTCTTTATCGTCCCACACGCCTGGGCGTACGTTTTCAAAGCCTGCTTTTATTTCATCTACCCACTCACTTGCTTGGCCTACAAACACAGCAACCGAAATACCCATGCAGCGCTGTCCAGCGGCCCCAACCGATGCACCAACCAAATTATTAACTACGTGTGATTTGCTCGCATCTGGCATAATAACCATGTGGTTTTTAGCACCTACACACGCTTGTACGCGCTTAAGGTTTTGCGTGCCTTTAGAATAAATATAGGCACCTACGCCACACGAACCCACAAACGAAATTGCACGTACGGCTTTATCTTCTAGTAGGCGGTCTACTTGTGGTTTTGTACCATGAACAATTTGTAATACGCCTTTTGGTGCGCCGGCTTCTATAAATAGTTCAGCTAAGCGCATAGGAGTGAGCGGGTCTTGCTCAGAGGGTTTTAAAATAAAGGTGTTACCACACACAATAGCTAGCGGAAACATCCAAAGTGGGATCATCGCCGGAAAGTTAAATGGCGTAATGCCAGCACATACGCCTAGGGGCTGCATGTAAGAATAGGTATCTATTTTACGGGCAACGTTTTCCATTGTTTCGCCCATCATTAATGACGGTGCGTTAGCTGCTTGTTCTACTACTTCAATACCGCGCCATACATCGCCTTTTGCATCTTCAAACGTTTTACCTAGTTCGTGGCAAATAATGGTTGCCAGCTCATCGTGGTGCTCTTTTAATAGCGCCGCATATTTCATCATAATGCGGGCACGCTCGGTAATGGGCACGTCTTTCCACGTTTTAAATGTATCTGAGGCCGAGGCAATGGCTGCATCCATTTCTGAGTCGGTAGTGCATGGAACTTGTGCAAGCACTTCTTGGTTTGCTGGGTTAATTACATCAATAAGCTCGTTTGAAGCCGATTGAACAAATTCGCCATTTATAAGTAGTGGAACTTGGTGCATGGGTAAATCCTGTTGTTAGTGTGTTCTTTTAAAAAATGGCACCGTTTTGTTATTAGTATGAGTACGGTGCATTTTAGTTGCTGTTAGTTAATTAACTGCTTTGTTAGTAAGCCTCTACAGCCATGGCTACGGCTTCGCCGCCACCAATACATAAAGACGCAATTCCTTTTTTAAGGCCACGGTTTTTAAGTGCGTGAATAAGCGTGACTAAAATTCGCGCGCCGCTGGCACCAATTGGGTGTCCAAGTGCACACGCGCCACCATTTACGTTTACTTTGCTCTCATCAAGCTTTAATTCGTTAATGGCAAGCATAGTGACCATGGCAAACGCTTCGTTAATTTCCCAAAGGTCAACATCAGTAGTTGCCCAGCCTGCTTTTTCAAGCACGCTGTTCATTGCGCCCACAGGTGCTACCGTAAATTCACTAGGTTTTTGAGAGTGCGTACTGTGCGCTACAATTTTACAAAGTGGTGTTAAGCCTTGCGCTTTAGCTTTTGATTCGCTCATTAATATAAGTGCTGCACCGCCATCAGAAATTGACGATGAATTAGCCGCCGTAATTGTGCCGTCTTTTTTAAAGGCTGCACGAAGACTAGGAATTTTTTCTGGGCGTGCATTACCCGGCTGCTCGTCAATCGATACGGTTACATCGCCTTTACGGGTTTTGATGGTGTGCGGGGCAATTTCGTTCTCAAAGCTGCCATTTTCAATTGCAGTATTAGCTTTACTTAACGAACCCAGTGCAAACGCGTCCATTTGCTCACGGCCAATGCCATATTCATCGGCGGTGTCTTGTGCAAAACAGCCCATTGCTTTGTTATCGTAAGCATCTTCTAGGCCGTCGCTCATCATGTGATCTTTAATTTCACCGTGGCCCATTCGCATACCGCCACGCGCTTTAGGGATGAAATACGGTGCGTTACTCATGCTTTCCATACCCCCTGCAATAGCACAGTTTATAGAGCCTGCTTTAATTAAATCGTGTGCAAGCATGGCCGCTTTTAAACCAGAGCCACATACTTTATTTATGGTTGTGGCACCCGTGCCAAGAGCTAGGCCTGCCTTTAACATCGCTTGGCGAGCTGGCGCTTGGCCAAGGCCCGCTGGCAATACACAGCCCATAATTACTTCATCTATTGCATCATTAGCTAAACCAGTTTGTGCAAGGGCACTTGCAATGGCAGTAGCGCCAAGCTCGGTAGATTGTGCATCGGTTAATGCGCCCATAAAGCCACCCATAGGCGTACGCTTTGCAGCTACAATTACCACTGATTCTAAAGTCATAATTAACTCCGTTGTATTTTTATGCAAATAGTTGTTAGAATATTTGCTCTATTAATTTGATATTCATTTATTATTTAATACCCATACACAATACTAACGTTTACGCTAACGTCAACTAAAAACAGCTTATTTTTTAGTTTTAAAAGTGTAAGGTTTATTTTCCAATTGCGAAGATAAGTTACAAGAACAAAAATAACTGATTGAATACTAATAACTTAATTTAACATTTCACCCTATCACTCCATTATAAACTGTTTCACAACATATCGAGCTTTACCTTTACGTAAACTTCACTTATATTGGAGTTATTCGAATGAGGTAAACACAACTATGAAACCAGATAATCAAACAAACTTTGCAAGCTCTGCTAAAGCACCAAGCAGTAACGATCAAACTTTTAGCATTAGTGATTTAGCTAAAGAGTTTGACATTACTACCCGCTCGATTCGTTTTTACGAAGACCAAGGTTTAATTACCCCCGAGCGTAATGGCCAAACCCGTATTTATTCAAAACGCGACAAAGTTCGCTTAAAACTTATTTTACGTGGCAAACGCCTAGGTTTTACGCTGGCCGAAACAGGCCGTTTGTTTGAACTGTACGACGCTGACAAATCAAGCGCTAAACAGCTGGTTACAATGCTCGATTTAATTGCAGAAAAAAAAGCTGACCTTTCTCAGCAAATGGACGACATAAAAGTTGTGCTTATGGAATTAGTTACAGCGGAGCGTCGCTGTAGAGACACGCTTAATAAAATAGACGAGTAGCCTATTTTAAAAATAAAAACACACTGATAACACACAAACAGGAATGAATCATGAGCACTATTTCACTTTATAAAGAGATGAACTTTGGCCTAGGCGAAACCGCCGATATGATCCGCGACCACGTCAATAGCTTTGCGAGCCAAGAAATAGCACCGCTTGCAGAACAAACCGATATGGAAAACGCGTTTCCTAATCAGCTTTGGCCACAAATGGGCGAAATGGGTGTACTGGGCATGACCGTTCCTGAAGAGTTTGGCGGGGCTGGCTTGGGGTATTTAGAGCATGTAATCGCCATGGAAGAAATTAGCCGTGCGAGTGCTTCAATTGGTTTAAGCTATGGTGCACATTCTAACTTGTGTGTAAACCAAATTAACCGTAATGGTAACCAAGCACAAAAAGAAAAATACCTACCTAAACTGATTAGCGGCGAACACATTGGTGCCCTTGCCATGAGTGAACCTAATGCAGGCTCTGACGTGGTGTCGATGAAACTAAAAGCCGAGAAAAAAGGTGATAAGTACATTTTAAATGGCAATAAAATGTGGATCACCAACGGCCCCGACGCACACACGTTTGTTATTTACGCAAAAACAGATTTAGAAGCCGGCGCTAAAGGCATCACCGCATTTATTGTAGAAAAAGGGTTTGCTGGTTTTTCTACTGCGCAAAAGCTCGACAAGCTAGGTATGCGTGGTTCAAACACCTGTGAACTGGTGTTTGAAAACTGCGAAGTACCCGAAGAAAACATTTTAGGTAACCTAAACGAAGGCGTTAAGGTACTTATGAGCGGCCTTGATTACGAACGTGTAGTACTTGCTGCAGGCCCGCTTGGTATTATGCAAGCCTGTATGGATATAGTTGTACCTTATATTCATGAGCGTAAACAGTTTGACACCCCTATTGGCCAATTTCAGTTAATTCAAGGCAAAGTAGCTGACATGTATACGCAGATGAACGCAGCACGCTCATACGTTTATACCGTTGCAAAAGCCTGCGACCGCGGCGAAACCACCCGTAAAGATGCCGCCGGCGCTATTTTATACGCTGCTGAACTTGCCACTAAAATGGCCCTTGATGCCATTCAAATATTAGGTGGTAACGGCTACATAAATGAATACGCTACCGGACGCTTACTCCGTGATGCCAAATTATACGAAATTGGCGCAGGTACATCAGAAATACGCCGTATGCTTATTGGTCGCGAACTATTCACTGAAAGCCGCTAAGGATTAAATTATGACGATATTAAAATCGAGCGTTAATCCTCACGATCCTACTTTCGTGCAAAATCATAAAAACATGGCGGCTTTAGTTGATGATTTACACAGTAAAGTTGCAACAATTAGTTTGGGCGGTGGAGCTGCACTCAAAGAGCGCCACGAAGGCCGCGGTAAATTATTTGTACGCGACCGCATCAGCACTTTATTAGATGAAGGCTCACCGTTTTTAGAAATCTCGCAATTTGCAGCCTTTGGTGTGTATGAGCAAGAAATTGCCTGTGCAGGTGTAGTTGCCGGTATTGGCCGTGTTAAAGGTATTGAATGCATGATCATTGCAAACGATGCCACAGTAAAAGGCGGTACGTATTTTCCGCTGACTGTTAAAAAGCACCTACGCGCACAAGATATAGCCGAGCGCTGCCACTTACCTTGTATTTACTTGGTAGACTCTGGCGGTGCTAACCTGCCTGAGCAAGACGATGTATTCCCCGATAAATTACATTTTGGCCGTATTTTTTACAATCAAGCCAGAATGTCGGGTAAAGGCATTCCTCAAATTGCTGTGGTAATGGGTTTATGTACTGCTGGTGGCGCCTACGTACCCGCTATGGCTGATGAAAGCATAATTGTAAAAGAGCAAGGCACAATATTTTTAGCCGGCCCGCCGCTTGTTAAAGCTGCCACAGGTGAAGTTGTCAGCGCCGAAGAATTAGGCGGCGCAGATGTGCACTGTAAAACATCTGGGGTGGCCGATCACTATGCAGAAAATGACGAGCACGCGCTTTCTATCGCTCGCCAATGTATTGAGCGTATTAATTACACCCGCCCTACAGCGCCGTTACTTAAACAAGAGGTAGAGGATGTTAAACCACCAAGGTACGATATAAACGAGCTTTACGGCATTGTAGGCACCGACCTCAAAAAACCATTTGATGTGCGTGAAGTTATTGCCCGTACGGTTGATGATTCATCGTTTGATGAATTTAAACGCTACTTTGGTGAAACACTAGTAACAGGTTTTGCCAGTATTTATGGTAACCCTGTAGGCATAGTGGCTAATAACGGCATTTTATTTAGTGAGTCGGCGCAAAAAGGCGCGCATTTTATTCAACTATGTGCACAGCGCAATATTCCTTTAGTGTTTTTACAAAATATTACCGGCTTTATGGTAGGTAAAAAATACGAATCCGAAGGCATAGCAAAACACGGCGCTAAAATGGTGATGGCAGTATCGTGTGCCGATGTGCCTAAATTTACAGTATTAATTGGTGGCTCTTACGGCGCAGGTAACTACGGTATGTGTGGCCGTGCATTTGAACCTACCATGATGTGGATGTGGCCTAATGCCCGTATTTCTGTAATGGGTGGCGAGCAAGCCGCGGGTGTAATGGCACAAGTTAAGCAAGATGGCTTAGCACGTAAAGGCCATAGCATGAGCGAGCAAGAAGTTAACGATTTTAAAAAGCCAATTATTGACCAATACGAAGAGCAAGGCCACCCGTATTATGCAAGCGCGCGCTTGTGGGACGACGGTATTATTGACCCTGCAGATACCCGTAATGTATTAGGCCTTGCTTTAAGTGCAGCTAAAAATGCACCACAGCAAGACTCTAAGTTTGGCGTATTTAGAATGTAACCGGAGCGCAAAATGTCAGTAACACTACAAATAACAAAATCTAATGTGGCTGTACTTGTTTTAAGCCGAGTTGAAAAGCGTAATGCTTTTAACAGTGAAGTAATACATGAGCTAATTCAGTGCATAGAGCATGCAAATACGCTGGATATTCGCGCTTTGGTTTTAAAAACTGAGGGTAAACATTTTTCAGCAGGCGCCGACTTAGCCTGGATGAAATCTATGGCTGATAACAATTACGCCGATAACCTTGCTGATTCAATGCAGCTTGCTAAATTAATGCAGGTATTAGCGACCTCTCCTCACCCTACTGTATGTGCTGTGCAAGGCGCGGCATTTGGTGGCGCGTTGGGCTTAATTGCCTGTTGCGATATTGCTCTGAGTAAAGACGATGCCCAATTTTGCTTAAGCGAAGTAAAACTAGGCCTTATTCCTGCGGTAATTAGTCCGTATGTAATTAAAGCCATTGGTGAGCGCGCGGCACGGCGCTACTTTTTAACTGCCGAGGTGTTTGATGCCCACACAGCAAAGCAACTTGGTTTGGTTCATCAGGTTACCGGTAATTTAGACTGTGCGCTTGATAACCTTCTGCAAACATTAATCGACAATGGCCCTGTCGCTGTAAAAGCCGCTAAATCGTTAATTAATGATGTAGCAAATAAGCCTATTAATGATGAACTTATTGAGCTTACGGCCGAACGTATTGCAAACATTCGGGTATCGGACGAAGGCCAAGAAGGACTCAGTGCCTTTTTTGATAAACGCCCTCCCGCTTGGCAACTGTAGGATTAACTATGAACACACACACATTAAAAAAGATACTCATTGCCAACCGCGGTGAAATTGCGTGCCGAATAATGCGCACTGCAAAACAAATGGGCCTAATAACGGTGGCCGTTTATTCTGATGCCGATAAACACGCACAACATGTAAAAATGGCGGATGAGGCCTACCATGTTGGCCCAGCGCCAAGCAAAGATTCATACCTTGTAACAGATAAAATTATACATATTGCGAAAACAAGCGGGGCCGATTGTATCCACCCTGGCTATGGTTTTTTATCTGAAAACAGCGAGTTTGCTAAAGTCTGTGAAGCCAACAATATTGCATTTATTGGCCCATTGGCTAGCAGCATAGAAGCCATGGGTTCTAAAACTCGCGCTAAAGAAATTATGGCCGCAGCCAATGTGCCATTAGTGCCGGGTTACTATGGTGATAATCAAGACCCTGCTTTTTTACAATCTGAAGCTGAAAAGATTGGCTACCCCGTACTCATAAAAGCGGCCTTTGGCGGCGGCGGTAAAGGTATGCGTGTTGTTGAGCAAGCGAAAGATTTTATAAGTGCACTAGAAGGTGCACAGCGTGAAGCAATAGCTGGTTTTGGTAACGACTTAGTACTGCTTGAGCGCTATGTTAACCAGCCTCGCCACGTTGAAGTACAAGTTTTTGCCGATAACCACGGTAACTGTGTGTATTTGGGGGATCGGGATTGTTCCCTGCAGCGCCGCCATCAAAAAGTTATTGAAGAAGCCCCAGCGCCTGGTTTAAGCGATGAACTGCGCAAAGAAATGGGGAAAGCCGCAGTACGCTGTGCCCTTGCAATAAACTATCGAGGTGCAGGTACGGTTGAGTTTTTACTGTGTGGCGATGAATTCTTTTTTATGGAAATGAATACGCGTCTGCAAGTAGAGCACCCAGTAACAGAAATGGTCACCGGCGTAGATTTAGTTAATTGGCAAATTAATATTGCGGCTGGGCAAACTCTGCCGTTAACGCAATCTGACATACAACTACAAGGCCACAGCTTTGAAGCGCGAATTTACGCAGAAGACCCAAGTAACGAGTTTATTCCTTGCTCTGGCGTAATCGAATCATTAAATACACCGCTTAACAACGAGTTTGTACGTATAGATACTGGCATTGCACAAGGTGATGAAATAAGCCCGTATTACGACCCGATGATTGCAAAACTTATTGTGCATGATGATAATCGCGGGCAAGCATTAGGGCGTTTACGCCAAGCACTTAAGCAATTTCACTTAGCGGGTTTTAGCACGAACATTGGCTTTTTACATAATTTAGCAAGCCACCCTAGGTTTGCTGAAGGTGCGCCAAGTACTCACTTTATTGCCGAGCAAGGTGATGCACTGGTAAGTGTTGATAGCGCCGCGCTTGAAAAAGCACAACTCATTGCAGCTTTTGCCTACCTTGAAACGCTTAGCGCTAAAAACGAAGCTGTTCAAAGTGCAAGCCCGTGGCAGCAACTGAGTGGCTTTACGCTTAACGCCCCACAAAAAGTAGATGTTCCATTTAAAGACTTAACCATCAGTGGTGTTAAAACTAAAACGGGTTATGTTGTAACGCATAATGAAAAGTCGTTCGATATAGCAGGCTCTGTAAACCAAAACGTATGTAATGTGTTTATTGATGGGGAAAAATTTACCGCCCATGTTAGCCACTTTGATAATAGTATTAGCGTGATGTTTGCTTCGCTACAAATTAAGCTAGCTTTAAACACTAAACATTACATTAGTAGCCATGAAAACGACGCCCTGCCCCTTGCGGCGCCACTTAATGGTACTGTGGTTAAGCATTTAGTTGATGTAGGCAGCACCATTATCAAAGGCGATGCCGTAGTGATTATTGAAGCCATGAAAATGGAATATACACTCAACGCACCGCACGATGGTATTTTACAAAGCTACTGCTTTGATGAAGGTGAATTAGTTTCGCACGGCGCTTTATTAGCAATTGTAGAAGACACCACGGCGCAGGAGGCATCGTAATGGCGGCCTTCCCCAGCGAAGTTAAAATTGTTGAAGTAGGTGCGCGTGATGGCCTACAAAACGAAAAATCGGTTACTGCATCTGATAAAATTTCATTAATAAATGCACTTAGTGATGCTGGCTTAAAAAATATCGAAGCCGGCGCCTTTGTATCGCCTAAGTGGGTGCCACAAATGGCCGATTCAGCCGAAGTAATAACGGCGCTTAATTTACCCCATGCAAATTTAAGTGCGCTTACACCCAACTTAAAAGGTGCCCAAGCGGCCCATGCCGTTGGCATAAAAGAATTTGCCATATTTACCGCCGCAAGCGAATCGTTTTGCCAAAAAAATATAAATTGCAGTATTGAACAAAGTATTGAGCGCTTTAGCGAGGTTATGGCCTTTGCAAAAGCCAATAACATACGTGTACGCGGTTATGTGAGTTGCGTGCTCGGTTGCCCTTATGAGGGGAAAATAGACCCGCATAAAGTACTTAGCGTTTCGCAAAAGCTTTTAGATTTAGGCTGCTACGAAATAAGCCTTGGCGATACCATAGGTGTTGGCACTGCAAACAAAGTTACTACGCTTTTAACACTTTTACTTGATCATATTGAAAAATCGAAACTGGCGGTGCATTTTCATGACACGTACGGGCAAGCGCTCACAAATATTTACGCAGCGTTAAGCTTAGGTATAGCAACGGTTGATGCAGCTGTTGCTGGCCTTGGCGGCTGCCCTTATGCCAAGGGCGCGTCAGGAAATGTTGCCACCGAAGATGTGGTTTACTTACTCAACGGGCTTGGCATCGAGCATGGAATTGATTTACAAAGGTTAAGTAGCGCTGGTTGGAAAATTACGCAAGCACTTGGCAAAACGCCTGTAAGCAAAGTTTCAATTGCATTAGGCAACACACAAAAATAATAGCTTAACTCGCCAATTGGCAGTTAATACAATGAGGAGAGACTCATGGCCGGTTTTGATAAAGTGGTTTCTAGTTACGAAGCTGCAATGGCAGGTTTAAAAGATGGCGATACCATAATTGCTGGCGGTTTTGGCTTATGTGGTATCCCTGAGGGCTTAATTAAACAAATTAAGCAAATGAATACCAAAGAGCTAACCGTGGTTTCTAACAATTGCGGTGTGGATGACTTTGGATTAGGAATTTTACTAAAAGATAAACAAATTAAAAAAGTAATCGCCTCATATGTAGGTGAAAATGCCTTGTTTGAGCAGCAATTATTAAATGGTGAAATAGATGTAGAGCTTACCCCGCAAGGTACACTTGCAGAAAAAATGCGCGCCGGTGGTGCCGGTATCCCTGCATTTTATACTGCAACAGGTTACGGTACGCCTGTTGCTGAGGGTAAAGATGTTAAAGAGTTTAACGGCCGCCCTTATATTTTAGAAGAGTCCATCACGGGTGAATTTGCTATTGTAAAAGCATGGAAAGCAGACCGATATGGTAATTTAGTATTTAGGCACACTGCCATGAACTTTAACCCTATGGCGGCAACAGCAGGTAAAATTACCGTTGCTGAAGTAGAGGAAATTGTAGAGCCAGGCGAACTAGAACCAAGTCAAATTCATACCCCTGGTATTTTTGTAAACCGCGTTATTAAAGGTAACTTTGAAAAACGCATTGAACGTGTAACAACACGAGATTAAGCAGGAGCAGACGTTATGGCATTATCACGTGAACAAGTTGCAATGCGTGTTGCACAAGAACTACAAGACGGTTACTACGTTAATTTAGGCATAGGAATTCCGACACTCGTCGCAAACTTTGTACCAGAAGGTATAGAAGTTATGTTACAGTCCGAAAATGGGCTTTTAGGGATGGGACCATATCCCACTGAAGCCGAACTAGACGCCGATATGATCAACGCGGGTAAAGAAACCGTGACAGCTGCAACAGGCGCAGCCATATTTAATAGTGCAGATAGTTTTGCCATGATACGGGGTGGTCATGTAGACTTAACAGTTCTGGGTGCATTTGAAGTTGACCAAAGTGGCAACATTGCCTCGTGGATGATCCCAAAAAAGCTAATTAAAGGTATGGGCGGCGCGATGGATTTAGTTGCAGGGGCAAAGAATATTATTGTTACTATGACCCATGCCAGTAAACATGGTGAGTCTAAACTGCTTGAGAAATGCGCTTTACCGCTAACAGGCGTTAACTGCGTAAAAAAAATAGTAACGGATTTAGCCGTACTTGAAGTTAAAGACGGCGCTTTTCATTTACTTGAGCGCGCACCAGGCGTATCGGTAGATGAAATTATTAGTAAAACAGCAGGTAAATTACTTGTTGACGGTGAAGTGCCAGAAATGGTTTTTTAACGCTTCACCATGTACCGACCTCATTCCCAGTGCCAATGGCGCTGAGTTACCCAAAATCCCTCGTTAGAGGGATTTTTTTTGCCCACTATAAATTTTTTTCACTTTTAATACAGTTGTAGTAAATATTATCTATAATACAAATAACTTTAAATGTAAGCGCTTAAATTATTTGCACTAATTTGTGGATAGTCTGCACCTTTTTTGTGAACTAGTGCTATATTTAAATTTAAACTATTGATATTATTAAATTAAATTATTGGTTCGATTATTGCCTGTTAAAGGCGTCTTTAATTAATTAAACGATTTTTGGAAAACATGCAAACTCCTATTCGAGGCCTCCGCTCTTTTTGCTTTGCAGCAAAAAGCTTAAGTTTTAAACATGCAGCTAAAGAGCTGTACCTTACCCCCTCTGCGGTAAGCCATCAGATTAAACAGCTTGAAGAACAGCTTGGTATTGAGCTATTTCAGCGACAAACTCGTTCCATTAGTTTAACCGCTGCAGGTAAAAACTTTTTTGATGCTATTTCACCCATTATTTATACACTTGAAAACACCATCAACGAATTTAGTCAGTTACAGCAAAATACTAATATAACCATTACGCTGCCTGAGTTTTTTGCCAGTGAACTACTCATGCCTAAGCTTAGTGAGTGGACCTCAGAGCATCCAAATATAAACCTGCAAATGGATACGCTTAAAACCCGTAAAGAGCTAACCCGTCACAGTGATTTATCGATTGTTTTATCATCTAGTAAGCCTACAGAAGGCCTGACTACAGAATTATTTAATCTTGAATATATTCCTGCGTGTAACGAAGCACTGTTAAAACAGTGGAAAGACGATCATTGCCAAGCATTAAATCAAGTCCCCCTAATTCTGCATAAAGCAAGACCATGGGCATGGCACCAATGGGCTGAAAAAGCGGGCATAGATGACTTTTCTCCTACACAAATTATCCAAATTGATAGTATGTTTGGGGTCGCTCGTGCTGCCCAGCAAGGTATAGGTATTTCACTTATACCGCTACCAATTAGCCAAAGCTGGTTTGATGAAAAATGGCTTTATAAATTATTTCAGCAGCCCCTTACAACGAAAGATAAATACTACTTAGTGCAGCACGAAGCTAATACGCCCAACCCAGCACTGGATTTATTTGCTAAGTGGGTGGTATCTACATTTAGCAACATTCAAGGTTAGTGTTGAAATAATATACGCCATGGTATTTTTGTTTGGATACTCCCCTACTTTTAGTGTGCAGCACTTAGCATGTCCTAAGGCTGCACATAGTAAACTTTAGTCCTTCATTATTTTTTACGCTTACCCATAGCGTTTAATCATTTATTATTAATTATTAATTATTAATTATATTTTTTTATTTAAACTCTTACTTTTTACTGCAAGCGAGTCATTGAAAATTAACTTATTAAAAATCAATAATATAGGGAGTAAACTTAGACTAAAGTCTATAGCTTAATTTTTTTCACTTATTGGTTTTATTTTTATCGTTTGTCTGACAAATACGATTATTTTAAAGTTAACCCATCAAAAGCAAACAGCTAAACATGTTTACTAATTAGATAGTATTTACTGTTTTGCACCAAATAAATGCAACCTTTTTAGATGTGATAGCTCTAACAAGGTAAGAAAAGAATCTTATATTGTGTGTGTAAGATGTTGTCAGTGTGAAAAAGCAGTTCAAGTTAGGTGGTGACTTGGTTTGAACTGTTTTTTATTCCACCAGCAGCACGCAGCAATAACTAAATTAGCTACTGAGTAGCAAACCGAATCTTATATTGTGTGTGTAAGATGTTGTCAGTGTGAAAAGGCAGTTCAAGTTAGGTGGTGACTTGGTTTGAACTGTTTTTTATTCCACCAGCAGCACGCAGCAATAACTAAATTAGCTACTGTGTAGCAAACCGAATCTTATATTGTGTGTGTAAGATGTTGTCAGTGTGAAAAGCGGTTCATGTGAGGTGGTGACCTTATATGGGCCGTTTTTATTTTATAAGCACTATTTTTTGCCCCTGCCCTTGTACGTTAATACGCTTAATTAAATGATCTATTTTGAGGCTAAGAACCATATTAATAGCTGAGTAAAAATTCGCTATTCAATTGTTTTAAATGCGCGTTTTAAACATACACAGCCACACATCACCCCCACCAAATGATTTACTATTTATTGCGGATTGGAATTATTCAATTATAAAGTTATTTTTTTGTTTTAGCTGTTTAATGGTATTTTCATTCTCTTTTAAAAATACATTAAACTTTCTAATAAGATGTGGGTGCTTAATGCTCGATAGCATAAACGCTTGATGATCAACTGGCAGCTGATGCTGAAAAAACACAGGTACAGGGGTATCGAAAAACTCCTCAATATTGTACTTAAGTACATCGTGTGAAATATATATACAATCAACTCGCTCTTTATGCAGCAAGTAAATCATCTCAATAACATTATCATTTTCGATTACTTTTAAGTTAGGCATTGAAGTTAATTTATTAAGCCCTTGTAATGTAAAACCACGCACTTTTGCAAGTGATTTGCAGTCTTCAAGTTTAATATTGTCTTTTAAACTTGCTATACCTGTATGTGTAACTAATGAAGGCACAGAATAATTAATGTTTTGCTGGTGCTGACGTTTGTAGCTTACTTGCCAATTAGGGTTATCTGGATATTTAAAATCAACATGGTGATGCTCTATAAACTCTTTATATAGGCGAGGAATTGGTAAAGTATAAAACTCAAACTTGATATTTTGCTGTTTTGCAAATAACTCCAGCAGCTCTTTGCTAAAACCAAAATAATCACGTTTGTAAGTACCACTACCATCGTAATAAGGCATATACTCGATATTTTCTACGCCTATTACATATTTTTCATTTGGTTGTGCTTGGGTTGGGCTTATTGCTATAAGCCCATACACAAGTGCTAAAGTGTTAATCAGTTTGATAGTTTAACGTCACTTTTATTGGTTGATACCTAAACTTATATAACATAATTGCAGTTAATTAAAGTTTATATTTATTTAAAGAAGAGCGAACGAATCGCCCTTAAAAATTAGCTTTTGTCGCGGGGTTTAAATTCTAACACTGTGGCATTAATGCAATACCTATCCGTACCTCTAGGCCCTTCACCTATAAATAAGTGCCCTAAATGAATACCTGAACTTTTAGATTTAAGCTCAATTCGTGTCATACCCCAGCTTGTATCCTTGTGTTTAGTCACACTATTTTTTACTGGATGCTTAAACGACAGCCAACCTGTGCCCGAATTAAATCTATCTCGAGTATCAAACAAGGGTTCACCACTTAACTTATCTACAAATACGCCATCGGGGGTATTTTTAAATTCCTTATACTCTTTGCAATACGGTCTGTCTGTGCGCTCATGAAATGCCACCTCGTATGCATCACTATCACCTAACTTAAATGCACCCAGCGCTTTATAAAATTCAGCGGGGGACGCGTAGCCTTGATGTGCATACACCTCCTTACCATTTTCTAAAAATAAAATTGTAGGGGTTGCCCACGTTGCCGATTTTATAGTTAACCCTTTGAGTTCATCTGCATGGCGAAAGGTTAAAGGAATTGAGCCTTTATAATCATTTACTACTAATTTTTTAAATTTTTCGCAGTAAGGGCAATACTCCCGCGAATCGAGTACCACAATATGCTTGCCGCTTAGTAAAAAGTTATTGTCTACATCTGCTTTTTTAGTTTTATTAAAAACCACACCTGTGGCGTGATCTGGGCAATAGCCATTTGGGTTCTTTTGTAAATAATTTTGATGGTACTCCTCAGCAGATACAAACCCCTCAAGCGGTTTTATTACTGTTTTTATTTGGCCATAGCCTGCTTCTGTTAATAACGGCTGATACTCGGCTTTAACTTGATCTGCAAGCTGCGCTTGCTCTTTTGTGGTAGTAAGAATAATTGATCGGTACTGCGTGCCAATATCATTACCTTGGCGGTTCAATTGTGTAGGATCATGGCTTTCAAAGTAATTTTTTATCAATGCTTTAGAAGAAATCACATTGCTGTTGTACATAACTTGCACTACTTCAGCGTAGTTATTTTCGTCAAAACGGCGAGATTGGTCGGTAATATTTTTATAGGTTGCTTTAAAACCGTGTCCATCAGCATAGCCCGACTCTGCATCTATTACCCCCTCTAGTGCTTCGTAACGTTTTTCGGCTCCCCAAAAACACCCAGAGCCTAGCACTATGGTTTTTATGTGCATGGTGGCCGCTACGTTACTGTGCTCTATTTTTTCTGTTGATAAAGCAAAACAGCCAGCGCTAAAGGTAATAGCAGCGCCCAATAAATAAACTGTTCGAGAAAATGTCATAAATACCTCTTAATACCTGCGTGTTTTAATTAAGACCTAACCAACCATGTTTTAATTTCAGCAAATAAATACGTACTAAATTTGTATTCAGTTTGAGTCTACATTTTATTTTCGCCGGTTTTCTTATGGCTAGGTACTGATTAAATTGACAAAACTATGTTAGCTTTGCTTCACGTTGTATAAAAAGATTAAGTTATGACTGCATTATCACAGGTATTTACTTTAACAAATAACAGTTTGCTATTAGATGCCACACAGCATAAACAAAACAATGTGTTAGACACTCAAAAAAAAATTTGGGCGCTCACTAAGAATCTAAAGCAAAGTAACGAATTTATCGATTTAGTCCCAGGCATGAACTCTTTATCGCTTTATTTAAAATCGGCTCATAATTTAGAAAAATGGAAAAACGCTCTCCCAGATTTATGGGACAAAGTTCACGCATCAACATTTACAGGCACTCATCATAAAATACACACTACTTATGAAGGAGAAGATTTAGATTTTGTTGCCAAACAAACTAACTTAACACCCCAGCAAATTATTCAAATACACAGTCAAACCACTTACCACGTTTTATTTTTAGGGTTTCAGCCCGGTTTTGCCTACCTTCATGGATTAGACTCACGCTTGCATATCCCACGCAGAGATACGCCGCGTACTAAAGTGCCTAAAGGTGCGGTTGCTTTAGGTTCAGATCAAACTGCCATTTACCCTGCAGAAACACCTGGCGGTTGGCATATTATTGGCCACACTAATACGCCTCTATTTGATAGCACACACGCAGAACCTTGCTTACTCAAACCCGGCGATACGCTATCGTTTGTTTCAATAAACACAGTGCAAGGAGCATAACGTGATAAAAGTTCTTAAACCCGGCGTACAACTTACAATTCAAGATAGCGGACGCTACGGTTATCGACATTTAGGTGTTAGCCAAGCGGGTTGTTTAGACCCTTACGCACAAATAATTGCCAATAAATTAGTGGGTAACAAAGATAATGAAGCTGTGCTTGAGGTGACATTAGGCCTGTGCGAGTTACAGTTTGAAACCGATACAGTTATCGCATTACAAGGCGCTGATTTAAACGCTGCGCTTGATGAAACACCCTTGTACCCAGGCTGGAGCTACCAAGTAAGAGCGAAACAAACTTTAAGTTTTGATACGGGTCGCGCTGGTTTGCGTGCCTATGTAGCCGTACAAGGTGGTATTGATGTTAAAGATGTGATGGGCTCAAAATCAACCGATTTAAACGCGCTCTTTGGTGGTTTAGCAGGTAAAGCGCTTAGTGAGGGCGACATTATCGCGATAAAAACATCGCCCGTGACAATAACGCGCTTTAGACAGCGCGGTGCTATTACCCCGCCTAAATTGAAAGTGATTCGGGTTCACGCGAGTCCGCACGCACAGCTATTAGGTGATACGCTTCTTAAACAGTTTTTCTCCAAACCCTTTAAAGTCAGCCATAACAGTAACAGAATGGGACTTAGACTAACAAACGAAAGCCCCTTAACTCATAGTCATTCACTGCCCTCATTGGGCACAGGCCCAGGCTCGATTCAATTACCGCCCAGTGGCGAGCCTATTGTATTACTTAACGATGCTCAAACAACCGGTGGCTACCCATTACTTGGTACGGTAATAGAGGCTGATTTACATCAATTTGCCCAATTTAGACCCGGTGACTCTATTGAATTTAAGCAGGTAAGCCATGAGCAAGCTAAATTGGCAAAACAAAAGCTTGAAGGTCACTTACACCAGCTCAGCTTGGCGCTTAAATACAGTTAATTATAAAAGTGGGCAATTAAGCCTCTATTTGGCGGCTATTTAAAATAGCTAACTGCGCTTTGCTTAGAGGCAATAATAAGCTGAGTTTAGGTAGTTAATAGCTTTAAACACAAAAAATATACAGTAAGACAATTAAGTTTTACTTTAAATTTCGCACAGCTTTGGTGCATTTGTGTGAAGTGAATTTTTTAAAACAATGCGCTAACAGCCTTACTAACGCCACTTTTAATAATAAATTTGGTGTAAATATAAACGCACCTTCGCACAAAGCACCAACATGGTGCGCAAGCATTGCACTTGGTGCATAAATTATTCTTAATTAATTGCAAAAGCAGTGTGACTTGAGTAATTATTTCTGATAAAACAAGGTTTCGCAGTACAGCAACGTTGCTTTGCTGCACACATAATAGGAATGAGGAGTTACTATGTGTTCAATTTTTGGTGTATTAGATATTAAATCTAACGCCACTCAGTTGCGTACCCAAGCAATTGAAATGTCAAAGTTACTAAGGCACCGCGGCCCAGATTGGTCTGGTGTATATTCATCTGAAAAAGCGATTTTAGTGCATGAACGCCTAGCTATTGTAGGTGTTTCAAGTGGCGCACAACCATTATATAACCCTGAAAAAACAAATATATTAGCGGTTAACGGCGAAATTTATAATCATAAAGAGCTGGCAGCAGAGTTAGAAGTTGATTTTGAATTTCAAACTCAATCAGACTGTGAAGTTATTCTAGCGTTATACAAACAAAAAGGGCCTGAGTTTTTAGATGACCTAAATGGTATTTTTGCGTTTTGTTTATACGATGAAGAAAACGATGCGTACTTAATTGGCCGAGATCACATTGGTATTATCCCACTTTATACTGGCCACGATGAGCATGGTAATTTTTATGTTGCTTCTGAGCTTAAAGCGCTCTCGCCAATTTGTAAGCATATTGAAGAGTTTCCTCCAGGTCATTACCTTTATAGCAAAGATGGAGAGCTTAAGCCTTATTACAAACGCGATTGGGAAACTTTCGATGCAGTTAAAGATAACAGTGCACAAGCGCAAGACGTAAAAGAAGCGTTAGAGGGCGCTGTAAAACGCCAGCTAATGTGTGATGTACCTTATGGCGTATTGCTATCTGGTGGTTTAGACTCGTCTGTTATTTCGGCTATTACGCAACGTTTTGCTGCTAAACGTATTGAAGATAACGATGAAAGTGACGCATGGTGGCCTAAGCTACATTCATTTTCTGTTGGCCTTGAGGGGTCACCTGATTTAGCCGCTGCGCAAAAAGTAGCGGATATGATTGGCACAGTGCATCACCCTATTCACTTTACCATTCAAGAAGGTATTGATGCGCTTCGTGAGGTTATTTACCACATTGAAACGTACGATGTAACTACCATACGTGCTTCAACGCCAATGTACCTAATGGCGCGCCAAATTAAAGCTATGGGTATTAAAATGGTGTTATCGGGCGAAGGCGCTGATGAACTATTTGGTGGCTATTTATACTTCCATAAAGCACCAAACGCACAAGAATTCCATGAAGAGCTAAACCGTAAAGTGTCAAAGCTGCATATGTTTGACTGTTTACGTGCTAATAAGTCAATGGCTGCATGGGGCGTAGAAGCACGTGTACCGTTTCTTGATAAAGAGTTTGTTGATGTGGCTATGCGTATCAACCCTGAAGCTAAAATGTGTAAAGATGGCAAAATTGAAAAGCACATTTTGCGCGAAGGTTTCGATGGCTACCTGCCTGAAGAAGTACTGTGGCGCCAAAAAGAGCAATTCTCAGACGGTGTTGGCTACAGCTGGATAGACACGTTAAAAGAGTTTGTAAACGAGCAAGTAAGCGACCAAGACCTTGCTAATGCTAAGTTTAAATACCCAATTAATACGCCAGATTCAAAAGAAGCGTATTACTATCGCTCTATCTTTGAATCACATTTCCCAGGTGATGCATCAGCTAAATGTGTACCACATGGTAAGTCGGTTGCGTGCTCAACCCCTGAAGCACTTGCATGGGATGCATCATTTCAAAATAATGCTGACCCATCAGGCCGTGCTGCAGGCGTCCACAACGACGCGTATGCAAGCAAAGGCTAAACGCACCTTTTTATCGCAATGTAGGCTCAAGCAGCCTATGTTGCGGTATATAAAGCATCTCTATTCAGTTCCTGTATTTTCTAGTTCACGTTTTAACTTAGCTGGTTCACGTGCGTTAATTGTTATTTATAAACAAGGGTTAAGTACGCGCGTAATGCAAAATATTGCCGCAAATTCGCAGCACCCTGCGACCGTTTTTTTAAATGAAAGCGAAATTTCTCGCCATGTATGTAACATTCGCTGGTTTAACCAAACATCAGAAATTAAGCGCTGTGGCCATGGCACCCTTGCTGCTGCAAACTGTTTATTAGCCCACTTTGGCTTTTGCCCTTTATACTTTATTTCGAACGATAAAGAGCGGTTTAAAATAAAGCGTGATAAAGGCCGTGTGCAACTTCAGCTAGCGGCTATTAATTTAAAAAAGGTTGATGAGGTTAATAGTCTTAGAGGTGTATTTTCACATTCTATAAAAGCAACTTACTCAACAGCTCATAAGAGCGGTTATACCGTTGTACTGTTTAAACACATAGTTGATTTAAAGCAATTAAAGGTTGATTTTACGCGCCTAGCAAAAGTGCATAACAATGCGGTAATTGCATTGCAAATACATAGTATTGATAAAAGCAATGCCTGCGCGCATTTTAGGTATTTTGCGCCGCAATTTGGGGTAAATGAAGATTCGGCTACAGGCTCCGCTGTGTCGGTTATAGCGCCACTTATTTTTAGACTACATGGTTTAAATGAAGCAACTCTTATTCAGCAGTCATCAAAAGGTGCGCTGCTAAACTATACATTTAACAGCAATCAGGTCGTTGTAAATTAAGCTGTTACATTGGCCTTAGTAGGCAAAGTGCAAAATAGCTTTTCTCGTCCTGCCATGTTTGTTCAAGCGATAAATTAGCTTGGGCAGCAAGGTTTTTAAACGACTCAAGCGTATATTTGTGCGAGTTCTCAGTGTGAATGCTCTCTCCCGCTACAAAGTCTATTTGCTTATCGTTAATAACCACACTTTGATTACACTTGCTCACTAAATGCATTTCAATGCGGCTGTGCACTTCGTTAAATCGCGATTCGTGTTTAAAATTACCTAAAATAAACGTGCCATTTAATTCGTTATTTATACGTTGTAGTAAGTTTTTATTAAAGGCGGCGGTAATGCCGGCTTTATCATCGTAGGCATCTAGTAACACTTGTCGTTTTTTTACTAAATCAATTCCTATTAATACATAACCATCAACGCCGCACAAACGGTAAAAATTATTCATGATTTCTATGGCTTTTACTGGCGCAAAGTTACCTAGTGTAGAACCTGGAAAATAAACTAAATTTGTTTGGCTATCTAAAGCAGTGTCTTTTGTTAGCTGCTTAACCATTTGGCTATGGGTAAAATCACCTAACAGTGGCGTAATGGCCAGCTCCGGGAATAACGGCGATAAATGCGCTAATGAGTAATTAAGCATTTCTGAAGATATTTCAAAGGGGACAAAGGTTTTTACGTTGCTCATATGGGCAAGTAAATAAGCGACCTTTTTACCTGAGCCACAGCCAGGCTCAATAATTGATAGGTTTTCTGGCAATATATTAGCGATAGCTTTTGAGTAATTCTCTAAGATGGCAAGTTCAGTACGGGTAACATAGTACTCTTGCAAAGAGGTTATTTGCTCGAATAATGCCGCCCCTTTATCATCGTAAAAATACTTACACGGCAACGACTTTTGCTGTTGAGCAAGTCCATGTAATACATCATTTAAAAAGTCTAGATCGGTTATTGATTGCTGATTAATTGCTGTTAATTTGCTCATAGTAAGTCCTTTGCTAGTCTTATGCCGCTGCACATCCACGCTTGGTGTGGATAAAAAAAGTTACGGTAGGTCTGCCTTAAATGGTTTTTTGGGGTAAACACACACCCGCCACGTAAAACCATTTGGTTATTCATAAATTTACCATTGTACTCCCCTGCATCTCCGCTAAAGGGTTTAAAGCCTGGGTAAGGTAAATAAGCGCTATTAGTCCACTGCCAGCATGTATCACTTAATTGTGAGATGGTATCTGGCTGTTTACACACAGTTGGCGTGAGCAAATTGTTTTGCGGTTGTTCAAGTACTTGCTGCTGGGCTACATACTCCCATTCAAATTCAGTAGGTAGACGCGCACTCACAAAATTAGCGTAAGCTGCCGCTTCAAAATAATTTACATGGCTCACTGGGGCATCTAAATTTAAGGGCTGCAATCCGTAGAGGGTAAATTCAAACCACTGCCCCTCAATACACTGCCAGTATAAAGGGTGACTAACTTGCTGAGCGTTTACATTAGCCCAGCCATCACTTAACCAAAATGAGGGAGTTTTATATCCCCCCGCCTCTATAAATTCTAAATACTCTCTATTTGTCACTAGTCGGTTTGCAAACCTAAACGGATGAATAAGAGCTTGATGTTTAGGTTGCTCGTTATCGTACGAAAAGCCATTTTTGGCATCAGCCCCTATATTGGTTATGCTTTGGCTAAATTCGGTATATTTTAAAGTGCCTAACGAATAACTACCCTCGATTAGGTTACTCGGGGCTTGGCGGTAGACAGGAAAACTAGGATTAACCGAAAAATTATATTTAATATCCATCAGCATGAGCTCTTGATGTTGTTGCTCATGATTCAGCCCAAGTTCTATTATATTACACAGTGTTTGGTCAGTGCCTGATTGAAGTAGCTCATTGACGGCATTATCAACATAGGATCTGTAGCGCATCACCACCTCTAAACTAGGGCGAGATAAACATCCTCTATTCGCACGCTTAAATTGCTCACCTATGCCATTGTAGTAGGAGTTAAACAATACCTTAAATTGTTCATCAAAGAGTGTGTAGTTAGGCAGGTACTTTGCAAGTAAAAATGTTTCAAAAAACCAGGTGGTGTGTGCTAAATGCCATTTTATTGGGCTGACATCATCCATTGCTTGTAATTGGCAGTCTTCTGCACTTAAATCTTTTATAAGTGTAAGGCTATGTTGGCGAACTAGCTGAAATTGTGCCTGTGTTTTCTCAGAGCTGTACACTTCGTTCGATTGCGTGTTTAGCATATTTAAGTTCGTCCCTTTCACTCTTTTATGATTAAAATATAGCCTACCTCAGATTTTACCTTTATGCATGTTACATAATGATTAAACTGGTAATAAACCCGTTCATATTGAAGGGAAATTCATTTACTAATAAACGAATTTTATGAGGCAGCATTAATTTTAGTTTAATAACAAACTAATTTTTAACACTCACTGAATTAACAATAGCTTATATTTCTATCTATAAATAGCATTTAGCACTAAGTAATCAGTGATTTATAACCAAATAGTTTTGCATTTACGATTTAACTCATACATTATTAAGGGTATGATCTATGATTAAATTAATTAGTTCTCAAATAAGTTTTATTGTAAATATTGCAACTTACTTTAGAGGTAATTAACTTAGTATTACGCCGGAGCTCTCTGGCTTGTTAGGACAACATAAGAGGTATTCATGAGCGAAAATCATGACAAGTATAGTATTGATAATACGGACTACACCGTAGGTCAAGATAACGTACAAAAATGGGGGTTTGATATACATAATCCTGTTTTTGGTATTAGTGCCGGTTTGATTGTCATCTTTTTAGTCGCCATTCTTGTTACTGATGCGCAAACAGCAAAATCAACACTTGATGGAATTAAACTCGATATAATAAATAACTTTGATGCGTTTTTTATGTGGGCAGCAAACTTCTTTGTTATTTTTTGCTTGGCGCTGATTGTATCGCCATACGGTAATGTCCGTTTAGGTGGAGAAGGAGCCAAACCAACGCACTCGCGTATGTCATGGCTTGCAATGTTATTTGCTGCAGGTATGGGTATTGGGTTAATGTTTTGGGGTGTTGCAGAGCCAGTAGCTTACTTTACAGGCTGGTACGAGACCCCGCTAAATGTAACCGCTAATACACCAGAAGCTGCAAAAGTAGCGATGGGAGCAACTATGTTTCACTGGGGGCTTCATCCATGGGCAATTTATGCTGTTGTAGCACTCTCCCTTGCGTTTTTTACTTATAATAAAGGTCTTCCTTTATCAATCCGCTCAATTTTTTATCCACTATTAGGCGACAAAGCATGGGGCTGGCCTGGTCATATTATTGATATTCTTGCTGTGCTTGCTACTTTGTTTGGCCTTGCAACCTCGTTAGGTTTGGGGGCGCAACAAGCTTCTGCAGGTATTAATCATGTATTTGGTACTGAAGGTGGTGTAGGCGCGCAATTATTAGTTATTATAGGCGTTACTTTACTGGCTATTATTTCAGTTGTGCGCGGTATTGATGGCGGCGTAAAAGTACTTAGTAATATAAACATGCTTATCGCATTTGCCTTACTCTTATTTGTTGGTTTAGTTGGCTTTGCAGTGGCAATTGGTAATGTACCAAACACGGTAATGGGCTACATCGAAAATATTATCCCGCTGAGCAACCCACATGGTCGTGAAGACGAAACATGGATGCACGGGTGGACAGTTTTTTACTGGGCATGGTGGATTTCGTGGTCACCGTTTGTAGGTATGTTTATTGCGCGTGTCTCTCGTGGTCGTACAATTAGAGAGTTTTTAATCGCTGTATTATTAATTCCTACTGCGGTTACTATTTTATGGATGTCTATTTACGGCGGTATAGCCATCGACCAAGTTGTGCAAGGTGTAGGCAGCTTAGGCGTAAACGGTTTAACCGATGTACCTATGGCAATGTTCCAAATGCTAGACGAATTGCCAATGTCGAGCGTGCTTTCGTTCCTTGCTGTGGTTTTAGTATTAGTGTTTTTCATTACCTCTTCTGACTCGGGTTCATTAGTTATCGACTCTATTACAGCAGGCGGTAAAGTAGATGCACCTGTACCACAACGTATTTTTTGGGCTACGGTTGAGGGCTCTATTGCCGCTGCACTTTTATGGATTGGCGGTACAGAAGCAATTCAAGCGCTGCAAGCGGGGGCTGTTTCAACGGGCCTTCCGTTTACTTTAGTGTTACTACTTATGTGTGTAAGCCTATTGTTAGGGCTACGTACTGAGCCTCGTGCTGCTAAGTAGTTAGCTTTAATAAAATAACTATAAAAAACGCCGCATTATTTGCGGCGTTTTTATTGACTAAAATAAACGTTGTTTAATAAATTTAAAAATAGATTTAGCTTAGTAACCCACCCAATGGTGTATCATCACGGTAATGATATTGCACCTGTGCAATCAGCAACTCTGCTGTAGCTAATGCATCAGTTAGTGCATTATGGTTTTGGTACGCAGGCAAAGAGTAGCGACTTCGACAGTCAGTTAGCCTCAGTGAACCTACTTTTTGATTAAACAACCGCCCTATTAACCCTTGTCGGGCGCGCAATGCTCGTTGCTCAAGTTCCATAGTGTCGACTAACGCAAACTGGATCCCTTCGTTAATTCGCGCAAGTAATGCATTATTCAAAAAGTGCCGCTCTATCGCTGCATAATGTACCACCACGACTTTACCACTAAGTGCATTAAGTAGCGGTCTTAGCCGAGAGGTTAAATCAGGGGCATCATCTACTTCTGAGTGAGTAATACCATGAATAACAATCGACTCCTCACTTAAGCTTTTACGCGGTTGTACCACCCAATGTTTAGCATCTGTGCAATACACTCTTTGCAATGTAAAAGGGACTAAGCCAATACTAACTATATCGTCTACCTCACTATTTAGACCGGTTGTCTCAAAATCAAGAGCTACAAACGAAATGTCTTTTATTGGCGTGTGCGTATCACCATAAGCGTGCTGATAAAACGCTTTTAAATGCTCATTTTTAGCGTTTTTAGCCAACGTTTTATAATGGGCCTGCCAGTCAAAATACGATTGTTTAGCCATTCGTTACTTAACACCCGCATTGGCTGAGTAGCTAAACTTTAAGTAGCTTTGTGCTTTTTCGAGTATGGCAAATGCTTCTTTTAAATTACGTTGCTCAAACGGCGAAAGTAAATGCGGGTCTATGTCGTTATCGGGCTCTTCTTCTTGCTCTATTTGCCATGCTTGATGGCGTATTCGCATCATGGCAATGTATTCTAACGCGTCACGTAAATCTTGCGCTTTGCCCTCAGGTAACAGGCGTGACTCTATAATATCTTCAAGGCGTTCAAACGAATTTTGCTTACGAGAGCCTATTGCCAGTGCATGCACTCTTATCACATCAGAAAGCGGCGCGGTGCCTCGTCGTTTTAAGTTCATTGAGCGCTTATGCTGGCCGTTATGCTCCAGCACAAAGCCTTTAAAAAACCCAAGTGGCGGTGTGCGGTTTCGGGCATTAGCAGCCATATTCGCTAAAAATACGCGGTTTTGTTTACTTTGTTTGGCAATAAAAATTTTTAGCTCATCGGCCCACTTTGTTTTACCCCACACCCCATCTAAATCAAAAAATATAGAGCTGTTAAGCAGTGCTTGTGGTTTGGGTAAGGCTATCCATTGTGAGAATTGATCAAACCATTGCGAGCGTGTTTTGCGCCACTTTTTAAACGAGGCCATAATCTCGCCACTGCAATAGGTATAACCACATTGCGCTAAGCCATCGCACACAAAATCAGAAATATTTTGAAAGTACTCGTTATGTTTTGCATCATCATAATTGTCATCTAAAATAAGCGCGTTATCTTGATCTGTTACAATAAGCTGCTCATCTCGCGCCATAGAGCCTAACGCTATAAAACAGTAAGGTACTGGCGGCGGACCATACTTTTCTTCAGCTAATACCAATAAGCGCTGTTTAAAAGTACGCCCTATTACGGCCATTGCCGTACCTATCATATGTGAATTAGCGTCTTCATTTACCATACGCACAAATACACTCGGTAATTGGCGAGCATAATGTGCCAAATCTTCAATCGTTTGCTGCGCTAAAATACCGCGTACTAAAAGTAAGCTACTTTGCGACTCGTACCTTAAAATATCGGATAATGAAATAACCCCAATGGGACGGCGCTTTTGTACAACAGGTAAGTGGTGCAAGTTATCACGCAGCATCGCAAGCACCGCTTCAAATACATACGCATTTGAATCAAGTAGTACAAGGTTCGTCGACATAATTTTATCTGCGGTAACGTCAAGGCCTAGCCCTTGTGCTACCACTTTTGTGCGTATATCGCGGTCGGTGATAATACCGACAATTTGCCCATCGTCCTCTTCAGGATCGTCACTAATGGGTTTGTCTAAATCGGTAACTAAAACAGAAGATACCGCTTCTTCTGTCATTACTTTAGCAACATCTTGAATGGTTGTTTGAGTACTTAGCGTTACTACATCCCGGTGAATGAGTGATTTAACTTTGGCGGTTGTTAAGTCGTTACTGTCGGCTTGTTCAACTAACGCTTGGCGAAGACGTACATTGCCATCAGCTTCAAAATAATCAGCAAAACTATCAAACTCATCGCAATAACGATTAAACAATTCAAAGTTAATACAATAAACCAGCGTATCTTCCAATGCTTTAGCAGGAAAACGTACTTTACGGTTCATCAATAGGCCCATTTGGCCAAAAATTCCCCCTACATCTAAACGATTATAGAGCTCGTTATTACGACGATATATTTCCACAGAGCCACTGCGAATAATAAATAAATCAGCGATATCTTGGCCCAGCGTTAATATATCAGTTTGCGAGCGGTAGTAAGCAACCTCAACTTGTTGCGCAAGCTCGTTTAACGCGTTTGTGGGTAAGTCATCAAATGGCGGGTGCTGCGCTAAAAATTGCGCAATTTCAACTTGTTCGGCTTGCATTGAGGATTCCTTGTGGCCAGACAAAAGGCATGAATATGCTTAAGAAGCTATCTTAACAAACAAGGTCTGCCAATCAACCCATAAGCATGCCCAGCACATTTTAATTTAATAACATGGCTGGGCATGGCATTAAGGTTAGTCTATTTTTCAAGCTCTTGTGCGAGTTGCTTAGATTCATCCCCTCTTGGTGTAGTAAAACGTGCTAAGCCTAAGTAAATTACTGGAGTAAGATAAAGCGTAAACAATACCGCCAATGCTAAGCCGCCAAACACCACCCAGCCTATGGCATTTCGGGCCTCAGCCCCTGCGCCTGTAGAGAGGATTAGCGGCAACGCACCAAGCAGTGTCGATATAAGGGTCATTGTAATTGGACGCAAACGCACCATTGCA
Organism: Pseudoalteromonas sp. S3776; assembly: GCF_005886915.1. Classification (NCBI taxonomy): domain Bacteria; kingdom Pseudomonadati; phylum Pseudomonadota; class Gammaproteobacteria; order Alteromonadales; family Pseudoalteromonadaceae; genus Pseudoalteromonas; species Pseudoalteromonas sp. S3776. Next base: position 63,567 of record NZ_PNCU01000032.1, on the reverse strand, counting down.
GCTTGCTCGACAGCTTTTCTGACCGTTAAGCCTTGATCGCGTAACTGATCTGCAAATTCAACAAGCAAAATCGCATTTTTAGCGATTAAGCCTATCAGCATCACTAAACCTATTTGAGAGTAAATATTTAACGACGTACCGGTTAAATAAAGCGCTAATATGGCCGAGGTAATACCAAAGGGAACAGTTATCATTACCACAATGGCACTATTTACATTTTCAAATTGCGCGGCCAACACTAAAAATACGATTAAAAAAGCAAGTACATAGGTTATGAGTACTTCGCTGGATGTTTCTTCATACGTTAGCGCTTCACCTTTAAACGCAAGAGCAATACCTGGTTCTAACGATTGTTCAGACACGGTTTTTATTTGCTCTACTAAAGCAGCTATGGTTAACGACTCTGGCAGTTCCATGCTGAGCTCTATTGAACGACGCTGAGCATGTCGCTCAAGCTCTGCAGCCACGCCTTCTTCAGAAATATTCGCCACACTACTTAACGGCACTAAACTGCCATTACCCGCTCTGATGTATAAATTTGCCAAGTCACTTGGACTGTTTATGGTTTGGTTTTGCGCTTGTAGCATAATTGGCACAGACTGATCGCCAATGTTTAAATCTTCTACGTCGTCGCCATTTATTGCTGCGCGCAAGGTAATGGCAATGTCGTTTAGTGCTACTCCTAGCTCTTGTGCACGTCGTCTGTCTATATTTACACGAAGTTGTGGTTGCGATGGTTGATACGAAATACGCACAGGTGCCACCTCAGGAACGGCTTTTTCTAAGGCCGCAGAAAACTGCTGTGCCGCTTTAAATATTTGCAAATAATCTTGACCAAGTAACGCTATTTCAACGCCTCCCCCTTGGCCGCGTAAATTTAAACTATTTGCACCACCTGGGTATGCCGGTGCTCCTGGAATATCGCCAAGCGGTTGTCGTATTTTGTTAATAATTTCTTGTTGACTAAAATGGCGCTCATCCCAATGCTTTAATGGCACAGTGATAAACACAATATTAGGGTCCCATTGGCCTACAACAGTATAAATAGACTCGATTTCGCCACTATCGACAAACGGAAGTAAAATATCTTCCATTTTTATCGCTTGCCTATCCATAAAGTTAAGCCCTACACCATCTGGGCCTCGTGCAAATATACGAATTTTACCTCGGTCTTCTGTGGGCAAAAGCTCACTATCTAAACTGGCGTACAATGCCCCTGAGCCAGCGGCAACCAATAAACACGCCGAAAACGTAAGCCACGCGTGGTTAAGCACCTTATGAATTGATTTTGTATAAATTGCGCCAAGCCAGTGGCCTAGCTTTGCAAACGGGTGAAAGCCCCCCTGCTTTAACTTTAATTTAGAGGTAAGCGCAGGCACTAATGAAAGTGCAACAAAGCTTGATATAATCACGGCGCCTGCAAGAACACCGCCAAACTCTCTAAATAAGCGACCCGCCGTAGAGGGCAAAAATGCAATGGGTATAAATACAGCAGCCAGTACTGCGGTGGTTGCCACAACAGCAAAAAACACCTCTCGCGTGCCTATTACAGCAGCTGCTCGGCGTCCTAAACCAAGCCCTCGCTGGCGCTGAATATTTTCACTTACTACTATGGCATCATCAACAATTAGGCCAGTGGCTAATACAAGCGCCAACAAGGTTAAAATATTTATTGAAAAACCCAATGCCCATATAAGCGCTAAAGAACCAATTAAAGCAACAGGAATAGCAAAAGCAGGTACTAAAGTAGCACGCCAAGAACCAATAAATACCCATAAAGTGATTACCACTAACAGTACAGTGAGTAACAAAGAGTAAATTACTTCATCGACTGAGCTTCTTATAAATTGTGCATCATCAGAGGTAAGCGTAAATTCCATTTCTGGAAAGCGCGTTTGCATATTTTTTATAAGCTTGAGGACTTCATCTGATATTTCAATTGTATTTGATTGTGCTTGGCGAATAATTTCCATACCAATAACAGGTTTACCGTTTAGCCTTACCATAGAGCGCGGATCGGCAGGCCCAAAATAAACGGCTGCAATATCGCTAATACGGGTGTCGCCTTGAATTATTATATCGCCCACTTGCTCAGGGGTGATTGATGTAGCATCAGCACGGACAATAATTTGCTGATCGTTTGCCTTTAAACTCCCTGCAGGTACGTCAAATGGGGCTTGGCTAAGCACTTGTGCTACATCGGGCACAGTTAAATTAAAGCTACTTAGTTTTAATGGGTCTATGCGTACTCTTAATACTCGTTCTCTATCACCGTTTAAGCGTACATCTGCGACACCCTGAATGGTTAAAAATTGTGGCGCTAAGTCAACATTTACGCGCTCGGTAAGTGCTTCAAGCGATAAACTTTCACTGGATACAGTTAGCGATACAACCGCTTCGGCGTCGTTGTCGGCTTTAATAATAGACACACGTTCCACTTCCTCTGGAAGGTCTCGCTCTACACGTGCAACAGACTCACGCGTCTCATTTGCAGCGTCATCTAAGTTTATTCCTGGTCTAAATTCGACCACAATACGTGCATTTCCCTCTTCACTTTGTGCGCGTATTGATTTAACGCCACTTACACGTGCCACTGCGCCTTCTAATTTACTGGTTACTTCGGTATCAACGGTCTCAGGCGAGCCACCAGGAAACGGGGCCGAAACCGTAATACGTGGTCTATCCACATCAGGAAGCTCTCTTACTTCAACTCCCGCTATAGCCGCAATACCTGCAATAATAATTAATAAGTTAAGCACCACAATAAGGACTGGGCGGCGAATCGCCATCGAGGGTAAATCGTGCATCATAGGTTGCTGTTTCATACCTACTCCTGCGTATCTTGTGCAGATAAATTAAAGCTTAGTTTTTGGCCTGCACGTAAGCGTTGTACCCCTTCAATGACTAAAATATCGCCTTTAGTTAACGGCCCAGAAACCAATAATCGCCCCGCCAAACGCTGCTCTATTTTTATATCAACACGGGTTGCTTTTTTATCTACACTAGTCCATACGTATGGACCAGTTGCCCCCCACAGTAATGCAGCCTCAGGGATTGCAGCAAAACGCTCGCCTAGCACTTCAATATGTACCCTAAAGCTCATGCCGGGTAAAAATCGTTGTTTTTCATTATTTAGCTTTGCTTTAACGCGTAAAGTGCGGGTTTGTGGGTCTACGCGTGAATCTAAATAGGCAATATCAGCGTTGATGGCAGTCCCTGATTGCCAAGGAAATACCGTTAAGCTGCTTTTATTACGCAACATAGTAATGGCCGACTCAGGCGCATTAAAATTTATATACAGGCTTGTTGTATCATCGATTGTAGCAATAGCGGTTTGCTCGGTTATTCTATCGCCTTCCTCTACATCTGTAAGCCCCATTATGCCATCTATCGGCGCAATTACTTTTCTGTCTTCAAGCTCAGTTTGCGCCTGTACTAACGTTACTTTGGCAAGCTCTACAACGGTTTTAGCATCATCAACATCGCTTTTGGGTACAGCCCCTTTGGCCTGACTTTTTTCTAATCGTTTTAATATTCGCCGGGTGTCGGCAAGTCTAATTTTAGCCTCATCAAGCGCAGCTTTTTGCCTACGAGAATCAAGTTCTAGTAAAATATCACCTTTATTTACTTTATCACCTGGCTTAAAAAAAACGCCTGTTACTCTATCGCCTACTGCCGGATACATGACAACCGAATGTATTGCCTCTGTATTTCCAACTGCTTGAACCTGTTGTTTGGCGTTTTCTAATGTAATTTTTTGCACTACAACGTTTGCGCTCATTGCAGGGGTACAGATAAATATCAATGTACTGAGCACACCGATTATAAAATTATGTGATTTCAACACAGCACCTTAATTAATTATTATTCCCATTACCTTACGAAGTCTAACACCTCATTGATCAATAAGTAGAATAGAGAGATAAATTAGCAAAACTATAAGATGAAATTAAAGTTGGTAATACCAATTTGATTTTAAAAGGCCCCTAAAGGCTGATCATTTATACAAATACAGGCAGGATTAAACTAAAAAGTGGCTATTTAAATAAAAAAGCCCAGTATAAACTGGGCTATGCAAATAATAAGGAGTTAGAGATTATTTACCGCGCTGCGCATCTTTTTGAGCTTTTTTAGCTTCTTTACGTTGTTGTAAAACCGCTTGCGCTTCATTACCAATATGCCCTTCACCACGAGCTTGTGCTAATTCTATTTGCTTTTGACGCTCAGCAAAACGAGCACGCTGCTCATCGGTTACATTGTCAATACAGTGATGGCACGAAACACCTTCCATGTATTCTGGCTTTTGCTTTTCTTCTTCTGTAATCGGCATACGACAGGCATGGCACTGATCGTAAGAGCCTTTTTGTAAATCATGATTTACTGCTACACGATTATCAAAAACAAAGCACTCACCTTCCCACATTGTTTCTTCTTTTGGCACTTCTTCTAGGTATTTTAAAATACCGCCTTCAAGGTGGTAAACTTCATCAAACCCTTGCTCTTTCATGTAAGCCGTTGATTTTTCGCAGCGAATACCGCCGGTACAAAACATGGCTACTTTTTTGTGTTTTTCTGGGTCTAAATTTTCTTTAGCCCACTGAGGGAACTCACGGAAAGTTTTGGTATTAGGATCGACTGCATTTTGAAAAGTACCAATTTCAATTTCGTAATCGTTACGTGTATCAATCAAAATTACATCAGGGTCAGATATTAATGCATTCCACTCTTTAGGTTTAACATAGCTACCCACTACTTTAAGTGGATCAATCCCTTCAACGCCCATAGTAACAATTTCGTTTTTTAGTTTTACTTTAGTACGGTAAAACGGGCATTCGTCATCGTATGATTCTTTAGTTACTATGTCTTTTAGGTTTTCTTGTGTGTCTAACCACGCAAGTAAGTTATCTATTCCTTCGCGCTTAGCCGATACAGTACCGTTAATACCTTCAGCAGCAAGCAATAAAGTACCGCGTACTTCGTTTGCTTCCATTACTTCTAAAAGGGGTTTACGTAGTGCTTCAAAATTTGGCAAACCTACAAATTTGTACATTGCACACACTACAAAGTGCTCGTTTGTTACATCATCTTTATGAACAGCAGTCATTTTACTTCCTATTTTGCTTTGATAGCCTTTAGTGGCATTTACCGAATCGTAAATCCGGCGCATATGGGGCGCGTATTTTACGCTTTTTATAATTAATTGCAAAAAATAGCGCGTTAGAATGGTTTTTACTGTCGGCATAACCCTTGTGTAAGCTATAATGCGGCCATAATTTTAAGTTGCACATTGGAGAACACGACTTTGCACTTTACTGATCTTGGGATTGATACTCGCCTTGAAAAACAATTAGCACATCAAGGGATCACCCAGCCCACAGATATTCAAGCACATGCAGTGCCTACCGCACTTGCAGGGCATGACATTTTTGCCCAGTCTAAAACTGGGTCGGGCAAAACATTAGCGTTTTTATTACCTGCTGTTCAGCGAGTTATGAAACAAAAAGCGCTCAGTAAACGCGATCCACGTGTCCTCATCGTTGCACCAACCCGTGAGCTTGCAACGCAAGTATTTACGCAATTGCGTTTATTAATTGCGGGCACAAGCATTAAAGCTGTAAAAATACTCGGTGGCGAGAACTTTAACGATCAAATTAAAGCGCTTCGTAACGACCCGCACTTTGTTGTGGCAACCCCAGGGCGTTTGGCCGATCACATTACAAAACGCTCATTACAATTAAGCGGGTTAGAGCTATTAATTTTTGATGAAGCTGACCGTATTTTAGACTTAGGTTTTACTGAACAACTTAAGATGATTAACGAGCAAGCGAATCACCGCTTGCGCCAAACATTACTTTTTTCAGCAACACTAGATCACGCTCAAGTCGATGCCTTATCGCGTAATTTATTAAAAAAACCAAAGCAAATTACTTTGAGCGCCGCAAACGAGCAACACAGTGATATTAAACAAACACTCTATTTAGCCGATCACCTTGATCATAAAGAAGCGTTACTTGAGCATTTTTTAAAGCAGGACAATGTTGGCCAATGTATTATTTTTACAGCAACACGCGCCGATACCGGCCGTTTGAGTGAAGCATTAAATGCAAAAGGTTTTAAATCGGTGGCTTTAGCTGGCGATTTAACGCAGAGCAAACGCCTTGAGATCATGGATTCGTTTAGCCGCGAAAACTTTAAAATTTTGATCACCACTGACGTCGCTTCACGTGGACTCGATTTATTAAGTGTAACGCATGTAATCAACTTTGATTTACCAAAACACGCTGAAGAGTATGTACACCGTATAGGTCGTACAGGCCGTGCGGGATTTAAAGGTAATGCACTATCGCTAGTAGGTCCTAAAGACTGGGCAAGTTACTTAGCAATTAAGTCGTTTTTGAACGACGAACTGGTTTTTGCAAGCGTTGATGGCCTTAAAGCTAAATTTAAAGGTATAAAAGAGAAAAAGCCTGCAACAGCCGCTGTAAAAACTAAAAAAGTTGCACAGGTCAAAAAGCCGCAAGTTAAACGCAAGGCAAAACCTAAAAAACCAGCTGCACCTATAAAAGCCCCATTGAACATTGATGGCAATTCACCAATGCGCCGTAAAAAAAAGCCTGAGCAGGAATAATTATGAGTTACCTAGGAACAACACAAACCTTATTTGTTAAAGAAGTGAGCAATGAAGGTGCTTACCTTGATGGCCACAATTTAGGGGAAGTGTTTTTACCCAAACATGAAATTAAAGATGAACTCGAAGCTGGAGATAGCATAAGCGTTTTTATTTTTTTAGATAACGCAAACTTACCTACAGCAACAGTAAAAAAACCTCACGCCCAAGTTGGTGAATATGCATTACTTCGTGTTAAAGAAATAAATAGCATTGGTGCTTTTTTAGATTGGGGTCTCGAAAAAGATGTTTTAGCGCCTTTTAACGAGCAAAAGCCACGTATGCAAGAAGGTCATTCCTATTTAGTTCGCTTGTACTTGGATAACGCGAGCCAACGTATTTGCGCATCAAGTAACTTTAATCGCTTTTTATCAAAAGATGAACCTCAATACACTCACCTTCAAGAAGTTGATTTAATAGTGGCTGGTAAAACAGATATTGGCTACAAAGTGCTTATTGAAGAGTCTCACTTTGGTGTTGTTTTTTACAACATGGTGTTTAAAAACTTATTTGTAGGGCAAAAGCTTAAAGGCTTTATTCAAAAAGTACGTGAAGACGGAAAAATAGACGTCATCCTTGAAAAGCCAGGCATGGGTAAAGTAAGTGAGCTTGGTGATAAAATAATGGAAAAACTTAAAAACGAAGGCGGCATACTAGCCATTGGTGATAAATCTGATCCTGAGCTTATCAAAAAAGTATTTTCAACCAGTAAAGCTAACTACAAAAAAGCCATTGGTGGTTTATTTAAGCAAGGCTTGATTGATATAGAAGCAAAATCTATTCGCTTAAAATAGTCGTACACTTTTTATAAGCGCTAACATTATGTTGGCGCTTATAGTTAAATTTTTTCTAAATAGTCTAATTAAATGATTGTTGATAGGTGATAAAACGTTTTGATGAATAAAAAACGTGAGTTAGCCACTACCACTAACGGCACTTATATTGCCCTGCTCTTTGCCTTCACGTTGTAGTGAGTGAAATTTATTAAACAAAGCTAAAACTAAGCTTTCTCCGCTTAAAATAATTAGGGGATCGCTAATAGGCATTAACCCATAATACGCTTATACGGTAACGTACATTCTGTATATTGCTTAGAATAATCAAGTATCTCAGCTTTGGTTTCTAAGCTGAGCGGTGCCAACCTAAATACTTTATTTTCACATTCACTTTGTTTGCTATCGTGATTCGAAATACATTCCGAGGTAGTCACGTTTTGGCGCGTTAAGCGCTCTTCATTTTTATAGCATAAGTGGTGTGCATAGCCATGCATGGTTTGTCTAAACTCAAATAAATCTACGGGGTAATTTGCGACGAGATCAGTAATCGCCGCGACACCATCATATGCCTTACTCGAAAAAACATATTTATTTACTGAAAAACCCGCAACAACGATTAATATAGATCCCAAAATTAACTTCAAAATAAACCCCTTACTGCACTCTTAGTACTAATGTAGCATAAAAATGTATTCATAAAAGGGGTTTAGCACTAAATAATTGCTTTTTGTTAATTTAAATTAGCGAGCTGTTAACATCATTCAAAGTTTGTACTGGATTTGATGATTGTGTGATTGGTCTACCAATCACTAAGTAATCGCTACCGGCTTCAATAGCTTGCTTAGGTGTCATAATCCGCTTTTGGTCGCCTAGATCACTTCCCGCAGGGCGAATGCCTGGGGTAATTAACTTAAATTCGCTACCAAAGTGCTCTTTTAACACTTTAGCTTCTTGAGCTGAGCATACCACCCCATCAAGCCCTGCTTCTTTTGTTAATTGTGCTAAATGGATAACTTGCTCTTGCGCTGATTTTTCAACGCCCAGTCGCTTTAACTCAGTTTCATCCATGCTGGTTAGCACTGTTACTGCAATTAATAAAGGTGCTTTATCGCCAAACTTTTCAAGTGCCAGCTTTGCTTTATTCATCATTTCAAAACCACCTGATGCATGAACGTTTACCATCCAAACGCCCATATTAGCCGCAGCGGTAACCGCTTTTGCCACTGTGTTAGGGATATCATGAAATTTTAAATCTAAGAATACGTCAAAGCCTAAATCGATTAATTGTTTAACGAATGCAGGCCCGAAATAAGTAAACATTTCTTTGCCTACTTTTAAGCGACACGACTCTGGTGAGAGTTTTTTTACAAAATTAAGAGCCGCCTCTTGTGAATCGTAATCTAGGGCAATGAGAACTTTTTTTGTATCTTCTAAAGACATAACTATCCTAATGAATGGCAGTAAAGTTATAAATAGTTGGGGGTTATTAAAATCCGTCTAGGCCTCTACTTGGTACAATGGTTTCCCAATGTTTACAAGATGGGCAGTTCCAATAAATGGTGTGGCTTGTAAAACCACAATGTTGGCATTGAAAGTCTGGTTTTGTAGCTATATATGACGTAACTAGCTTATCAATTTCATCAAGTACCTCTTTGGTATTTGGATTTTTATCAGCCATTAGCTGTAATAAAAAGCTAAAACCTCTAATTGTCGGCTGACGTTTTAAGCTGTCAGTTAAAAACTCAAATGCCTGTTTGGTATTTCCCTGCTCTAACAATGCTTGGCAATGTTTTATTTTTATTAGTACCCCACCTTTGTCGAGCAAGTCACATAATAAATCATGAAATTGATGCGTTAAATTTAACTGCTTATAACTATGTGCAAGCTGGTCAATAAACAAAGGCGCAAACAATGTAAATTGGCAGACTAATTCACGCCAATAGTAAATAGCTTTTACGTAGTCTTCGCTTGTGTAAGCCGATAACCCCAATTCGTATAAAGGGCGAACCGCTTTGTAATTTAAACTAATGGCTTTGCTCATTAATTGCGGTTTATTTTCGCTTAGCGCCGCTTCGCTGTAAAAATTAGCAATGGCTTTAAAATGCTGCTCTTTAACAAATAACTCACTGTGGGCTTCGAACATATTAATGCCCTTTTCCCACTCTCGAGTTTGCGAATAAAGAGTAATAATAGGGTCAAGCGCTTGTTCATGCCCGGCTTTAACAAGCCACACTAAATGTTCTTCTGCACCGTCTAATAAGCCGGCCATAATATAATCTTCGGCTAATTCTAAACGGCTAGTGGCAGCTTGTTGCTCATTTAAACTTGGGTGTTTTAAAAGGAGTTCGTGAATTTTTATTGCGCGGTCAAGCTCGCCTCTTCGGCGAAACATGGTAGCAAGGGTTGAGTAGTGGTCGACAGAATCAGCAGCGACCTCTAATAGATTGATTAGATGCTCTAAGCCCTGATCTTCTTCTCTGTCTAGTAAAAACTTTAAGCCTTTACTGTATTCTGAAGTGATTTGGCGATTGAGTTGATGAGCTTGGTTTTTCGCACTATTTTTGCCCATAATCCAGCCATAACCGGCAGCAACAGGCAGTAGTAAAAACAAAAGCTCAATCATGATTAGGTGTCTTTATTAGCAATAAGCTTACTATTATTTTTTTCTGGCGCTAATTGTTTTTTTAAGCGGTAATTTTGCCACTTTAATTTAGAAAACAATTTAAAGCTAATAAAACACCCTATTATTACACCCAGTATAAAGCAGATACTTATTATTACAGCGAGTGGCAAGGTATTACTGGCAATAATATAATTGATTTGTACTAATTGTGGATTTTGAGAACCCAATAAAAATGCGCAAAATAGGCATAGTACAACCAGAATAATTTTTAATACCTTAAACAAGTAACTACTCCAACTGGTTAACTAGGCAATACTCTCGTTTACGCGGTCGCGTAATTCTTTGCCTGGTTTAAAATGAGGTACATGCTTACCATCAAGCTCTACTGTATCGCCAGTCTTAGGATTACGACCTGTGCGAGGAGCGCGGTAATGCAAAGAGAAACTACCAAAACCTCTGATCTCAATACGATCTGAAGTAGATAATGAGCCGGCCATTTGTTCAAGAATTTCTTTTACTGCATTTTCAACATCTTTCACTGGAACGTGTGCGTGCTGTTCGGCAAGTGTTTCTATCAGTTCTGACTTAGTCATAGCGTTTCCTTAAAGAGAATAGTAGAAGGGCAAAACTGCCCTTCCAATTAAAAACTAATTAGTAATTAGTCTTTTTGTGCATTTGCGAAAGCAGCTGCCATTGCGTTTTCAAACACTGGCTCTTCTTTCTTAAGCTTCTCTAGTACTTCTTTCTCTTCTGCTTCGAAAAGAGCTTTAACAGATAAGCTTAAAGTGCGGTTCTTACGATCAACGCCAACGTATTTAGCTTCGATTTCGTCGCCTACAGAAACAACAGTCGTTGCATCTTCAACGCGCTCTTGAGCGATATCAGCTACACGGATGTAACCTTCAACGCCTTCGATAAGCTCTACAGTTGCGCCTTTCGCATCAACTTCAGTCACTTTACCTTTAACAATAGCACCTTTTTTGTTTGCATCAAGGTAGTTATTGAACGGGTCAGCTTCGATTTGCTTAACACCTAGAGAGATACGTTCACGCTCTGGGTCAACTTGCAATACGATAGCAGTGATTTCGTCGCCTTTCTTGAATTCACGTACAGCTTCTTCGCCTGGCGTGTTCCAAGAAATGTCTGAAAGGTGTACAAGACCATCAATACCACCGTCAAGACCGATAAAGATACCGAAGTCAGTGATTGATTTGATCTTACCAGTAACTTGGTCGCCTTTGTTTTGTAGACGAGCAAATTCCTGCCAAGGATTAGCAATACATTGCTTAAGACCAAGAGAAATACGACGACGTTCTTCGTCGATTTCAAGAACCATAACTTCAACAGTGTCACCTAGTGAAACAACTTTTGAAGGGTGGATGTTCTTGTTAGTCCAATCCATTTCAGAAACGTGAACTAGACCTTCAACGCCTTCTTCGATTTCTACGAAGCAACCGTAATCAGTAAGGTTAGTTACACGACCAGAAAGCTTAGAACCTTCTGGGTAACGACCAGCGATAGCTGCCCATGGATCTTCGCCAAGCTGTTTAAGGCCTAGAGATACACGAGTTTTATCTTTGTCGAATTTAAGAACTTTAACTGCGATTTCGTCGCCAACATTAACGATTTCTGAAGGGTGCTTAACACGCTTCCACGCCATATCAGTGATGTGTAGTAGACCATCAACACCACCAAGGTCAACGAATGCACCGTAGTCAGTAAGGTTCTTAACGATACCTTTAACTTCTTGACCTTCAACAAGGTTAGCAAGAAGCTCTTCACGCTCTTGTGAGTTTTCAGATTCGATAACTGCACGACGTGAAACAACAACGTTGTTACGTTTTTGGTCAAGCTTGATTACTTTAAATTCAAGCTCTTTGCCTTCAAGGTGAGTTGTGTCACGTACTGGACGAACATCAACAAGTGAACCAGGTAGGAAAGCACGGATTGAATCAACTTCAACTGTGAAACCGCCTTTAACTTTACCGTTGATAACACCAGTAACAGTCTCTTGCTCTTCACATGCTTTCTCAAGACGGATCCACGCTTCGTGACGCTTCGCTTTCTCACGAGAAAGGATAGTTTCACCGAAACCGTCTTCGATTGCATCTAGTGCAACATCTACTTCGTCGCCTACAGCAACTTCTAGTTCACCAGCAGCATTTTTGAACTGCTCTGCAGGGATAGCACTTTCTGATTTAAGACCAGCATCTACAAGTACAATGTTATTCTCGATTGAGATTACTGTACCTTTAACAATAGAGCCTTGCTCTGCTTCAAAACCCTTTAAGCTTTCTTCAAATAACTGCGCAAAATTTTCTGACATACGAATATACGTCTCATATATTAATACCAATAAGCAACCATGCTGCATGGGGTTGTTAAAATAGCACTGGCGTCCTGCTGGTGCATAAAATGTGTTTAGCTTCGCTTGGGAAGCTTACCTTCTGAAATAGCAATATCTACTAAAGTTATAACTTTATCAAACACTTGCTGAGCATTAAGCTCGCTTGTGTCTATTTCAATTGCATCATCAGCAGGAACAAGCGGCGCAACGGTACGATTCATATCGCGCTCATCACGAGCTTGAATGTCCTGTAATAGACCACTTAGTGTAACATCAAGGCCACGCTCATTCAACTCAACATAACGTCTGCGCGCGCGTTCTTGTGCACTGGCGGTTAAATATATTTTTAATGGAGCGCCTTGAAAAACCACGGTGCCCATATCTCGGCCATCAGCAATTAAGCCCCGCTCGGTTTTAAACGCACGCTGGCGTCGAAGTAACGCTTCACGTACACGGGGTAATGCAGCCACTTTTGAAGCAGCAGCCCCAACCTCTTCATTACGAATTGTCGAGGTTACATCTTCGCCTTCTAAAATAACTTTTCCAGCATTAGTTTGGCTATCAACCAAAAACTGCACATCTAAGTTTGCAGCAAGCGGGACGAGCGCTTCTTCGTTGTCTAATGCTATTTGGTGATGAAGTGCGGCAAGGGATAATACACGGTAAATTGCGCCGCTATCCAATACATCCCACCCCAATTTGTCGGCTAACAAGCGACAAACAGTTCCTTTACCTGAACCACTTGGGCCATCAACGGTGATTACGGGCATTAATAACGCCTGCATTTAGAACCTCCTGCAATGCACACCTAAATAAAACCGCGATATTATACGTCACTTCTACAAATAGATCCGCTTTAGTGTGTAACTTTTTATAATTATTTATAAAAGCTCTACTCACTCACTGATGCTAAAACCTTGAAAAAGGTTGGAAAAGTTTTATATGTGCACTTAGGGTCGTTGATAGTAATAGGCTTTCCGCCTACGGCAACCATTGCAAAACACATTGCAATTCGGTGATCATCATACGTATCAATAGCAACATCATTAAACGAATTTGGCGGTGTAATTTCGATAAAGTCATCGCCTTCTATAACCTCTGCTCCCACTTTACGAAGTTCAGTAGCCATTGCATATAAACGATCAGTTTCTTTTACACGCCAATTATATATATTACGAATAGCGGTAGGACCCTTGGCAAATAACGCAACAGTGGCAAGTGTCATTGCTGCATCGGGTATCGCATTAGCGTCAATATCTACGCCTTTTAATTCACCTTTACGCACAACTAGGCGTTCGTCATACCAATCAATCTGGGCGCCAACTTGTTCCATCACTTTTGCAAAACCAATATCACCCTGTACTGATTTAGCGCCAACCCCTTTAATTTCAATTTCGCCACCGGCAATAGCCGCTGCCGCAACAAAGTAAGACGCTGATGATGCGTCACCTTCAACCATAATACGCTCGAGTGATTGGTATTGTTGGCCGCCTTTCACTTTAAATGTTGTGTAATTGCTGTGCTCAACGGTCACGCCAAAACGTGCCATTACATCTAATGTAATATCAATGTATGGCTTAGAGACCAAAGTACCCTTAATGGTAATTTGCGTATCACCACTAAATAAAGGGGCAGCCATTAGCAATGCAGTTAAAAATTGGCTAGAAATACTGCCATCAATTTCAACAGTACCGCCTTTAATTTGCCCACCAATTATTTTTAGTGGCGGGTAGTCTTTATGTTTAGTGTAGGTAATATCGCCGCCAAGTGCTTGTAGCGCATCGACTAGGTGCCCTATTGGGCGCTCTTCCATGCGCGGCTCACCTATTAGCTCATACTCGCCAGATACAGCAGCAAGTACCGCGGTTAAAGGACGATACGCAGTACCGGCATTTCCTAAAAATAAAGGTTCACTTGGAGTTTTAAATATACCGCCAACCCCTTCAACAGTTGCCACAGTGCGGTCATCATTAAGCGTTACGTTAACACCTAGTAGATTTAATGCACCCAACATATGACGAATATCATCACTGTCTAGCAGGTTTTCTACAACGGTAGTCCCTTGAGCCAGCGCTGCTAACAATAAAATTCGGTTTGATAGGCTTTTAGACCCTGGTAAGGTAACGCTACCATTTACACGAGAAATAGGCTCTAAACGAAGTTGTTCCATTAGCTGTGCTCCTTTGCAAATGCCGCCATAAAGTCAACCAAGGCTTGAACACCTTCAAGTGGCATTGCGTTATAAATACTTGCACGCATACCCCCTACTATTCTGTGTCCTTCTAGGGCAAGTAAGCCGGCCTCTTTAGATTGCATTACAAACTTTTCGTTTAAGCTTTCATCATTTAGCCAAAAGGGTACATTCATGCGAGATCGGCAATGCGCGGCTACTTTATTGGTATAAAAAGGCGATTCATCAATAAAATCATAAAGCAGCTTAGCTTTAGCAATATTGTGTGCTTCCATTGCCTTAACGCCACCGTTTTGTTCTAGCCATTCAAATACTTCGGCTGCTAAATACCATGCAAAGGTAGGCGGTGTATTAAACATGCTGCCTTGTTTTGCTTCAAGTGCGTAATCTAAAATACCTGGTTTAGCCAAACCCTCACGCTCAAGTAATGTTTTGCGCACAATAACGATAGCTATACCTGATGGACCTATATTTTTTTGTGCACCGGCATAAATTAAATCAAACTTGTTTACGTCAATTTCACGCGACAAAATTGTTGACGACATATCAGCAATAATTGGCGCCGTTGGGTGACTAGGCACATCAAAAATTTCTAATCCGTCTACCGTTTCATTTGGGCAGTAATGAATATAAGATGCCTCTTCAGGTAAGTCCCACTGTGCCACATCTTTTATAGAAAACAGCCCGTTAGCGTCATTTCTGACATTGATTGAGTGAGTTTGAGTAAATTTATTAGCTTCGTCAGTCGCACTTTTAGACCACACGCCGTTCTCGCAATAAACCGCCGCTTTACCATGCTGATGCAAATTTAATGGCACAGCGCTAAATTGACCGCGCCCCCCACCATGCATAAACAACACTTCAAATTCATCGCTAATATTCATTAAACGACGAAGGCTGGCTTCGCATTTAGCAGTAAGCGCTAAAAAATCTTTACTGCGATGGCTTATTTCCATCACAGATACGCCTAAATCTTGCCAGTCTAAAAATTCTTTTTGTGCTTTTTGCATAACAGCTTGCGGAAGCATAGCTGGCCCCGCACAAAAATTATATTTACTCATTACCTTTGCCTCATTCCAGTAATTTAAACTTCTTTGATAAACAAAAAAGGATTATTAATTTTTTTCAACATGATTAAAAAAAGCGGCCTTAGCCGCTTTTTCAATTTCAGTTATTCAGAAGGTGGATTATCATCCGTTGCTTCTTCATTTACTGTATCAACCGTTTCAACGTCTTCAATATCAACTAAGTCACTGTCTGTAACTTCAATCTCTTCGATACGTTGTAAACCAACTACTTGCTCTTCGTCAATAGTTCTGATCAAAATAACGCCTTGGGTGTTACGTCCAACCGTCGATACTTCGTTAACGCGGGTACGTACTAGCGTACCACGATTAGAAATAATCATTATTTCATCGTTGTCGTCAACTTGTACAGCGCCAACTACTGCGCCATTACGCTCACTCACCTTAATAGATACAACACCTTGTGTTGCACGGCTCTTCGATGGGTAATCTTCAAGTTGAGTACGTTTACCGTAACCATTTTCAGTCACAGTTAAAATAGCACCGTCAGACTTAGGCACAATTAATGACACTACGCGTTGGTCGTCAGCCATCTTAATACCACGAACACCGGTAGCAGTACGACCCATAGGGCGAACACCTTTGAAACGAACCTCAGGGTTGCCTTCTTCATCAAGTACCGGGTTGCCGTTTTCATCAACAACAGTAGACTCTTCGGCTTCTTTAAAGCGTACCACTTTACCAGCATCAGTAAACAACATAATTTCATTGCTACCATCGGTAATATCAACCCCAATTAGGCTATCGCCTTCGTTAAGGTTTACAGCAATAATACCGCTTGCGCGTTGGCGGCTGTATGCCGTTAGTGGTGTTTTCTTCACGGTACCAAATGCAGTTGCCATAAAGATGTACTTATCTTCTTCGTACTCGCGTACAGGTAGAATAGCAGTAATACGCTCATCATCTTCAAGTGGCAGTAAGTTAACAATTGGCTTACCGCGTGCGGCGCGACTTGCCAGTGGTAACTGGTATACTTTAAGCCAGTACAAACGACCCGCAGTAGAGAAACATAAAATGGTATCGTGGGTATTCGCAACTAAAAGACGTTCAATGAAATCTTCATCTTTCATCTTCGTTGCTGACTTACCTTTACCACCACGGCGCTGCGCCTCATAATCAGACAATGCCTGATACTTAACGTAACCTTCGTGCGACAAGGTCACAACAACATCTTCTTCGTTGATTAAATCTTCAAGGCTAATGTCGTGCGCGGCCGCGTTAATTTCTGTACGGCGCTCATCACCATACTGCTCTTTAATTTCAACTAACTCATCACGGATAACTTCCATTAAACGCTCAGGGCTGCTTAAAATATGGAGTAACTCAGCAATTAAATCTAACAGCGATTGGTACTCTGCTAAGATTTTTTCATGCTCAAGGCCGGTTAGTTTGTGTAAACGTAAATCAAGAATCGCTTGCGCTTGTTGCTCAGAAATATAGTACTGACCATCTCGAATACCAAGCTCACTTGCTAGCCAATCTGGACGAGCTACGTTGTCTTCCCCTGCTTTTTCAAGCATAGCTTTTACATTACCCAAATCCCACGGACGTGCCGTCAAAGCAACTTTAGCCTCAGCTGGGGTTGGTGATTTACGAATAAGCTCAATAATAGGGTCAATGTTGGCAAGCGCAATTGCTAAACCTTCAAGGGTATGAGCACGGTCACGGGCTTTACGTAAATCAAATACGGTACGGCGTGTAACCACTTCACGGCGGTGAATAACAAACTCTTCAAGCATTTCTTTTAGGTTGAAACACTTAGGTTGGTTGTTAATTAATGCAACCATATTCATACCAAACACAGTTTGTAACTGAGTTTGTGCATATAAGTTGTTTAGAATAACTTCACCAACATCGCCACGCTTAATCTCAATAACGATACGCATACCGTCTTTATCTGATTCATCACGTAGTGCGCTAATGCCTTCAATTTTTTTATCTTTAACAAGCTCAGCAATCTTTTCAATTAAGCGGGCTTTATTAACCTGATAAGGGATTTCGTGCACGATAATAGTTTCGCGGCCTGTTTTTTCATCGGTTTCGATGTCGGCACGTGCTCGCATGTACACTTTACCACGGCCTGTTAAGTAGGCATCTTCAATGCCTTTTTTACCATTAATAATGGCAGCCGTTGGGAAGTCAGGACCTGGAATGTAATCCATTAATTCATGAATCGTTAAATCAGGATTTTGAATAAGCGCTAAACAGCCATTCACCACTTCAGTTAGGTTATGTGGAGGAATATTTGTAGCCATACCTACCGCAATACCCGATGAACCGTTTACCAGTAAGTTAGGCACTTTGGTCGGTAAAACGTCAGGAATTTGTTCGGTACCGTCGTAGTTTGGAACGAAATCAACCGTTTCTTTTTCAAGATCGGCTAATAACTCATGCGACATTTTTGCCATACGTACTTCTGTATAACGCATTGCCGCTGCTGAATCACCATCAACCGAACCGAAGTTACCTTGGCCATCTACAAGCATATAACGTAGTGAGAATGGCTGTGCCATACGCACGATGGTGTCATAAACTGCACTGTCGCCGTGTGGGTGGTATTTACCAATTACATCACCGACCACACGGGCCGATTTTTTGTAAGGCTTATTCCAGTCATTACTAAGCTCGTTCATTGCAAACAAAACGCGGCGGTGAACAGGTTTTAAACCATCACGTACGTCTGGTAATGCACGTCCTACGATTACACTCATTGCATAATCTAGGTAGGAGTTTTTTAACTCGTCTTCAATATTGACTGGCAGAATTTCATTGGCGAGATCAGTCATTTGATATCACATTCCTTCAGTATCAGCTCTTTGCAACCCGGTATTGGGTGCCAAGAGTATTTGTTATTATTTCTAAGCGACCATGCTATCACAATTAATTTTAATTTACAGGCGCAAAACTTTGCGATTTATCAATTTAGGCCTATATAATGGCCTCAGATTGACGAGGAAGTATTTTATGACCGAACATCAAAATGTAGATAACGCAGAAATAGCAAAATTTGAAGCCATTGCTGAGCGATGGTGGGACCAAGACGGAGAGTTTAAACCTCTTCACGAAATTAACCCATTACGATTAGACTTTGTAGCTAACAAAAGCCAAGGTTTATTTGAAAAAGAAACACTCGATGTAGGTTGTGGTGGCGGTATACTTAGTGAAAGCATGGCGCGCATGGGGGCAAACGTAACCGGTATAGACATGGGCCAAGAGCCACTCACCGTAGCCAAACTACACAGCCTAGAAACGGGTGTAAATGTTGACTATATAAAAGTACCTGCAGAGGAGTTTGCAAACCAGTTCCCTGCTCGCTTTGATGTAATAACTTGCATGGAGATGCTGGAGCACGTACCTGACCCTGCTTCTATTATTCATGCAGTAGCAAAGCTTGCCAAGCCTGGGGCTGATGTGTTTTTCTCAACTCTTAATAAAACACCTAAAGCATACTTGTTTGCTATTGTAGGTGCTGAAAAGCTACTGAAAATGGTGCCAGAAGGCACACACGACCACAACAAATTTATCAAACCTGCACAACTTATTGCATGGGCTGAGCAAGCTGGCTTAAAAGTACGCGCCAGTGCAGGTCTTAGCTATAACCCGCTTTCTAAGCAATATTCATTAAATACAGATGTAAGTGTTAATTATATACTTCACTTTGAGAAGTTAGCGTAATGGCTAGCTCTTCTACTCCAGTAACTCCTTTTGAGTACGATGCTTTTTTATTTGATTTAGATGGCACTTTACTTGATACAGCTGATGATTTAGGTGCAGCATTGAATGCTGTACTTAAAAGTGAAGGTGTTGCCCAAGTTGCACCTGAGGCGTACCGAAAAGCTGCTTCTAATGGCGCAGGTGCATTACTTGAGCTCGGCTTTAAAGAACAATGGGCCACGCAACCTCAAGCACAGCGGATAAAACAGCTAGTGAGTTACTATAGCCAAAACCTAGCTAAGCACACACACTGTTTTGAAGGCATAGAATCATTACTCATAGCCCTTGAGAACCAAGCTATAAAATGGGGGATAATGACCAATAAACCTGGGTTTTTAACCGATCCTTTAGTGGCAGCTATCCCCGCATTCAAAAATGCACATGTGGTGATCAGTGGCGATACGCTTACCGAAGCGAAACCGTCTCCTTTACCCTTATTACACTGTGCAAAACTGATGAACGTTGATCCTAAGCGTTGTTTATACGTAGGTGATGCACAACGTGATATACAAGCGGGTAAAGCTGCAGGTATGCATACCGCTACAGCGCTTTGGGGCTATATACCAAGTATTGAGGAGGCGTTGCGCTGGGAAGCCGACTTTAATTGGCGCAGCCCTATTGATGCTTTCAACCATATATAGTGCCATTGGTGTTATTAAACACTATATATTGTGATTTTGTTAGTTTTTATGCAAAGCTTGATGATAAAAAAAGCAGTCAAAATTTATTTTCAAAATGCGCAAATTTAGCTGATCATTAGTTGATTTTTAGCTATTTCAACTTAAATGATTGTTCAAAGGTGAGTGACTACTAACACAATTGCTTTATCCCAAAGTTATCCACAAATAGGGGCAATTATGTCCCTTGCAAATCAACTCAGACCACACTATCTTGTGATCTCTAAATTGAACAACACCAGATATTGTGGCCAAATGTTATTCAATTAAATTCGCCCATACGGTGAAACTTATAATAAATGAATACGTACCTTGCTTTAGCGAGGTATAGAACATTGGTCAAAATACTCAATTCCCAAGGAATACAGGCAAAGCTATGAACCAACAGTTATCTGTAAGCAAGCGTGACGGGCGTAAAGAGCCGCTAGATCTTGATAAGATCCATCGCGTTATTGAATGGGCCGCCGAAGGTTTAAACAACGTATCGGTTTCACAGGTTGAATTAAAGTCGCACATTCAATTTTACGACGGTATTCGTACAAAAGACATTCACGAAACCATCATTAAAGCAGCAGCCGATCAAATTTCAAAAGAGTCGCCTGACTACCAGTACTTAGCTGCCCGCTTAGCTGTATTCCACTTACGTAAAAAAGCGTATGGCCAGTTTGAGCCTCCACGTTTATTTGACCATGTTACAAAAATGGTTGAAGACAAACGCTACGATGCTCACTTACTTGTTGATTACACAGAGCAAGAGCTTGACGAGC
The DNA here is from genome assembly GCF_005886915.1 of Pseudoalteromonas sp. S3776. Lineage (NCBI taxonomy): Bacteria > Pseudomonadati > Pseudomonadota > Gammaproteobacteria > Alteromonadales > Pseudoalteromonadaceae > Pseudoalteromonas > Pseudoalteromonas sp. S3776. Next base: position 42,720 of record NZ_PNCU01000032.1, on the reverse strand, counting down.
TAGATGCGTATCTTGATCATTCGCGCGATCTTAACTTTAGCTACGCAGCCGTAAAGCAACTTGAAGGTAAATACCTGGTACAAAACCGCGTAACAGGTGAAATTTACGAAAGTGCTCAGTTTTTATATATTTTAGTGGCTGCGAGTTTATTCTCTGACTACCCGCGCGAAACACGTATTGATTACATCAAGCGTTTTTACGATGCTGTATCAACGTTTAAAATCTCTTTGCCTACACCCATTATGTCGGGTGTACGTACCCCTACTCGGCAATTTAGCTCATGTGTACTTATTGAATGTGGCGATAGCCTTGATTCAATCAATGCTACATCATCTGCGATTGTTAAATACGTATCACAACGTGCGGGTATTGGTATTAACGCCGGCCGTATTCGTGCGTTAGGTAGCCATATTCGTAACGGTGAAGCGTACCACACTGGTTGTATCCCTTTTTATAAGCACTTTCAAACAGCTGTTAAAAGCTGCTCGCAAGGTGGTGTTCGTGGCGGTGCAGCAACCTTATTCTATCCGCTTTGGCATTTAGAAGTAGAAAACCTGCTTGTACTTAAAAATAACCGTGGTGTTGATGATAACCGTGTTCGTCACTTAGATTACGGCGTACAGTTTAATAAACTAATGTATTCTCGTTTGATTAAAGACGATTATATCACGTTATTTAGCCCATCAGACGTACCAGGTCTTTACGATGCATTCTTTGAAGACCAAGATGAATTTGACGCACTATATATAAAATACGAGCAAGACGAGTCTATTCGTAAAAAGCGTATCAAAGCGATTGAGCTATTCTCAATGTTTGCGCAAGAGCGAGCCAGTACAGGTCGTATTTATTTACAAAACGTGGATCACTGTAACACTCACAGCCCGTTTATTTCTAAAGTTGCGCCAATTCGCCAATCTAACTTATGTTTAGAAATTGCATTGCCAACTAAGCCGTTAAATAACGTAAACGACGAAGAAGGCGAAATTGCCCTTTGTACGCTATCGGCATTTAACTTAGGTGCTATTGAGTCACTTGATGAACTTGAAGAGCTTGCGGAACTTGCAGTACGTGCACTTGATAATCTACTTGATTTCCAAGACTACCCAGTACCGGCTGCACGTAATGCCACAATGGGCCGCCGCACATTAGGAATAGGTGTAATTAACTACGCTTACTACTTAGCTAAAAATGGTAAACGCTACTCAGATGGCAGTGCTAATGCACTGACTCATAAAACGTTTGAAGCAATTCAATATTACTTAATGAAAGCATCAAACGAGCTTGCTAAAGAGCGTGGCGCGTGTCCTAAGTTTAACGAAACAACGTACTCTCAAGGTATTATGCCAACGGATACGTACAAACGTGACTTAGATAAAATTTGTGATGAGCCACTGCACTTAGATTGGGACTCATTACGTGCCAGCATTAAAGAGCACGGCATGCGTAACTCAACACTTAGCGCATTAATGCCTTCAGAAACATCGTCGCAAATCTCTAACGCGACTAACGGTATTGAGCCACCACGTGGTCACATTAGCGTTAAAGCAAGTAAAGACGGTATTTTAAAACAAGTAGTGCCAGAGTACGAACGCTTAAAAGATAACTACGAGCTGCTGTGGGATATTCCATCAAACGATGGTTACTTACAGTTAGTGGGCATAATGCAAAAGTTTATTGACCAAACTATTTCGGCCAATACAAATTATGATCCAAGTAAGTACGAAGGCGGTAAAGTACCTATGAAAGTCTTATTAAAAGACTTACTGGGTGCCTACAAATTGGGTGTTAAAACACTTTATTACCATAACACCCGCGATGGTGCATCAGATGCACAAGACGATACGCCAGAAGTCGAAGATGACGATTGTGCAGGCGGCGCGTGTAAAATTTAATAGATAAACTTAAAGCGGGCTCTTTGCCCGCTTTGTCCTGATAGTTTTAGTGATAGTTTTTGAGTGATAGACATGTCTTATACTACTTTTAGTCGTAACCATAATGATCAAATGCAAGAGCCAATGTTTTTTGGCCAAACCGTTAACGTTTCGCGTTACGATCAACAAAAATACCCTATTTTTGAGAAATTGATTGAAAAGCAACTTTCGTTTTTTTGGCGTCCAGAAGAAGTAGACGTAAGTAAAGACCGTTTAGATTTTCAAGCGTTACCAGAGCACGAAAAGCACATATTTTTAAGTAACTTAAAATACCAAACGCTGCTTGATAGTGTACAAGGCCGCTCACCAAATGTTGCCCTACTTCCTATTGTGTCTATTCCTGAACTAGAAACATGGATAGAAACCTGGGCATTTAGTGAAACTATTCACAGTCGCTCTTATACCCACATTATTCGTAACGTAACACAGTCACCAGAACTAATTTTTGATGACATTGTAAGTAACGAAAAAATCAGCGAACGTGCTGATGCGGTAACCACCTACTACGACGATTTAATTAATGGCGTGTCGCTTTATAACCTGTATGGGGAAGGCAAGCACGACATTAACGGTCAAACCGTTGTGATTAGTTTATTTGACCTGAAAAAGAAACTTTACCTTGCGATGATGTCGGTAAATATTCTTGAAGCTATTCGTTTTTATGTTAGTTTTGCCTGCTCATTTGCCTTTGCAGAACGTGAATTAATGGAAGGTAATGCTAAAATCATCAAGCTAATCGCTCGTGATGAAGCGCTACACCTTTCGGGTACACAGCATATTTTGAACATTATGCAAGATGGTAAAGACGACCCTGAAATGGCGATTGTCGCTGCGCAGTGCCGTGAAGAAGCCATTAAAATGTTTGTAGAAGCAGCAGAGCAAGAAAAAGAATGGGCCGAATACCTGTTCAAAGATGGCTCAATGATTGGCTTAAATAAACACATCTTGTGTCAATATGTTGAATACATCACTAATGCACGTATGACAGCAATTGGCTTACCAGCGCAGTTTGAAAACAACAGCAACCCTATTCCATGGATCAACTCTTGGCTTGTGTCTGACAACGTGCAAGTTGCGCCGCAAGAAGCTGAAATTAGCTCATACCTTGTAGGTCAAATCGACTCTCAAGTAGATGCCTCAGAATTTGGTGACTTTGATTTATAATGAGTGACAAACCCACTGCAAGTATAACGCTTGCAGATAACAGCCAGTGTATTGAATTTAGCACTGGCTGCCCTTCTGTTTTACATTGCTTAGAAAACCAAAAAATAGACGTAGCCTATCAGTGCCGCGAAGGCTATTGCGGCGCGTGCAGAGCCACGTTAGTCTCTGGCCAAGTGCAATATAACGAAGAACCTTTAGCGTTTGTACGTGACGGAGAAATACTGCTGTGCTGCTGTAAACCCAATGGCAATATAAGCATAAACTTAAAATAAAGTTATACCAATGCGCCTAATTACGTACTATTGCAGATGGTTATTACTGCGTCTTATGAATCTGCTTTGGTTCGAACCGATAGTGCCCTGTGATTTTATAATCAAAGAGCATATCGGTTTTTTCAGGACCTCGCCCAATATTATGTACAATTAAAGGATTGCCGGTTTGTGTAGAGTACTCATTAACGACCATGCCAATATGAGGAAGATTCCCCGGTAACATCCAAGTTATTATATCACCCGCTTTGTAGTCATTAGGATCACCAGATATTGCTAAATTTAAACCGTGTCTTTTAAAGTAAATTTGTAAGTTAGGCACTCTTCGGTGGTCGATATTTTTATCCGGTTTAGTCAGCCCCCAGATTCGTTTAGAGGGGTAAAGCGCAAAGTTATTTTTTATATCTTCATGTACTAATTTTTGTAAATCTACACCTAACTTTCTGTAGCTTCTGATAATAACATCAGTACATACCCCAATGTTACTTGGCACATCTCCCCCTGGGTATGTAATTGAATAATATGCACCATTATAAATAACCGAGTGAGTTGTTCTTTCAATTAAAGCAGCGCTTATATCTTCGGTAAAAGTGTTTGCACCACAGGTTGAGGATATAACCGACAATAAATATAGATAATAGCGAATCATATAAAATCCTTTTAAAGCTGTTTAGCTACAGGGAATTAACATGCCTTGGGATGTTAATTCCCTCGCCCGCATGGGTAAAATGTGCATCGAGTTCATAAGCCATCAACTCAAGTGGTGCATTGTGATAACCAAGCTGCTGAATCTCACTCAAGTAACGCTGCATAAATGCTATTGAGCCAAGCTCACCTCACTGTGCTACGTGAACTAATTCATGAAAATGTACACGAAGATTATCTTGCATGTGCGGCAGAACATAATAGGTGTTTTTATAGGTTATGCCTGCAGCGGCCATGTCAATAAAATCGCTCAACCCCATAGAACGTAATTCATCAAAGTCTGGCTTTGGGATTTTATCAACCACAACATAAAAAGAGTTACTCAAAAAATCTAAAGGGTAAAAGTCAGAAAATTCATTCTTAAATTGACTGCAGCATACCCTTTGTGATGTGTAATAAGTGTTAGTTTTATCAATCCAATGTTCTATTTTTTTCAGCACATCCTTACTCCAACATTCACTGATGACTACAAGTTTAAGTTTTAATCTTCTTCAATAAGTGACTCGAGCAGCTCGTGTATTTCTGCTTTGAGTTCTTTATCTTCAATTTTATTAGCACTTACCTTGGCACTTTTAAGGCTATTAATCGCCTCATCTTTTTTACCTAGCTCTATTTGTAAAGTGGCCATTGAATAAGCTATCGATGCCATATGATCTTTATTATTTATTGCAATCGACTTTTCTAGCGCTTTTTCGTATGTAGTGAGAGCGTCTTCAAGCTCTTCGGTAAAGTCAGCTAAGGTTTCCCACTGTACAGGGTGATCTTTTGAGGTATTCTCGTTTTCTTCACAAATCGTTTTAAGCCTAGAATATAATAATTCAAATCTTTTGCGGTCGTTTCTATTTGCAGCCTCCATCAACTGTTCTGCTAAATCATGTACTGCTTTATATACTTTGGTGTTCATCATCAAGAACTATCCTTAACTGGCCGCTAAACTAACTATTTAATTTAGCAAAAATACTATTTATAGGCGTCCTGATCTTATAAGAACGGCTAATTATCTAGGTGTAATGATACATTAATAATAGATAACCGGTTGTAATTAAAAGTGTGGTTTTAAAATTATATATAAAAAGTAGCCCACGTTAGTTACAGTGATACACTGAGAAACTTATAAATACTTAATATACTGGCTAAAAATGAAAGAGTGCAACCAATGTGGCAAATGTTGTATTAAATACGGGGGTGGTGATTTAAGCGCAACTGTACAAGAAATTGAGATGTGGGCACTGTTTAACCCAGAGATTTATCAATATGTTAAAGATGATGAAATTTGGTTCGATCCACATACGCAATTAAGGCTTACCGTTTGCCCCTTTTTAGAAATAGCGCCTAAAAAAGCGCCCTCCCATAAAACAATGTATACCTGTAGCATTTACCTAGATAGACCAGAAGATTGCCGCCAATACCCCAGCTTGGTTTCTGAAATGATACGTGATGAATGCGAAATGATAGAGCCTAAGGATATAAATAACCAGCCTAAAGCGCAGCGTAAACTCGATATAATTATGCTCGATAGCCGCTCTTAAAACAGCTTATCTTATTCGCGTGTTTATTCATCGAAAAAAATTAAGCTATAGTATAACATTGTTGATATGTCAAATACGCGGTGTTATATTATATCACAACATAGTAACCGCGAACCTTTAAGATAATGACAAAGTTAACATTAATTTCTTCTGCAGTTTTTTCTGTTTTATGTTCTCATTCAGCACTTGCTGCTACCGTTACCGGTAAAATAACAGATGATAAAAACCAACCTATTGAAAATGCAGCTGTACACGTACATGGTAAAGACCAAGGTGTAAAAACCAACGCACAGGGCGAATTTTCTATTGATGTAGACTCTCAAAGCCAATTACACGTAAGTAAAGACAACTTTATAGACTCGCGTATTGCCGTAAATGAAAACTCAAACAATGTGACGGTTTCACTTACCCCTACCTCGGTAGAAACCGTTGTTGTATATGCCTCTGCACTGCATAAAAACAGCCTAGAGATGATTTCTCCAGTCAGCGTTTTATCAGGTGATGAGCTTAAAAACAAATCAAAACCTACCCTTGGTGAAACGCTAAAAGGCTTACCAGGTGTAAATGCCAGTTACTTTGGTCCGGTATCGTCAAGCCCTATTATCCGTGGTTTAGATGGCCCTCGCGTTAAGATTACCCAAAACGGTTTAGATGCTAGCGATGCATCGCGTATTGGTCCAGACCATGCGACTTCAAGCGACAGCTTAGCGGCTGAACAAATTGAAGTATTGCGCGGACCAAGCACCCTACTTTATGGCTCAGGTGCAATTGGTGGTGTAGTAAATGTAGTTGATAACCGTATACCAACGAGCAATTTAGATGATTTATCCGGCGCTGCTGAATACAGCCACGACACGGTATCTAATTCAAATACGGTGGCTGCAAAACTAGAAACAGGTAATGATGGATTTAACTTTCATTTTGATGGTACCAAACGCAGTGGTGATGACTATGAAACACCGACCTTTAGTATTACAGATGAAGATGGTGACGTTGAAACAGCAAACACTGTAGAAAACACCTTTATAGATAGTGATACATTCAATGTGGGTACTAGTTATGTGGGCGATCATTTAACGGTTGGCTTTTCTTACGGTAGCATTGAAACCGATTACGGTATCCCTGGGCATGAGCATCATGACCATGACCATGAAGGTGAAACCGAAGAAGAACACGACGATCACGCAGAGGAAGAAGAAGAGTCTGTTTATGCTCATCTTGAGCAAGATCGTTGGCAAGGCCTGATTAGTTATGCGCTGGATAATAACTGGGTTGAGAATATTAACCTTCGTGTTGGCTACACTGATTACTCACACAGTGAAATTGAAGACGGTGAAATTGGCACTACCTTTAAAAACGAAACAACCGAAGCGCGCTTAAACGTAGAGCATAAATTAGCTCAATGGCACGGTATGATTGGCTATCATTATAGCGAGTCTGATTACGACGCTATTGGTGAAGAGGCCTTTACTCCTGCTAGTGTTACCACTACTCATGCACTCTATCTACTAGAAGAGCGTGAATTTGGAGATGTAACTGTAGAGCTTGGTGCACGTATTGAAGACTATGAGATTACAAGCACAATTACAGAAACAGAGCACGACCACAGCCATGATGAAGAAGAGGAAGATCATGATGAAGGTGAAGAAGAAAGTATTGCATACAGCGAAAGCTTTACTAATGTAAGCGCCTCAGTCGGCGCCATTTGGCAATACACACCTGGGCAAAGTGTAGCGCTTAGCTTATCTCACTCTGAGCGTGCTCCTCTTTCTGCTGAACTTTTATCTAATGGTTTACACATTGCCACAGGTACTTATGAAGTAGGCCTTGGCTATCATATTGAAGATAACGAGGTACACTTTGAGCCAGAAGACATTAAGCAAGAAAAATCGACTAACCTTGATTTAAGCTTTAGACGCTTTAGCGGTGATTTTGGCTACACAGTAAACTTTTTCTATAACGATATTAAAAACTTTTATTACCAACAAAATACAGGCTTAGTTTACGACGAAGAAGATGGGTTAGAATCAGCGATTGGTGCACACGATGATGCGGTTGCTGTTTATCAATTTGCCAGTAAAGATGCTGAGCTATATGGTATTGAGTTTGACGTGCACTACCAAATAGACCCAAGTGCGATGATTAAAGTTTTTGGTGATTCAACTCGCGCTAAGCTTAAAGATGATGCGGGGAATTTACCACGCATCCCTGCTAATAAACTAGGCTCTGAATTACAATACAACTTGGGCGATTTACAACTAACGCTCACCGGTACGCACTACTTTGAGCAAGACGATATAAGCGCCTTCGAGACCAAAACAGATGGCTACACAATTGTTGATGCACAAGCTAATTATCAATTAAGTTTAGGCGCTATTGATACGCAGCTGTACTTAAATGTAGATAACATTACCGACGAACTTGGCTTTGTTCATAGCTCGTTTATAAAAGATAAAGCTCCACTACCAGGCAGAAACTTCCGCTTTGGTATTAGAGGTTACTTTTAATAAAGCTTTGGCATTTATTTAGTTAGTTTTAAAACCGCATTTTATATGCGGTTTTTTTATGCCACTTCATTTAATTAACTAGGCTATTTAATTGATGTTTATAAAGCAGTAAGCGTGAGACGAAGATTTAATACCATCGCAGTAATAAATAAATCTAAGTATTAAATGGTGCGCTATTGAGGTTAAAAAATTCATTTTAAAGTAACCAAACAGCGTATTGTTGCCTAGCTAGCAACACGGCTATCTGTCCTCATCATAGCCTACTTCTTCAAACTGTTTGGGCTACACTGGTAAAGAACTGAGAATTGGTATTAAACTTCGTATTACAAAAAAGCCGTGGTCTAACACCACGGCTTTTTAAATACTGACTTAATTACTAAATTAAGAAAGGATTTCGTGTAGCTCAACGTCAAATATAAGCGTTGAGAAAGGTGCAATTGCAGCACCTGCGCCACGTTCACCATAAGCAAGCTCATGAGGAACGTAGATACGCCATTTAGTGCCTACAGGCATCATTTGTAATGCTTCAGTCCAACCTTTGATTACGCCACCCACTGGGAATTCAGCAGGCTGACCGCGCTCGTAAGAGCTATCAAAAACAGTTCCGTTAATTAGTGTACCGTGGTAGTCAACACGTACTGTAGACTCAGCTGTTGGCTTTTCGCCTTCACCCGTTGCTAATACTTCGTATTGTAAACCAGACTCTGTAACAGTGATTTCAGGACGCTTAGCGTTTTCTTCTAAGAATGCGATACCTTCAGCAGAAAGTACTTTTGCTTCTTCTTCACGACGCGCTTGGATCTCTTCGTTAATTTTTTCAAATGCAGCTTGAATCTCAGGGATCTCAACTTGAAAAGCGCTACCAGCGTACGCATCTTTCATGCCTTCAAATACTGAATTTAGGTTTAAGCCTTCAAAAGGGTTAGACTTAAGTTGCTCACCCATTTGTAAGCCAATACCGTAACTTGCTTTTTCAGCATCTGTAGTAAAATTATCTGACATAATGTGTTTTTCACGTTTTGTTAGTTAAAAGACGCGTACATGCTAACATAAAATAAAACCGGTTTGGGGCTAGTTTTTACTGTGTTTTACCTTAATTTTGCCAACTATGTAGCTACAAAGGGGTAAACTGAATAAAAATCCAACAAGCAGTGGCCATGCTATTAAACCGCCACTGCCAAACAACACTAGCGGCACTAATACTAAACCTACTAAAGCAATAAAAGCGGCGCCAATTACAGGCCAATGCGTATCGTACTTAGTAATAAGGTGCGCAGTTAAAACATTAAAGCCAATACCATATGCAAAGGCAGTGATAAGCGTTGCGTCTGGTTGCGCATCTGCTGCCATTTTTATTAATAAATTAATCGCGCTTTGATAACAGTAACCAAATACAATCCACAGTAATACATGCTTTACTAAGCGTTGCGATGTAGTCAGGTCTACTTCTTTTAACATTTATTAAACTCCACAAAGCAAAAAACCGCCCATAAGGCGGTTTTTTTAGATAATGGTGGAGAGATAGGGATTTGAACCCTAGATAGGCTACAAACCTATGCCGGTTTTCAAGACCGGTGCATTCGACCACTCTGCCATCTCTCCGTACGGCGCGAATAATAGGGGGTATTGAGCAACTTGTAAAGAGCTAAATATAAATAATTAGCTAAAAAAGGCATTTGCTTCAAAAAAACACCAAAAACAACTAAAAACCTAGGTTGCTCATTGGTCTATTAGTAGTATTGCTTTGGTCTACGTGCAATCCACGAGCAAATCAAACACAGTAATAAGCTAAGCGCTAAAAATGTAACGCTTTGAAATATTAAATCAAAACGGTTTAAATCATCACTTGGTACAACCACAAATAAAAACGCAGGCAATACACTTAGCAACAACACATAAAAACAAATTTTAAATGCCCGGCCAAAATCGAATCGTTTAGTCTGCTGCATCCACCATGTCAATAAAACAAGCATTCCCATGGCAGAGCCTGCAATAAAATGTGCAGTATTAGTACTCATTGCAACGTACAGTGTAACAAAAGCACCTACGATTCCCCAAATTGACCATGCCAGCCAATTCTCTTTTTCTTGTAAAAATAAATTTCCCATCGTTTTCGTCTTCTTTATCGTTATTTTTATTAAGACTTTCCATACTTTAGCAAAAAACAACCGATTAAAAAACAAACTGAAGAAGAAAAAGTTAACCTAATATTGCTTCCGTGCGCTTCTCACAGCTAAATCAAAAAGGGCGAGCTTAACAGCAGCAACCTTAATGCTATATGACTGCGCAAAACTGCACTAGTTCAATATTAATTACAAATCGGTGAAGTAGTCCTCTGGTTTATGTTTAGCTGGCTTTTTGCACTCAACCTCTGGAGTACCAAGATACAAATACCCTACAATTTCATCTTGTTCGTCTAAATTGAGGGCATTTTTTACAGCAGTGCTTTGGGCAAAATAGCCTGTTCGCCATACACCACCCAAACCTTGTGCAAAAGCGGCTTGCTGCATTGCAAGTACACTGCAACCGGCGCTTTGTACTTGCTCAATACGCGGCACTTTTGGATGAGCTTGATACTTTGCAATAGCAATGATGATCATTGGTGCGCGCAGAACAAGCTCTTTTGCGCGTTTAATCACTTTTTCTTCTTGCTGCTCAGCAACGGCACTTTGATAGTATATTTCTCCAAGCTTTTGGCGAGCATCGCCCTGCACTACAATAAACTCCCAAGGTGCTATACATCCGTGATCAGGCACCCGTAATGCAGCTTGCTTTATAATATCGAGCTGCTCTGAATTTGGCCCTGGGGCAGTTAATTTAGCGTCAGATTGGCGGGTTAGTAAAAGCTCAATAGCATCCATAGCGTACTCTCATAATTCAAAACGTTAGAGTACCATTTATGCCTTTAAAAAATAAACTCTGCTTAATTATCAATTTTATTAAAATCATACTTACCCCCTTCGTATTAAAGCGCCCTTACTGTACTAAATGATATTCAGATCCCCCTGTTTAAATACGAAAGAGGCGCTATACACTTAACACGCGTTACAAACAAAAAGGGCGTATAAAAAATATTTATACGCCCTTTTTAAACCAATTTGCTTGCTACTGTTTTACTACTGCGCGCCTTAGCCAATAATCAACACTGACGTAGCGACCGCCACCTACAAAAAACAAGCCAAGTAACATGGCAAAATAAATAGCAGAAAATTCGATACCGTTATTTATTATGGAAGGTTTACCTTTTTCATATAAGTAATCTGTAAATCCGTGCTCTTCAACTATGTCCCTAATTTTACTTATACGCTCTTGTACTTCTAGTGAGTTTTCAAGGCTTTCTTTTGCCCCTGGTATCGCTAACCAATCAAGTACTTGAGCCGAGCTGGTCGTAGGGTTTGATGGCGCTATAGCAAACCAACCATTATGCCAATGCACAGTTGTTGCTGCCACAACCATTGTAAACATGAGCGGAATGCTTACTAGGCGAGTAAATAAGCCAAATAATAAAAACCAACCGCCTAAAAATTCACTCCACCCAGCCAAAAAAGCCAGTAAATCAGGGAAGGGTAACCCTAAGCCCCATTCACTATTTCCAAACCATTGCACAACACTTGCATCAGCAAGAAAATAGCTAAAAAAGCCGTCGGTTTCTCCACTTAAGGCTAATTTATTAAAGCCCGCAATAATCATTACAGGAGCTAAGATTAAACGAAAAAGTAATGCGGGTAATCCGTCGGCATAGGATAGATTACCCATGATTTTATTATACAAAAAAAATAATTTACTCATGTGTGGCCTGCTTTGTCAGTATATTTAGTTATGAACTCTATACTTACCAGACCCGAGACCACGGTAAATTATTTCATTTTATTAACACTGTTAAATAGCTCTGGCCACTTGAAGCGCCTCAAAAATTGCACGCTTGGCATCAATTGCTGCAGCTAATTTTGCGCCACCAATAACATGTACTTTTGCATTTTCGCGATGTTGCTCAAGCACTTCACTATTAGAAACCTGGCCTATACACGCAATAACCGTATCGACAGGTAATACTTGTTTTTCACCTGCAACAGTAATTGTAAGGCCGTTTTTATCAAAACTATGGTATTGGCAATCAGCAATTTGTTTAACACCATGCTGCTTAGCAACCTGACGATGTATCCAACCTGTGGTTTTACCTAGTCCGCTACCAAAGCGCCCTGCACTGCGTTTTAGCATATATAACTGTCGCTCGTCTTTATGTGGCTGTGCCTCGCACTCAATACCCCACTGTTTTTTAAACTCAGGAATAGTTTGCGATTTGTGCTCGCTTAAAAAAGCAACCATATCAAAGCCAATACCGCCGGCGCCTAAAATGGCGATTGATTTACCAAGCTCTACTTCACCGCGAATCACTTCATCATAGGCAAATACGCGTTTATCATCACTGCACTTAATTGATGCTTCACGGGGGCGAACACCTGTAGCAAATACGATGTCATCGTATTTTTGCAACATTGAATCATCGTAGGCTTTTCCAAGCTCAACATTTACGTTAAGCCTTTCAAGTTCATTGGTAAAATAGCTTAGCGTATGGTTGAAGTCTTCTTTACCAGGTATTTGCATGGCTAAATTGAATTGGCCACCCATTTGTGTTTTTTGATCGATAAGCGTTACTGTGTGCCCTTTTTGAGCCAAATAACAACTTGCCGAAAGCCCAGCAGGACCCGCACCAACCACCAATACATTTTTAGCTTTAGAAGCTTTATCTAGAGGGTAATCCAGTTCAAAAGCAGCTTGTGGGTTGACTAAACAGGTTGCACGTTTATTTTTGAATACGTGATCTAAACAGCCTTGGTTACAGCCAATACAAATATTTATTTGTTTAGTTTGCTGATTTTGGTATTTGTTAAAAAATTCAGGATCGGCCAATAAAGGACGTGCCATTGAAATTAAATCGGCTTCTTCATCGTTTAGAATTTGATTGGCTATATCCGGTGTATTGATACGGTTTACAGCTATAACAGGTACATTTACCACTGACTTTAATCGTTTTGACGCTTCTTTAAATGCGCCTGGTGGCACCATACTGGCAATTGTCGGCACGCGTGCTTCATGCCACCCAATGCCGGTATTAAAAATATCAACACCAGCTTGCTCAAGTGCTTTAGCCTGAATAGTCACCTCATCAGGGGTTGAGCCATTCGGGATAAGATCCATAACAGATAATCTAAAAATAATTAAAAACGTATCAGATACTTTCGCTCTAACGGCTTTCACTATTTCAAGCGCTAATCGCATTCTATTTTCTAGGCTGCCGCCGAACTCGTCATCTCGCTTATTGGTGTGTGGCGCCATAAACTCGTTAATTAAGTAACCTTCAGAGCCCATTATTTCCACACCATCGTAACCCGCTTTTTCTGCCATATAAGCAGAGTGAGCAAAGTCTTTTATCGTTTTTTTAATTGAGCTTAACGACATTTGTTTAGGCTTATACGGATTTATAGGCGCTTGAATAGCACTAGGTGCTTGGTTAAACGGGTGATAAGCGTATCGACCAGCGTGTAAAAGCTGCAAACATATTTTTCCACCATGTTTGTGAACGGCGCCTGTGTATGCACGGTGTTTAAATACATCATAATAACTATTAAATGATGAAGAAATAGGCGTTAATTTGCCACGCAAGTTAGGGCTATACCCGCCCGTAATGATCATGGCCGTGCCACCTTTAGCGCGCGCCTCATAAAAGGCACTTAATCTTTTTCGGTTATGCCACCCTTCTTCAAGGCCTGTATGCATTGAGCCCATTACTAAGCGGTTTCGTAATTGTGTGTGTTTAAATTCTAATTGTTGTTCTAACATCCTGTGCCCCGTTAACTGGTCTAACCTGTATACATTAGCTAATTCTGCTTTAATGGCAAGTAATTAGCAATATGTGCCTGCATTTAATTAAAAATACTATTAAAAACGTATATTTATGTAACCTTATAAACACTTCGTTACGATTTAGCAGTTAAAATTATTTTTATTCTAGGCTAAGATGGAACTAATGTATTAGCTGTACCAAATTAAGGAGCTATTTTGATAGCAAAGGTATTTAAAGGTATTTGGGCTGGAATCAACTTTTCTCGTCGTTTAATACTTAACATTTTGTTTTTATTACTGGTTGTTGTGTTTTTTATGTCACTTTCAAATGATGACGATACAATAATTGTAGAAGATGGCTCTGTACTTAGGCTTAATCTTAATGGGCCTATCGTAGAAGAAAAAACATACATAGACCCAGTTGAAGCAGCCATTAACGATGCAACATCAAGTTCAGAAGCACCTAGCGAAATTTTGCTTGATGATGTAGTCAAAGTAATTGATGAAGCCACTCAAGATGAGCGCATCAGCGTTATATTACTTGATTTACAGGAAATGCCTAAAGCTCACTTAAACAAGTTAAAGCGTATTACTAAATCGTTAGATGCCTTTAAGCAAGCGGGTAAAAAAGTGATTGCATCAGGCTACTATTACACTCAATCGCAATATTATATTGCCTCTCACGCCGATGAAATTGCAATGCATCCATATGGTTCGGTAGCCATTGAAGGCTATGGAATGTATCCACTTTACTTTAAAGAAGCACTCGAAAAACTTAAAGTAACACAGCATATATTCCGTGTTGGCACATTTAAGTCGGCAGTAGAGCCGTTTATTCGTAACGATATGTCTGATGCAGCTAAAGAAGCTAACCGTGTTTGGCTTGGAGCGTTATGGAGCGAATATAAGCAAGATGTTGCTGCAGTGCGCCCTTTTGATGAATCTAACTTTGACGAAACCATGGATGCTTACCTTGCTAAAATGAAGGCTGCAAATGGCGATGCAGGTAAATATGCCCTCGACCATCAATGGGTCGATTCGCTTAAAACAACTCAGCAGATTCGCCAACAACTCATTGATTTAGTTGGCGCACAAGAAGACGGTAAAACATTTAAGCAAGTGTCTTTTCGTGAGTACTTAAGCTTAGTTAAGCCCCCTATTGAATTTGATAACCCAATTACAGAAAAAGTAGCTGTGGTTGTTGCAAAAGGCACCATAGTTGACGGTGAGCGCAAAGCAGGTGAAATTGGCGGTGACTCTACCGCAGCATTACTTCGTAAAGCACGCCTTGATGATAAAGTAAAAGCCGTTGTTTTACGTATTGATTCGGGTGGCGGCAGCATGTTTGCCTCTGAGGTTATTCGCGCTGAAGTATTAGCACTTAAAGCCGCAGGTAAACCCGTTATAGCATCAATGAGCTCAGTCGCCGCATCTGGTGGTTATTGGATTGCCTCAGCAGCTAACGAAATTTGGGCCGCTCCAAGCACCATCACCGGCTCTATAGGCGTGTTTGGCACCTTCATGACTTTTGAAGATACGTTATCTGAAATTGGTGTGTACTCAGATGGTGTTGCCACAACAGAAATGGCTGGATTTTCTATTACTCGCCCTCTTAATGAAAAAATGGCGCAAGTTATTCAAATGAGTGTCGAAGAAGCGTATGGCCGCTTTTTAGAAGTGGTAGCTGATGCGCGCAATATGACACCAGAGCAAGTTGATAAAATTGCACAGGGGCGTGTATGGATAGCTTCACAAGCACAAGAGCTTGGCCTAGTTGATAAGCTTGGCGATAAACAAGATGCAATTGATGCCGCTGCAGCACTTGCAAAACTAAATCACTACGAAGTGAAAACGATTAAGCAAGACCTAAGCCCACAAGAAAAAATGCTGCAAGATATTTTTGGCAGTGCATCGGTTAAATCTATGCTTGGTTTAAATACAAATACTACCTCTGTGTTAGCCACACAAGCGAACATTAATACGGTGATAAAGCGTCTAAGTAGTGAAGTAGCTGATCTTAAAGATTATAACGATCCGCAAGGTGTATATGCACGTTGTTTAGTGTGTAGCGTTGCACAATAAAAGTGCACGTATTTACATAAGCAGCTGTATTTAAAACAACTTAACGTTATACTAAGCCCAGTTTTTTTACTGGGCTTTTTTATGAAACGTAAACGCATTTATATCGCATACACTGGCGGCACCATAGGGATGAAAAAATCGAGCCGAGGATACATTCCTGCTGAGGGTTTTTTAACAGAAACAGTGGTCAATAACGCAGAATTTAACCGTGAAGAAATGCCTCTTTTTGATATTCACGAATACTGCCCATTAATCGATTCCTCAGATATGTCACCGGCGCACTGGCAACTTATAGCTGATGACATTAAAAGCAAATACCACGATTACGATGGTTTTGTGGTACTGCATGGCACCGACACAATGGCTTATACAGCCTCAGCCCTGTCGTTCATGTTCGAAAACTTAACTAAACCCGTTATTGTTACAGGCTCGCAAATTCCTTTATCGCAATTACGCTCTGATGGGCAAGTAAACTTATTAAACGCCATGTTTTTAGCGGCTAATTACCCGATAGCTGAAGTAAGCTTATTTTTTAATAACCAATTATTTAGAGGTAACCGAGCCACTAAAGCTCATGCTGATGGCTTTAATGCGTTTGCATCGCCTAATCTAGAGCCTTTAGCGTTATCTGGTATAAATATTCAGCTAATTAAAGGTCAACTTAGTCCTTATGTAGAAAACGAACTACAGGTAACCACCATTACACCCCAACCCATTGGGGTCCTTTATTTATACCCTGGCATTAGCAAAGACGTGGTTAAAAGTTTGGTGAATGACAATATAAAAGCACTGGTATTGCTTAGCTTTGGCGTAGGTAATGCTCCACAAGACCCTGACTTTTTAGACGTACTAAGTGAGGCAAGTAAACGCGGCATGGTTATTGTTAATTTAACGCAGTGTTTAAAAGGCCATGTAAATATGGGCGGCTATGCTACGGGTAACGCGCTATTAAATATTGGTGTAATAAGTGGCTACGACATGACACTAGAGGCGTGTTTAACAAAGCTGCATTATTTGTTTAGCCAAAACCTAGAAATTGAAACGATTCGCCATTTAATGCAAGACAATTTACGCGGTGAATTAAGCCGCTAATTTGTGTTACCAAAACGCAAAAGGCACGCTGAACAGCGTGCCTTTATTATTTTATAAACGCGGTAATTATCTTACTTTTGCGTCTATGCTCACTAAATCGGTTAAGTGACACACTTCACCTGAGTGAGTTTTAATACCATGCTCACCAAAGTAATCACGCTGAGCTTGCACTAAGTGCCCATTACTTGGTGTAGTTAATGTTGCTAAATACGTTTGAGTGGATGCAAGTACAGGGAACGCTAAACCGGTCATGATTGCTTGCCCAGTTACTTTACGTAGCGCATTGGATTCGTTTTCAAGTGTATCAATGTATTCAACACCTTGAGCAACGCTATCTAAATAATCAGCACGAATAATACAACCAGCACGCCATGTTTGCAGAGTTTTAGACAAATCAACTTTCCACTGGTGAGTGCGAGACGCCCCTTTTATTAATGCTAAACCTTGGCGATACGCTAATAAACTCGCCAATGTGAATGCATCTTTTAGCTCTTCAAGGTCGACATCAACTTTGTTGGTCGCTTTAGCAGCATACGTCATCTCTTGCGCAGCGGTAGTGTCACATACATTGGTTAAGTGACGAGCTTGCACCGCAGCAACCAATGAGGGAACAGCAATACCTAATTCAAGTGCATTTTGTGCAGTCCAAAGGCCTGTGCCTTTTGCACCTACTTTGTTATCAATTAAATCAACCAGCGGTTTTTGTTTGGTATTTTCAAGAGACAAAATATGACTAGAAATAGCAAGTAAATAGCTGTTTAAGTGGCCGGTAGACCAGTCATCAAAAATTTCAGCCACTTCTTTAGGTGAGCGACCGGTGCCAATACGCAGTAATTGATACACTTCTGCAATAAGCTGCATGATTGCATACTCAATGCCGTTATGAACCATTTTTACAAAGTGACCACTGGCTGATTGACCCACGCGGGCAAAACACGACTCGCCATTGTAACTAGCTGCTACTTTTTCAAACCACGGTTCAATTCGCTCCCAACCGCCTTCTGAGCCACTTGCCATCATTGCAGGACCATGGCGTGCGCCTTCGGCACCGCCAGAAATACCCATGGTGGCAAATTCAAATTTGTTTTGATACTTAAGTTTACGGTTAATGCCGTCTTTGTAGTTACTGTTACCACAATCTACAATCATATCGTTACACTGTACGCCAGCTTCAACAAGCTCATTACATACAGCATCAACTAGTTCGCCCGCAGGCACTAATAATAAAATAGAGCGAGGTGCTTCTAAACGCCTTACCATGTCTCCTAAATCAGAAACAATATGAAGTTTATCGGCCATGCCTTGCGATTTAGCACAACTTAATAACTCTTCACCCGCATGTGGATTTTTATCATATGCGACTAATGTTATGCCTTTTTCAATCATGTTTAAGGCAAGGTTTTTGCCCATAACGCCTAACCCGACTAATGCAACTTGCATTTAGTGTCCTCCTCGGTAACAACTATTTGGTTAGTAAACTCAGTAATTCATAAAATAATACCGCGTGCATTATACTCATACCGCCATAAAATGCGAACGTTGAGCTAATACAGCATGCTTTTTTATTACGCTAATAAAAAGCACTGCAATTGTATCAAATATAAGGGCTTGGCGGTTACAAATACTCTACGCATTTTAAATTTAAGATCATTGACCTATTTTGACACCGGTGTCATAATGATGACATATTCGTTTTGTATAAAATAGTGGCAATACTAACTAGTTTGCCTATAACTAAAAATGTTTGTACATAAGTTATAAGTATTTTGAAGTCACAAAATAACCGTCAACCTGCTTATACATCTAAGCACACAGGAGAATTTGATGCTAAGACGCACAAAAATAGTCGCTACACTTGGGCCTGCAACAGATCGAGATAACAACTTAGAAAAAATTATTCGCGCTGGCGCTAATGTAGTACGTTTAAACTTCTCACATGGTGTTGCACAAGATCACAAAGACCGTGCACAAGCTGTACGCGAGATAGCCACAAAATTAGGTAAACATGTAGCTATTCTTGCAGACCTTCAAGGCCCTAAAATTCGTGTTTCAACGTTTAAAGAAGGTAAAGTAAACCTTGAAGTAGGCGCTAAGTTCACCTTAGATGCAAAAATGGAAAAAGGTGAAGGCGATGTTAACGCAGTCGGTATTGATTACAAAGAATTACCACAAGATGTAAGCCCTGGGGATTTGTTGCTGTTAAATGATGGCCTTATTCAACTTACTGTTGAACAAGTTGACGGTCACTTAGTGCACTGCTCAGTAACTGTAGGTGGCGTTTTATCAAATAATAAAGGTATTAACCGTTTAGGTGGTGGTTTAACAGCCCCTGCATTTACAGAAAAAGACAAAGAAGATTTAATCACAGCCGCTGAAATAGATGTTGATTACATTGCAGTATCATTCCCACGCAGTGGCGATGATATGCGTTACGTACGCTCTTTAGCTGAAGCGGCTGGCTCTAAAGCACAGTTACTTGCAAAAATTGAACGTGCTGAAGCCGTAGAAACACAAGAAGCAGTAGATGATATTGTATTAGCATCAGACGCTGTTATGGTTGCCCGTGGTGACTTAGGTGTTGAAATTGGCGATGCTGCACTGATGGGTAAACAAAAACTCATTATACGTCGTGCTCGTTCATTAAACCGTACTGTTGTAACCGCAACACAAATGATGGAATCGATGATCGATAACCCAATGCCAACACGCGCAGAGGTTATGGATGTAGCAAATGCCGTACTTGATGGCACAGATGCAGTTATGCTTTCAGCAGAAACCGCTGCCGGTGATTACCCTGAAGAAACAGTAGCCACAATGGCCCGTGTTTGTTTAGGCGCTGAATCGCAAAAAGAGACTCATGTATCTAAGCACCGTTTAGACAGCCGTTTTTCTAACAATGCAGAATCTATCGCGCTTTCGGCTATGTACGCTGCAAACCATTTAGATTCGGTTAAAGCAATTGTTACCTTAACAGAGTCAGGCAGCACCGCTAAACTTATGTCGCGTATCAGCTCTGGTTTACCTATTTACTCGCTGTCACGTCATGCTAGTACGCTAGGTCAAACAGCGCTTTATCGTGGTGTTTACCCTGTGTTTTTTGACTCGACTAAAACTGAAAAAGACGGCATGGTAAAAGCTGCCCTTGATACACTTGTAGCACAAGGCTCTTTGAAATCAGGTGAGACAGTCATTATTACTCACGGTGACTCAATGGAAACTGTGGGCGCAACCAACACAATGAAAATTGTAACTGTTGCATAGTTTCTGCCTTATATAAAAAATGCGAGCTAAGCTCGCATTTTTTGTGCCTGTAAAATAGTAAACTAGCTGGCCAGCGCTGCTTTTACTTTATCGCGGTAGCTTCGGCTTACTTTAAGCTCTTGTCCGTTTTCAAGCACTAATAAATACTCACCACTTACTTGTGTCACCAGCTTGCTTATTTGTTTAGTATTTACAATGGCACTGCGATGAACGCGAACAAACAAATGTGGATCGAGCTCTTGCTCAAGCTCTTTCATTGTTTTGCGCAATATATGTGTTTGCCCGTCTTGGCAATGTAAACACATATAATCGCCCGCGGCATCAACCCACTGAATTGTCGCAACCGGCACGCGAATAATTTCCCCCTGCTCTTTTACAGCTAATGATTCTGGGTAACGTTTGTCGGTTAGGGTATCGCCGGTGGCCAATTTTTTAAGTATTTCTTCACAATTATTACCCGTAATACCGGCAACAAAACTCGCTAGTTTTTTCTTATGGGCGTTGTCTTGCTGTGTTTTTAAGTAACTATGCACTTTTTCTACCGCCTGTTTTAGTCTGTTATCGTCAACGGGTTTTAAAATGTAATCCAAAGCATGTATTTCAAAGGCCTTTACTGCAAATTGATCAAACGCAGTAACAAACACAATTGCGGGTAACGCTTTAGTGCTTTCGCTTAAGGCACGGGCAACTTCAAAGCCATTCATTCCTGGCATTTGTATATCTAAAAAAACTAAGTCTACTGGGTGCTCTTTACATGCTTCTATTGCATCAGAGCCAGAACTACACAGTTTAACTACTTCTATATCTGTATATTCTTCAAGTCTTACTGCTAAGCCCTTTCTTGCTAATGGTTCATCATCAACAATGATGGTTTTAATTTTAGTCATTTCTTCACAGCCTTCTCAAACGGTACTCGCAGATTAACTTTCAATCCACTTGGCGTATTATGTGATAATACAAACGAATAATTATTTTCATAGAGCGTTTTTAATCTGTCTTTGGTATTTGCTACCCCTACCCCTTGTGCATTTACAAGTTGTCCGTTTATTAGTTCGGTACCGGGGCCATTATCACCTACTTCAAGTAGTAGCTCGTTGGCAAAAACCTGTGCTTTTATGTCTATCACACCGCCTTGTGACATATGCGCAATAGCGTATTTAATTGCGTTTTCTATTATCGGTTGCAAAATTAAGCTCGGCACAAGGGCCTCTTTTGCTTGCTCGCTTACATCTACATTTACTTTTAAGCGTTCATCAAATCTGACCCGCTCTATTTCTAAATACAGCATTAATGCGTGTAGCTCTTGCTCTAAAGGCACTTTTTTAATGGGATCAGTATTTAGCGTATAACGCAAAAAATCACTCAACCTTGCCACCATTAAGTTAGCATCTTTATTTTCTTTTACCAAAACTAATGTAGAAATAGCATTAAGCGTATTAAATAAAAAATGCGGGTTAAGTTGATATCTGAGCATTTTTAATTGCGCTTCATGGGCCATTGTAGTGGCTTTAAGCGCTTTTTGTCGCTCACTTTGTAATAGCTGATAATACTTTATGCCAAAGTATAAGCCACTCCAACACAAAATTATGTAAACAGAGTCTAAGCCATGCTGTAAATAGTAAAACCAATCTTCTGGGCGGTAACCGTGGCGGTATATTTCCCACAAATTAAATTTTTGTACAATTGCCCATAACGTACCTGTAATGTACGAGGCACCAAATACAACCACCATTAATATCCACGGTGATGCATTCCAAGTTTTTCTGTAAATATAACGAAGTGGGACTGTCATTAAACAGCCTGCATAGGCATTTAATAATATAACGAACACATAAATGTCACGCATTTCAAATACTTTAGAGCCGATATAATTTACAAGCGCATAACCAATCCAGCCTGCAATTTGCAATAGCCAAAAAAAGCGTTGCCTGTTATCAACTAAAGATTGCCAATTCAAAATAAAATACAACTCCGTATAAGTTAGCCAATAAGTTAAATTTACGTTAGCTAATTTAACCACTGGTTTGGTTATTATATCGATTATTACAAAGTGTTAGCAGTACCAACTATCTTAATTTTTAAGAGGCTTACCGCAAAGTTAAGCCAATAAAAAAGCGAAAGGCTTTAACCTTTCGCTTTTAAAATGCCGATTCAATCAGCTCGTATGTACAAAGCTAGCTTGTAAACTAGGCAAGCTTATCTGAGGCTACTTTATAAGTTGGGTCTTCAATTACGTTAACCTCGACTAAATCACGTGCTTTATGTAACAACTGCTTACAATCTTTACTTAGGTGGCGTAAGTGAAGCTGCTTACCTGCTTTTGTGTATTTATCAGCTAGGCTGTCTATGGCTTCTATAGCACTGTGATCGGCAACGCGACTGTGTTTAAACTCAATAATTACATCTTTAGGGTCATTTTTAACATCAAATAACTCAGAGAAGTTTTTCACTGAGCCGAAAAATAACGGGCCATGAAGCTCATACACTTTAGCACCTTGCTCGTCAATGTAGTTGGTTGTGTAAATATGTTTTGCATGTTGCCAAGCAAAAACTAAGGCAGAAACAATAACACCAACACACACCGCAATGGCTAAATCGGTTACTACGGTCACACCAGATACTAATACAATCACAAAGGCATCAGACAGTGGTACGCGCTTCATCATTTTAAAGCTTGCCCATTCAAACGTACCAAGCACAACCATAAACATAACACCGACAAGCGCAGCCAATGGGATCATTTCTATTAAGCTAGATGCGAATATAATAAAAGCAAGTAGCATTAATGCTGCACTTATACCCGACAAGCGCGAGCGTCCGCCCGAATTAATGTTAATCATCGATTGCCCAATCATGGCACAACCCCCCATAGCGCCAAAAAAGCCACACGTTACATTGGCAGCACCTTGGCCAATACACTCTTTATTTGAGTGACCACGGGTTTCGGTAATTTCATCAATTAGGCTCAGCGTTAACAACGACTCAATTAAGCCAATAGCCGCTAAAATTAATGCATACGGAAAAATGATATAAAAAGTGTCTAAGGTAAATGGAACCATTGGTATATGAAACTCTGGCAAGCCGCCGGCAATAGTCGCCGATTCATTACCTGTCATCCCTTTTAGAAAATCAAGTACAGTGCGTGAGTCTAAATCAAGGCCTATTACTAACGCGGTTACAGTTACAATAGCCACTAAAGAAGAAGGCACCGCAGTAGTTAGTTTTGGTAAAAAGTGAATAATAGCCATAGTTAACGCCACTAAACCCAACATGATGTAAAGGGCTTCGCCCGTCATCCATTGCTGGCCGCCTGCACCATCGGGTACTTTAAACTGGCCAAGTTGTGCTAAAAATATAACTATCGCTAATCCATTTACAAAGCCAAGCATAACCGGATGCGGAACCATGCGTATAAATTTACCAAGCTTAAATACCCCCGCGAGTATTTGCAGTATCCCCATCAAGAGCACTGTGGCAAATAAGTACTCAACACCGTGATCGAGTACCAAACTTACCATTACAACCGCTAATGCACCGGTAGCGCCCGAAATCATACCTGGGCGGCCACCAAAAATAGCCGTAATTAAACCAACGATAAACGCGGCATAGAGACCAACTAAAGGTTCGACATTTGCTACAAAAGCAAACGCAACAGCTTCTGGAACGAGAGCAAGTGCTACAGTTAAGCCAGATAAAATATCGTTTTTAGCAGAGCTAGGCGCTTTGCTGAGTAAGTTAAACATTGAGTTCCTCAGGGGGTTATTTGGTTAGGATCGAAAAAGCGCTAAATGTTACCAAATTAGCGCTCATTTAACAATTCGCACACAGCGTTATTAGCTTTGTTAGTATAGCTTAACTTTGTGTCGTTTATTTTATAGAGGAAGAGATGTACTGCGTTTTACACATGTCATGGTTACGTTAGAGTGTACCTCTTGAACGTATTCTAAGCTGAGTAAATTGTCACGTACAAAGTGCTCATAGCCTTCTATACCTTGTGAGATTATACGCAGCATAAAGTCCATAGTACCGGCCATTGTGTAACATTCTGTCACTTCGTCATAGCTCATAATTAGCTTTTCAAACTCAGCTAAGTTTTTCTTGCCATGGTTTGATAAGCGCACATGTGCGTATACAAGCATGTCAAAACCAAGCTTTTTCTCATCTAAAAGCGCCACTTTACTTTTGATGTAGCCATCTTGTTCAAGCTTAGCAATTCGTCGCCAACAAGGTGATTGAGATAAGCCTACTTTGTCTGCAATTTCAGCAGTTGAAAGACTTGCGTCCTGTTGTAAAAGTGCCAAAATTTGGCGATCTACGTGATTTAGAGACATTTTATTTCTTATTTATCTAATAAACTGGTTAAATTATACAGCCAATTTAAAATTCCGTCTGCAATAATTTTACATTTTCATGGATTTTAATTAACCAAATTGGCCACTTATAAATGGATTAGTGCGTTTTTCGTGGCCTACAGTCGAATCTTCACCATGGCCGGCTAAAATACGCGTGTGATCTTCAAGCGTTAAAATATGGCTTTTAATAGACTCAATCAGCTGCTCTGTGTTGCCTTTAGGGAAATCTGTACGCCCTATAGCCCCTTTAAAAATAACATCGCCAACAATAACGCATTGCTGATCAGGTTCATAAAACACAATGTGACCAGGTGTGTGCCCCGGGCAATGCTTAACACTAAAGCTAAGTTTGCCAAGCGTTAATACATCATTATGATTAAGCCAAATATCAGGGTAAAAAGCTTTAATAGCAGGAAAACCAAACATTTGTGCTTGCATAGGCAGGTTTTCAAACCAAAATGACTCATCTTTTTGCGGGCCAATAATTTGTACATTGTAATGTGCGCGTAATTCATCAGCTGCACCTACATGGTCTAAATGCCCATGCGTAAGCCAAATAGCGCTCAATACTAATTTGTGTTCATTAAGCGTGGCTATAATTTTTTGTGTGTCGCCACCTGGGTCAATTACCACTGCTTGCTTTGTTTCTGTACAGCTGATTATTCTGCAATTTTGGGAAAAAGGAGTCACGGGTATCGTAATAACGCGCATATTAAATTTCTTTATCTTTTTGATCGGGGATAACGGCTACTTGCTCATACGACATTAAAATTGGGTATTTTAAATACGCTTCATCATAAAATGGAGTATGTGAATATAACCAGTTCAAACGTGCATTGGCATCGTGCGCAAATGCTTTATCTTTAAGTTTTTTATCAAACTCAAGGGCAAGTTTTGGGTTGTCTTTAAGCATTTTCCGTGCGTATGGGATTAACGCGTAATTTTCCATGTACTCTGTGCGTTGAAAAATCGTATTAAACTCACCCCACGCAAAAAATGAATCAGGAGCTTCCGGGTGTAATAAATGAACCGCTAATTCCCCTGCCTTTTGTTGCGTGTTTACTTGATACCAACCGTCTAAATCTACATTTATTGCAGGCACATAATCAAAACTTGCTGAGACTCTAAAACGCCCTTCAAACGGGGCTTTATCAAACGAATAATCCAACACCTTAGCAAGCTTTAATGGTTGTGTATTCGCGCCTTTAAGTTTATTTACTGACACCCCATGTAACTTAAGCTTTTCTATTATATCGCTATACACGGGCGGTACAAAAAATGCTTGTGGTACATCAACAACTCGTTCAACCTGTTTTTGCCAATAAATCGGTAAGTCAGTGTAGGTATAGGCTTTTCCCAAATATTTAACTTCAGTTTGCCCCGAAAGCGCACTTACACTTGAAGTGTACTCTACCCCTTTAAACTCACTAATTGTGTCTGCTTGTTTTGCATAAGATCGTTTAACAATTAGTTTATCAGGTACAAATTCTTGCTCTTTTTTTACGGCGTTAGCAAGCTCATGGCTGTACTGAGAAAGCGCGTTTATCGCCCCATCTAAAAATACATAGGTGCCTAATACGCGTTGTTGATAAGGTTTTAAAGAATGGTTTTCAACTAAAATTGTTGGTAATGACTTTAAATCGCCCCACCCGTTTGAAAATCTCGGTGTAGCCACCCAACCTGCAAGGCCTTTTTTAAAGTCGCGTTTATCCATAACAAACACTAATGGCCCAGGTATATGTCCTTGCTTTTGTAATGTTTCGTTAATAACCGGCTTTATATACTGATCTAAAGCATCCGATATCGCGGGCGATTCACTGGCAAAAACGGGATTATAACCATAGGTAACATCGTATTGATAATCTGCGCCATCGGTAACATGCACATCAATGTACAAGTTGGGGTTATAATCATTAATAACCTTTAAAACACTTCTTACCTCGGGTGTATCTAACTTAGTGAAATCGCGATTAAGGTTTAGATTATTTGCATTGGTTCTAAAGCCCATTTTTGCAGGGCCGCGCTGATTTATACGATTAAATGCACTGCTACGCTCATGGCCATCTACGTTTAAGATAGGAATAAAAAGTATGTTTACCTTTTTTAAAATATCACGGCGCTTACCTGTTGCAATATCGCGCAGCAACATAAACATAGCGTCTTTACCATCTATCTCGCCTGCATGAATACCGGCTTGGATAAGAATAGTTGGCTTAGTGCTGTTAGCCATCTGCCCTGCTTCAAAGAACCCTTGCTCACTGGCAACCAACATTTTAATAGCTCGTTTGCTATTACTGTACCCTATTGTTTGAGATTGAAACTGTGTGGGGTTTGCAGCAACTAATCTATCTACAAACGCCATTGTGTCGGCATAATTTGGCGAAGCTTTACCCTGAGACAACTCAAAATCAGTGGTTAACGGGCCTTGTTGCTGTAATAACGAAACGCTATTACCTTGCCAAGGAATAAGAGGCGGTAAATGACTGTTATCTGCCGCAATTGCAGATAAAAATAACAGACTTGCAAACATAGTTTTCTCTAACAAACGCTTTAATAAAATAAATTATACCAAGTAAACATAGTGATATTATAAAAGTGCGGTGATTCAACAAAAAAGAAAGCCCGCTGATACCCGTACACTTTATTAGGTGATCTATTTTGAAGATGGAGATATGTGTTGCTAGCGAAACAAAAAATTTTGCTATTTAATTGTTCTAAACGAGACTTTTTTAACGCAGATAGCGACACATTTAGCCCTCAAAACAATAAAGTACTATTGGTGGGAGATATTATTAGGTGAGTCTAAAATTGTAGGCACAAAAAAAGGAGCCTAAGGCTCCTCTTTAATACTTATTTAAAAAAGCTTAAGCTGCCGCTAGGCCTTCTTTTGCTTTTTCAACAAGCGCTGCAAATGCAACTTGGTCGTAAACAGCGATATCTGCAAGGATCTTACGATCGATTTCTACAGAAGTCTTTTTAAGACCATTGATAAAACGGCTGTAAGACAGACCATTTTGACGTGAAGCTGCATTGATACGTGCAATCCATAATTGACGGAAAGTACGTTTCTTAGCACGACGGTCACGGTAAGCGTATTGACCCGCTTTAGTAACTGCCTGGAAAGCTACGCGGTAAACACGTGAACGTGCTCCGTAGTAACCTTTAGCTTGCTTTAAAACTTTTTTGTGACGTGCACGTGCGACAACGCCGCGTTTAACTCTTGCCATTTCTAAAAACCCCTATTAAGCGAATGGTAACATACGTGAAACTAGACCATGGTCATTTTTATGAACCATCATCTTAGGACGTAGGTGTAACTTACGCTTAGAAGTTTTCTTAGTCAGAATGTGACGAAGATGCGCTTGTTTACGCTTGAAACCGCCAGAAGCAGTTTTCTTGAAACGCTTAGCAGCGCCTCTGTGACTTTTTAGCTTATAAGCCATTGCAATAACTCCAAATGTATTGCTTAAAAATTAGTAAGCAGGCGTGAGATATATTTCTATAGCTCCACTTTTAGGCCTAACTTACTGCCATATTCCGGTGAAAACCCAGCATAAATGCCGCAATTTTACTTTAAAACCGGTTAGCACAGGTGAATATTTACATATTACTTGGGTACCTGGGCTAAATTCGGTGCGCATTATCGCTTAAAAATTACTTTTTAGCAACAGGCGCCATCATCATAACCATTTGACGGCCTTCAACACGATTTGGGAAAGACTCAACTACTGCAAGTTCTTCTAAATCAGCCTTAACACGGTTTAATAATTCGATACCAATTTCTTGGTGAGCCATTTCGCGGCCACGGAAGCGGATAGTGATCTTAGCTTTATCGCCAGCTTCTAAGAACTTGCGTAAGTTGCGCAGCTTAACCTGATAGTCACCTTCATCCGTACCAGGACGGAATTTGATTTCTTTAATCTGGATTTGCTTTTGCTTCTTCTTCTGCTCTTTTAGTTCTTTGCTTTTTTCAAAGATGAACTTACCGTAGTCCATAACCTTACAAACAGGCGGCTCAGCGTTTGGGCTAATCTCTACAAGATCAACACCCGCTGCATCAGCCATAGCTTGTGCGTCTTTTAATGACTGAATTCCAGCTTGTTCGCCTTCGATGTCGATTAAACGAACTTCTTGAGCTGTAATTTCTTCGTTAATACGATTTTTTTGAGCTGTTTGTTGCCCTTTCTTGCCGCCTCTAATGGTACGTTCCTCCAAGAATATCAATAATATAAGCGTGTAGTTGGCTGTTTGTGATTGCCCTACACGCTCGATTTTTACTGTCGATTTTTAATTTCTTCGCTAATTTTAGCTACAAAATCATCAACATTAAATTTGCCTAGGTCTTCACCTGTGCGGGTACGTACTGCTACTTCCTGTTGTTCAACTTCTTTATCGCCGACAACCAGTAAGTAAGGAATACGCTTAAGTGTATGTTCTCGGATTTTAAAGCCAATCTTCTCATTTCTCAAGTCAGCAGCGGCTCTAATTCCAAGTTTATTTAATTTTTGTACAATTTCGTTCACGTAATCTGCTTGTTTATCGGTAATGTTCATAATTACCACTTGCTTTGGCGCAAGCCACGTTGGGAATAAACCAGCGTATTCTTCAGTTAAAATACCGATAAAGCGCTCAATTGAGCCTAAAATAGCACGGTGTATCATAACTGGCGTACGTCGCTCGTTGTTTTCAGCTACATAAGTAGCGCCTAAACGACCCGGTAATGCAAAGTCGAGTTGCACTGTACCACATTGCCACGCTCTGTCTAAACAATCGTACAAAGTAAATTCAATTTTAGGTCCGTAAAAGGCACCTTCACCTGGTAGGTAATCAAATTCAATGTCGTTTGCTTTAAGTGCATCGGCTAATGCAACCTCTGCTTTGTCCCAAATTTCATCGTCGCCGATGCGTTTTTCAGGGCGCGTAGAAAGCTTCACTACAATTTTGTCAAAACCGAATGTCTCATAGGTATCATAAACCATCTTAATACACGCTGACACTTCGTCCATTACTTGCTCTTCTGTACAGAACACGTGAGCATCATCTTGTGTAAAGCCACGTACACGCATTAAGCCGTGTAAAGCACCTGATGGTTCGTTACGGTGACAACAACCAAACTCAGCCATACGCAGTGGTAAATCACGGTACGATTTTAAACCTTGGTTAAAAATCTGTACGTGACCTGGGCAGTTCATTGGTTTTATAGCGTATTCGCGTTTTTCAGACTCTGTGGTAAACATGGCGTCTGAGTATTTTTCCCAGTGACCTGATTTTTCCCACAAAGAGCGGTCCATCATCATTGGACCTTTAACTTCTTCGTAGCCGTATTCACGCAGTTTTTCACGAACAAACTCTTCAAGCTCGCGGTAAATGCTCCAACCATCGTTATGCCAAAATACCATACCTGGCGCTTCTTCTTGCCAGTGCCATAAATCAAGGGCTTTACCAATACGGCGGTGATCGCGTTTTTCAGCCTCTTCTAAACGTTTAAGATACGCTTTGAGTTGCTTTTTGTCGCCCCACGCTGTGCCGTAAATACGCTGTAGCATTTTGTTTTCAGAGTCGCCACGCCAGTATGCACCAGCCACTTTCATTATTTTGAAGTTTTGGCAGAATTTCATGTTTGGTACGTGTGGACCACGACACATGTCTACGTACTCTTCGTGATGGTATAATCCTGGTCTGTCATCTTTTGCGATGTTTTCGTCCAAAATTTCCATTTTGTACGTTTCGCCACGCGCTTCAAACGTATCGCGTGCTTCTTGCCAGCTTACATTTTTTTTCACTACGTCGTAGTTTGTTTTTGCAAGTTGTAACATACGCTTTTCAATGGCGTCTAAGTCTTCTTGAGACAAAGAGTGTTCCATATCAATATCGTAGTAAAAACCGTTATCGATAGTTGGACCAATAGCCATTTTAGCGTCAGGGAAAAGCTGCTTAACTGCGTGACCGATTAAGTGAGCACACGAGTGACGAATAATTTCTAAGCCGTCGTCGTCTTTTGCGGTGATGATCTCAAGGCGCGAATCTTCGTTTATCATATCGCACGCATCAACACGCTCGCCGTTAACGCGTCCAGCAATGGTTGCTTTAGCAAGACCAGGGCCAATATCGTTAGCTACATCAAGAGTACTTACAGGGTTTTCAAAACTACGCTGACTGCCGTCAGGAAGAGTAATAACTGGCATTATAAATCCTTACATACAGTGGTGACACCTACAATGTATCACGTGTATTTTTAAATAAATTAAATGAGAATGACTCGACAACGCTTTTACGAATAAGCATTGACTATTTTTCGCCACAAATGACTAATGTAGATGCTGAGTCTGCTCAACTACAAAAAAGATATTGTCGCGTGATAGAGTATCAATTACAAGTTTAAAGCACGCTCATTACTTGAAATTTTACCTAAAATAGTCATTTTTTTGTTTTTCGCTCGCTAATTTAAATTAAGGATGTGACAACTTGAGTTTATTGATTATTAAAATTCACACGCAAAGCCTCGCTCTCGCAATTTATTAGATGTTGGGTATAATACCTAACAATTAAGTTATATTAGAGAACAGCAATGAGAACATGTGGTGTAGAAATTACCGGTAGCGATGTACTACTTTGTATTTTAAGTAAAGATAACGACGTATTTGATATTCGCGATGTGCGCCAAACACGCTTTACCTTAGGTAACGGTAACGACACTGAAATAATGCGTAAATTTCAATTTGATTTTGCAAAACTAATGCAAGATTATCAAATTGATTCTGTTGCCATTCGTGAGCGCCAACCTAAAGGTAAATTTGCAGGCAGTGCAAAGGGCTTTAAAATGGAAACAGCGATTCAATTAATCGAAGAGTTAGATGTTCGCGTGTTCTCAACGACCGAAATTAAAGAGCAGCTCAAACGCAACCCAATTCCTATTGCGTTTGAAGACACGGGCCTTAAAAAGTACCAAGAAAACGCTTTTGTTAATGCCTATGTATACATTATGAAAAAAACCTACCGCAGTGATGAGCTATAAGCCTTTAAGCGACTAAAACAAATTATAAAAACGCCTTTTAGTGGCGTTTTTTTATGCCTGCATAAAACCTAGCTTTTTATAGCCCTTCTATAAAACATTTTCATTTAACTTCTCTTAACGCTTAGTACATTAGTCTACCCCCTCTTTCTTTGTCGACAATATGTGTTTATTTTAACTACAGCTCATAACAATTCGCTTAACTATTTTAATTTTCTACGCAGCTATTAGAGGCTACGTAAAAAAATACTTACTCATCATCACGAATTGGTATAAGTAACTGACATACATTAATACGGAGAAGCACATGATTACACCATCGCGCTCGGTAAAAGAAGTAGAACAAATAAACACATTACCGCTCACAAAAAGCTATTTTAAAGGTGCGCAAAGTACGCCGCTTACGGATAAAACAATTGGCGAATACTTTGACTTTATTGTCGACAAACACCCTGATTCGCTTGCTGTCGTTGTTAGCCATCAAAATGTACACTTAACGTACAGAGCGTTTCAAAAAGAAGTTAATCAACTTGCTATGGGGCTATTAGCCATAGGTATTAAGCCAGGAGATCGGGTCGGAATATGGTCACCCAATAACATTGAGTGGTGTTTAACCCAATTTGCGAGCGCCAAGATAGGTGCCATTATGGTGTGCATCAACCCAGCCTATCGGCCTAACGAACTTCAATTTGCATTAAACAGTGTTGAGTGCTCAACACTCATTACCGCTTCGCAATTTAAGGGCAGTAACTATATAGATATGTTAAATAGTTTAGCGCCAGAACTTAAGCAGTGTGAAAATGGGAAACTGTCATCTCACGCTTTACCTAGCCTTAAAAATGTAATACGGATTGGTGATGAAACAAGCCCTGGTATGTTTTCTTTTTCAGATATTATGAATATGGCCACGCCAGCTCATAAGCTAGAGCTCAACGCTATTGCTGCAAATTTAAGTGCCGAACAGGACATAAATATTCAATTTACCTCCGGCACCACGGGCAACCCTAAAGGTGCGACACTGACGCATAAAAACATACTTAATAATGCACTTTTTGTCGCTGATGCTATGCATTTTACAGCACAAGATAAACTATGTATTCCTGTGCCGCTGTATCATTGTTTTGGTATGGTGCTTGGCAGTCTTTTGTGTGTAACTAAAGGCGCCGCAGCTATATACCCTAGCGATGCATTTGATGCAAAAACCACGCTTGATGTAGTACAGCAAGAAGGCTGCACGGCGCTGCACGGTGTACCTACTATGTTTATTAGCCAGCTAGAGCTGCCTAATTTTACTAACTATAACCTTAGCACGTTGCGCACCGGTGTTATGGCAGGTTCTACGTGCCCTGAGCAAGTCATGCGTAAAGTACAAACACAAATGAATATGCATCAGGTTTTAATTGCGTATGGGCAAACAGAATGCAGCCCAATCAATAATATAACCGAAACCGACTCATCTATAGAGCGTCAAGTAACAACCGTTGGCCGCGCCCTTGCTCACACTGAAGTTAAAATTATTGACGAATTGGGTAACATTCAAAAAGTAGGTGTACCCGGTGAGGTTTGTAGTAAAGGCGCCGGTATAATGCGCTGCTATTGGAATGACGAAGAAAAAACACAAGCCACTATAGATGATGAAGGTTGGTTGCACTCTGGTGATTTGGGGGTAATGGACAGCGAAGGATTTGTTACTATTGTCGGCCGTATTAAAGACATGATTATTCGAGGTGGCGAAAACATTTACCCA
The DNA here is from genome assembly GCF_005886915.1 of Pseudoalteromonas sp. S3776. Lineage (NCBI taxonomy): Bacteria > Pseudomonadati > Pseudomonadota > Gammaproteobacteria > Alteromonadales > Pseudoalteromonadaceae > Pseudoalteromonas > Pseudoalteromonas sp. S3776. The sequence goes on along the minus strand of NZ_PNCU01000032.1, from coordinate 9,225 downwards.
CGCGAAATTGAAGAGGTTCTTTACACTTATCCAGGTGTTCAAGATGCCGCTATATTTGGTATTAGTGATGAAAAGTACGGTGAAGAAGTGTGCGCGTGGATCCAACCAAAAGAAGATGCAACTCTTGATGAGCAAGCAATACGTGCCTTTTTAAAAGACAAACTCGCCTATTTTAAAATGCCCCGTTATATTCGCTTTGTAGAGAGTTACCCAATGACAGTAACAGGCAAACTGCAAAAGTTTAAAATGCGAGAGCAAATGCAGCAATTACTTACTGATAAGGCCTTTTCTTAGCCGCAAATATTAACTACAAAAAAGCTCAGCAATTGCTGAGCTTTTAGCGTTAAATAATTTATTTACTCTGTTGGGCGGTATTGCTGCTGAACACCTGTTAAAAACAAACGTAAATTTGGTCATTACACACACGGTAATGTTTGTTTTCTACTTTGCGAGAAAACGCACTCAGCTCATGCTTACTTAATTCAAAGTCAACCTGTGCAAGTGTTGCTATAACATCTTCTGCTTTCATGTTTAGCGCAATACGCAGTTTCATAAAAATAATATTATTGGTTAACTTAGCCTCTGGCACAGGCTGTGGGCCTTCACGCTTGCCACGCTTAGTATTAATAAAGCCATTTAAAAACGTAGCAAACTCAGTGTCTGACATTTTAACAAACCCTTGCTCGCCCTCTTTTGTTAACCATGCAACAACTTGCTCAATGGTAACTGTTGCCTCTGCGGCGGCAAAAATACCGACCATGGCAGTATCGGTTAAATTAAAGGTATAGCGAACACGGCGTAACATATCGTTATTTGTCAAAGTAATTTCCTGAGTAGAGAGCAAGGCTAAATTAGAGCGCCCACGTTAAATGAGCGCGCAGTTTAGCAGCTTAAGACACGCTGCCCTATTGATATTTACGCTATAAAAAGTTGTTAATTACCCAACACTTTTGCAGGGTCGACTCGCGTTGCTTGCCACGCGGGGTAAATAGTAGCAAGTACAGCTAAAATAAAGGTAACTATCACTGTTATACCTATATCACTGAGTACTAATTTACTGGGTAAAAACTCAATAAAATAAACGCCTTCGAGTGGGTTAGCACCGAATAAATGACTCACCCATGTAAACAGCTCACTTATATTAAGCGCAAGTACAACCCCGACTAATGTACCAAGTAGTACCCCAACAAAAGCTTGCGTTAAACCTTGCATGACAAATGTAGCTAAAATAGTACTGTCTTTAGCGCCCATGGTTTTTAAAATAGCTATGTTGCCTTGCTTTTCGCGAACTTCCATTACCAAGGATGACACAATATTAAAACTGGCTACCGCTATAATTAAAAATACCACTATATAAACAATGGTACGTACCATTTGTATATCTTGATACAAGCTACCTTGCGTTCTAAACCAACTAGACACATACACATAATCACTAATAGTTTGACCAACTCGCAGTGCAATTTGATGCGCCTCAAATACGTCATCAACACTTAACCTAAGCCCAGTTACTTGGCTATTATCGTAACCTAAAACGCTTTGTGCTTTATTTAAATGAATAAACGCAGCGGTGCTATCTATTGGGCCACCCATTTCTATAATGCCCGCAAGTGTTAACGTTACGCGTTTAGGGGCTAATAATGACTTACCTTGCTCACTAATTTTAGGAATGAGTAAAGTAATATTGTCGCCTATATTAGCGCCTAACTGCTTAACAATTTGCTGGCCTAAAATTACATCATCCGTGCGCAGCTGACTAACCAGTGTACCTTGGGTAAATTGGTTTATGGCCGATACATTTCCTTCATAGCTTGGTTCAACGCCGCGTACTTCTACCGCTTTTAGCTGGCTTTTAAATTGCGCCATACCATTTACCGCTATAAACGGCGCAGCACCAGTAACATGTGGCTGGTGCTCTAACCGTTCAACTTTTTCAGCCCAATTGGCAATTGGCCTGCTTGGTGCTACGTATTCAACTTGCGGTACCACACTTAATAAACGATGCACAAGTTGCTGCTCAAAGCCATTAATAACCGAAAGCGCAACAATTAACACCGCCACCCCTAATAAAATACCAACAGTAGAGGCTTTGGCAATAAAGCTTACAAATGCGTTTTTTTCGTCTTTATGGCCAGAATACGCTCTAAAACGTTCACTTAAAAATAAACTAAGCAACATGGTGCGACTCTTTAATGGCAAGTTTCCCATCATCTAAATACGCAATTTTACCTAGCTTGTCTGCAAGCTCTAAGTCGTGAGTGACCACTACAAAACTAGTATTTAAGCTTTTATTAAGCTCATTAATTAAATCGTAAATTTTAATTGCATTTTGCTTATCAAGGTTACCAGTAGGCTCGTCAGCTAACACTAATGCGGGTTTAGTCACCAGCGCTCGGGCAATAGCAACACGTTGGCGCTCTCCACCTGACAGTGCCGATGGTTTATGCTCACTACGATGCGCTAAACCTACTTTATCGAGCATTTCAAGCGCTTGCTCTTTCGCTTCGTTAGCGTTGAGCCCTTTAATTAACAGCGGCATAGCCACGTTTTCAACTGCACTAAATTCCATTAATAAATGGTGAAACTGATAAATAAAGCCCAAGTTTTTATTTCTAAACGCCGCTTGATCTGTTCGCGATAATTTAGCAACGTCTTGATTTTTTATTTTAGCGCTACCCGATGTAGCCGTATCAAGGGTGCCTAAAATATGCAGTAAGGTACTTTTCCCTGAGCCCGAGCTGCCCACTATAGCCAGCATATCTCCTTGGTTAAGTGATAGGTCTACCCCTTTTAATACTTCTACTTGGTTTTGGCCATCTTGATAAACTTTACTTAAGTTTTGACAGCTAATAACTAAATCATTCATAACGCAATACCTCTGCTGGTTTTACTTTTGCGGCTTTGCGCGCAGGATATAAAGTGGCTAAAAAGCTCATTGTAATACTGCTAAGCGCAATAATAACGAGGCTTAACACATCAAACTTTACCGGAAGCTCTACACCTGCGAGTAGGTTTAGCCCTACAGCAGCGAGTAGCTCATTAATATATAAGCTAAACAATACACCTAAAAGTGAACCTATCGCGGTGCCAATAACGCCGTTATACAAGCCTTGCACCATAAACACTTTTTGTACTTGTGAAGGCGTTAAACCTAAGGTTTGTAATATTGCCACTTCCCCTTGTTTTTCACTCACCATCATTGTCAATGCTGAGACAATATTAAATACAGCCACTAATACAATCAGTCCTAACAACATAGACATAATACGTTTTTCCATGGCAACCGCGGCAAATAGCGTGCCTTGGCTACTGCGCCAGTCACTTACTTGATAATCACGTAAAATAAGTTGGCTGTCCTTTGTAAATTGCGCTAATTCAAAGGGTTCATGCAACGACACACTTAAGTTAGGCGCGGTATTTTTGTTAAGCTTTAATACCCGCTGTAAAGATGCACCGCTGGTAAATGCAAGGCCCATATCTATTTCTGAGCCGGTTTCGTATATTGCGGCTATTTTAAATAACCGCTGACTAGGTACGCGCCCAAGTGGCGTGTATGTAGAGGCATTAGGCATAATTACGCGCAATTTTTCTCCCATACCAACACCAAGTTTACGGCTTAAATAGCGGCTAATAGCTATGCTGTAGCTATCATTTAAAACGTTTTGCCAATTGCCCTGAACAACTTTATCGGTAATTTTATATAACGAGCCGTTATCGCCATACAAGCCTTGCAGTAATACGCCGTGTAAGTCTTTATTGGTTTGCAAAATGGCTTCGCCATGGCGGTATAGGCTTACGTGATCTACGTAATCTGAGCGCTCTAAATCAGCTTTTAACGCATTCATTTGCGCGCTGGTGTGTTTATTAGCTTGTATTTCTACGTGAGGAATGAGCCCTAACATATTAGTTTTTAAACTGTTTTCAAAGCCATTCATTACACTGCTTACAGTGAATAAGGCCATAAGCCCTATGGCTATCCCGGCAATAGAAAAAAATGAAATAAACGATATAAACGCATTTCCTTTAGAGGAGCGGCTATATCTGAGCCCTATAAATAAGCTAACCGGTTGAAACATATTATTTAAAACATTTATGCTAAAAGTGTGCGGCTATATTAGCACGAACTAAGATGAATTGAATATGACCATAAATGTAAGAAATAATTTATAAATCTTACACTTGGCTATATTTTAAGCGCGCTTTATTCAAGTCCAGCCACTAAATAATCGAGTAATACTCTTACGTTAGTGGCAACAAACTGACGCGGCGGGTAAATTCCCCACACACCTTCTTGTTCCGGCTGATAAGGGGTTAATACGGGCACAAGCTCACCCGTTCGTAGCTCATTTTCAATGTAATAATTAGGTAGCTGGACTATTCCTAAGCCTTTTTTTGCGCCATCAACTAACGCCCATCCACTATTGCAGCGCAAGCGCCCTGCAATTTTAATGTGTTTATCACGGCCGTTTTCGTTTACTCGCCAGTAACTACTGTTACCAATTAAACATTGATGTTGTGTTAGCTCACCTAGGGTATGAGGCTCACCTACTCGGGATAAATAATCGGGGGAGGCACACATTATAAAGCGCCTAGCACTTAAACGCCGTGCTCTGTGGCTTGAATCTTTTAAATGCCCTAACCGAATGGCTAAATCAAACCCGCCTTCGAGTAGGTTCTCTTGCTCGTTAGAAAGTGTAGCAATAACTTCAACCTCAGGGTGAGCGTCCATAAAATTGTGCACAATAGGCATAATAAAAGTTTCACCATACATAACTGGTGCTGTTAATTTAATTTTCCCTTTTGGCGTTGTTTGCTGCGTAGCTAAGCTTTGCGTTGCATCGTCCATAGCATGTTGTAACTGCTTAGTTTGATGTAAAAAGGCTTCACCCTCTTTGGTTAATACCACTTTTCGGGTGGTACGGGTGAGTAGTTGGGTATTTAAACGCTGCTCCAACGCCGTTACATGGCGACTTATATGAGCAACCGACAACCCCAGTACATTAGCCGCTGCTGTAAAACTGCCCTCTTCACCCACGGCTATAAACTCGTCTATGCCATCCCAACGTGCCATTATTACCATACTGTAAAAGTGTTTTAATAAATCAGAGATTATCATTATTTGAGAAACAAATACAATAGAGCCATCACCCAAACACTTTGGGTCTACAATTGTTATTTAAAACCACTACAAAGGATAAGCATATGTCTGAATTTATAAAATCAAAAGCAGCTATTGCATGGGGTCCAAACCAACCGTTAAGCGTTGAAGAAGTTGATGTGATGATGCCCAAAAAAGGCGAAGTAATGGTAAAAATTACTGCAACAGGTGTTTGTCACACTGATGCATTTACTTTATCAGGTGAAGACCCGGAAGGTATCTTCCCTGCAATTTTAGGCCACGAAGGTGCAGGCGTTGTGTATGCAGTGGGCGAAGGCGTAACCAGTGTTGAAGTAGGCGATCACGTTATTCCTTTATACACTGCTGAATGTGGTGAATGTAAAATGTGTACCTCAGGCAAAACTAACCTGTGTTCAGCAGTGCGCGAAACACAAGGTAAAGGCCTAATGCCAGATGGCACTACACGCTTTTTTAAAGACGGCCAACCAATTTATCACTACATGGGCACGTCTACTTTTTCTGAGTACACCGTACTGCCAGAAATTTCACTTGCAAAAGTAAATAAAGAAGCGTCGCTCGAAGAGATTTGTTTATTAGGCTGTGGTGTAACTACAGGCATGGGCGCGGTAACAAACACTGCAAACGTAAAACCAGGCGATACCGTGGCTATTTTTGGCTTAGGTGGCATTGGTTTATCGGCCATTATTGGTGCAAAAATGGCAGGCGCTGGTCGCATTATTGGTGTTGATATCAATACCAGCAAATTTGACCTTGCAACAAAACTTGGCGCAACCGATTTAATTAATCCAAAAGATTTCGACAAACCAATTCAAGAAGTAATTGTTGATATGACCGATGGCGGCGTTGATTATTCGTTTGAGTGTATTGGTAACGTTGATGTAATGCGCTCAGCACTTGAGTGTTGTCATAAAGGTTGGGGTGAGTCGGTTATTATTGGTGTGGCCGGTGCTGGCCAAGAAATTTCAACCCGACCTTTCCAGCTTGTAACAGGGCGTGTATGGCGTGGTAGCGCATTTGGTGGCGTTAAAGGCCGTTCGCAATTACCTGAAATCGTTGAGCGTTACATGGCTGGCGAATTTGCGCTTAACGACTTTATTACCCATACAATGAGCCTTGAAGAAATTAACGATGCGTTTGATTTAATGCACGAAGGTAAAAGTATTCGTACAGTAATTCACTACTAATACGCTATTGGTAACTTATGGATTAAAAAGCCGTATTACTTAATTGTTTGCGGCTTTTAAGGATTTTTATGTTAGAAAATATCTCAAGTACAAAAGTAGCAGGTGGTTGGCACAAACAATATACCCACACTGCAACCAGTACCCATTGCACAATGCGTTTTTCGGTATTTTTACCCCCAGGCGCAAGCGAAACTAATAAAGTGCCAGTGCTTTATTGGCTATCGGGTTTAACCTGTACAGACGAAAACTTTATGCAAAAAGCCGGCGCATTTAAAAAAGCAGCTGAGCTGGGTATTGCTATTGTAGCGCCTGATACAAGCCCACGTGGTGATAATGTTCCTGATGACGATAACTACGACTTTGGCCAAGGCGCGGGTTTTTACGTAAACGCAACGCAAGCACCGTTCAATACACATTTTAATATGTATGACTATGTAGTTGATGAACTACCTATGCTTATTGAGCAACACTTCCCGGTAACAAGCACTAAAGCTATTAGTGGTCACTCTATGGGCGGCCACGGTGCTTTAATGGTCGCACTTAAAAACCCTAAAGCGTATATTAGCGCATCGGCCTTTAGCCCTATTGTTAATCCAATTGACTGCCCGTGGGGCGTGAAAGCATTTACGGGTTACTTAGGCACCGACAAAGCGCTTTGGGGTCAATACGATTCGTGCGAGTTGATGAAAAAAGCGCAGCAGGCTGATTTTCTCCCTATGCTTGTAACACAGGGCGATGCCGATGGGTTTTTAGAGGAGCAACTTAAGCCACAAAACTTAGCGGCTGTTGCTAAAAATAAAGGCTATCCGCTTAGTATTGAAATGCAAGCAGGCTATGATCATAGTTACTTTTTTATAAGCAGCTTTATTGACCAACACTTATCATTTCATAGTCAGTTTTTAACTGCGTAACCTCATTAGTGTGTAGATCAAATTTCTCTACTTCTACACACTCTTTCAATACTTTACTAACTTGCCTGCAAACTTGTACCGTATTGTTATTGCCCTCACCTTTTACAAATTTAACTATAGCCATATCAACTTGAGCACCAAGCTTAGTAAAGCTAAAACCCTCTTCGTCTTTTACGACAGGCCCTGCGTTTACTGGGCCAGGTTGAGAACGTGCTGCCCCATCTAAAATAATACCCGCAGCAGTGCATCCAATTAATAGATTTGAAAATAGAATAATTAATAAAATACGCATTATTAACCCTTGCAATAAAATTACCTAAATTATATACAATTTTATAAATAGCATTGTAAAAATATGTAAGCGCTAGTGCTTAAATTCACTTATAAACTCTTTAATAAAACCCACCAGCTGCAAGATAAAAATAACCAAAAAGGGAAGCGCACCAATAATGGCAACACTTCTATTGAGTGGCTCATTATTTTGAACAAGTAATATAAAAGCACATAAGCCTAAAGCAAATGACCAACCATATAAATTTACGGTGTTATTAGTATGCGCATTTTTATTGGAAGAACTTAACTCCTTTATTATTAGTATTGCTGAGTCTGCCGATGTAGCTACAAAAATGAGCAAAAGCAGCAAGCTTGACCAAATTAAAATACTTCCTTGCCACCCTAGTTGTTCAAAAAATACAAATAACCCTTGGGTGTAATCGGCTTTAATAGCCGCTAAAATACCTGCACTATGCGTTTGATCCCACGATATAGCCGACCCCGAAAAAACACTAAACCATATTATGGTTACTAAGGTAGGCACAAACACTACACCTATAATGTATTGCCACACAGGTCTACCTTGGCTTATTTTAGCTAAAAACACACCCACGAATGGCCCCCATGCTAGCCACCAAAAATAGTAATTATAAGTCCAACCATTAGCCCATTCAGGGTTTTTAAGTACGCTTTCTAATTGCCAAGTACCAGTAGTAATGAGCTGAATGTAATCCCAAGTCCCCCCTATCGCTATATCAATAATTGGTTTTATTGGCACATAAAACATTAACCATATAATCATGCCAAAAGCTAAGAGCACATTAAACTTACTCAGCGCTTGCACCCCCTTTTTCAGGCCTAGCTTTGCAGAAACCGTATACAAAACCACAATTAAACTAATTATAATTAAACCCGAAAGCAATACTGACTCAATGCCTAGCTTTAATTCCAACCCTTTACGAAGCAATAACGTTGAGTTTGCAATAGTCCCCACGACGCCAAAAAATATTGCGAATATGGCTATAAGTTTAATACTAAAGCTCAACTTAAATTGCCAACCGCTATTTATAACCCCTTTGGTTACATTAAGAACGGGCGCGGCTATATCGCCAGCCTCACCACTTTTAGTACTAAGCCCTCCTAAAACTAAGCCAAACACCGCATATAGCGCCCATGCATGTGCTCCCCAATTTACAAGTGTAAGCGCCAAGCCACTCGTTTGAGTGTTTTCATATAAACTTTGTTTTAGTACAGGATTAACTGAGTGAAGTGCAGGTTCTGCTACACCCCAAAAAATGAGCCCCGATCCCATTCCTGCCGCAAAAAGCATAGACAGCCAACCAAACAAGCCAAATTCGACACGGGCAGCGTCCCCGCCTACTTTTCGCCTACCAAGCGGGCTTATGGCAATAACAATGACGGCAAGTAGTAAAAAATTGACTAACAAAAAAAACGGCGCCCCTAAAAAGCTTAAGGCGCTATTTATGAGCGGTTGCAAATGATCAGTAAGTAGTTGAGGAGCCAAAAATGCAATAGCACTAAGAATAAAGCACACTAATAATGCAGTTTTTTCAAGCTTGGTTATATGTAAAGGCAATTAAAATACACTCTATTGAGGCCTGTTGACCTTTCAAGATTAAAATTTGTTCAATCTAGGTGCTTATTTAATCGTGGTGCGAGGTTTGTAACCTAGTGGGCTAAGTAAAAACCGAGTAAC